>JAFVAM010000016.1 GCA_017480525.1 Bacteroidales bacterium | reverse complement strand
GTGGCGCAGGCGCTGCTCCAGCACCTCCACGCTCGGCGGCATGACGAAGATGCTCAGCGCGTCGGAACCGAAGTATTTCTTGATGTTGCAGCCGCCGTTGACGTCCACATCGAACACGATGGTCTTCCCCTCGTTCCAGATGCGTTCTATCTCGCTCTTCAGGGTGCCGTAGCAGGTGCCGCTGTATACTTCTTCCCACTCCAGAAACTCCTCTCTCTCCACGCGTTGCATGAACTCCTCGCGGCTCAGGAAGTAGTAGTCTTTGCCGTTCTGCTCCTCGCCGCGCGGCGCACGTGTGGTGGCCGAGATGCTGAATGTGAGGCTCTGCGGGTCGAAACTGTCTGTGGCGGCGCTGGCCATCAGCTCGTTGATGATGGTGGTCTTGCCGCAACCCGACGGCGCCGAGAACAATATTGCTTTTCCCATATCCAATGCTCTTTTTTCGATTTTAGACTTTCTTTTCTTCGGCAAAATAATTCTCTCCTCAAAACTTCTTGTCGAACACTTTGTAGAACGACTGTACGGCGAGCGATGCCTCGTCCCATTTGTATTGTGTCGAAACCTCGTTGACGTACATCAGAGCCTCGTCGCGTGTGTCGATGGCATTGAGCCGCAGAATGAAATCGTTGTAGGCCTTCATGTTGTTGTGGAACAGTTCGCTCATGAAGCTGAACTTGTCGTTGATGTTGATGACTGTGCGGAGGTCGCTGACCTTTTTGGACAGCTGCCCGGCGGCGGTGTGCTGGGTGGCCACGGCGGTCTGCATGCCGAGGCTGTCGCCCAGGGTGCGCACGGTGGGTTTCTCCTCGAGGGGACGCTTCAGGTAGTCCAGTAGCGATGCCTGTGTACCCACCTTGCCTTCGTTGTGGGCTGGCTCCTCGATGGGCGCTTCGGCAGAGGCGGCCTCTTCGATGGGCGCAGGCTCTTCGATGGGCGTCGTCGCAGGCTCTTCGGCGGGAGTGGGGGAGGGTTCCTCGGCTGCGGCGGGAGCGACCTCTTCGATGATGACCTCGTCGAAGAGCAGGTTGTTGCCGTTGGATTCCAGCTCCTCCATGGTGGGTTGCTCCTCCGGCTCGATAGCGACAGGCTCCGGCTCGGCAGCGACAGGCTCCGGTTCGACGACTACAGGCTCTGGCTCGACAACGACAGTCTCCGGCTCGGCAACGGCAGGTTCCGGCTGAATGGCGGGCTGCTGTGCGGCGACGAGGATGTCTGCCGGGGCCATGGCGGCCATCGTCGCCATGACAGTCGACGAGAGAATTTCCTCGTCCATCACGGGGCTGCTTTCTTTCGCCTCGCTGCGCTCGGCGACTTCTCCCTTGCCGGAGGCTTTCGCAGGTTCGTCGCCCATCCGCAGCGCCACGTCGTAGAGACGCCGCAGGTCCTCCATCAGCAGGTCGCGCTCTATGGCGCTGACATTGCCCCCCTGGGCCACTATCCTGTTCGCTGTGGCACACAGCCGCTGCATGCCTTCCGTCAGCTCTTTGACACTGTTTTTCATTGTCCTGTATCTATTTATTTTCTTGATTTCAAAATGTTTAAGTTGCCATCACGGGGTGGCATTCCGTTTGTAAAGATACGACTATTTTATTCTTCCGCGCTGTGGAAAATAAAAAAGTTATCAAATCTCCCCGTTGAAAACTCTCGCAGGCTTGTTTTCCCCAGCTTCTCCGAGGCTTCCCGACCGCCGTCGAAGTCCCTTTTCCGCCCCTCCCGCAGCCTTCCCTACCCCTATTATCTTCTACCGTGGTAGGGGTGGGTAGGTGGCGGGTAGGAAGAGGGGAAGAAGCGGGGAAGAAGATGATACCTACAGTGTGTTGACAAACAGCGTTTTATGAATTCGATATGTCGCGCACGACATAATTTTCTTCAGGTGACTGTATTTTGTTGGTTGTGAGGTGTTTGTGGTAGATGTACATTCTGCGGTCTCGATAGGTTCAAAATGTTAAAAAACGATGTCCGAGGAATGGCGCATGGCGACAACGTCTTCTTCCGGATGTCGCTACGTGCTGTTTTGTCAATCATCAGCCTTGAAAGCCGGCATCTTGCCTTGTATGCGGGAACCGCCAAATCTGCCGTTTCATACAGCCATACCCTGTTTTCGTACATTATTTTGACGTTGACGATTGTCATAATCTTTATTTTTGCTAATTTTGCATCCCGAAAAAAACAATAAACGATGAAGCACCGGTTTTTTCTCCTCATGCTGACGGCCCTGCTGCTGGCCGGATGCT
The DNA here is from genome assembly GCA_017480525.1 of Bacteroidales bacterium. Taxonomy (GTDB): domain Bacteria; phylum Bacteroidota; class Bacteroidia; order Bacteroidales; family P3; genus Colimorpha. The sequence continues at coordinate 11,169 of JAFVAM010000016.1, read as the reverse complement.
CCGATGGCGCCCCGCTCCGTGCCGTCTACCATTGGAAGACCACCTACGACCCCACGCAGTACGAACTTCAGTGGCTGCGCGACCACCATGTGCAACGCCTCTACCTGCGGCTGTTCGACGTGGCTCTTTACGACTGTCCCGAGGGCGCCGCTCCCATTGCCACCACGCGCTTCATGCAGCCCTTGCCCGACGGGATGGAGGTTGTCCCCGTGGTCTATATCACCAACGAGGCCATGCGCGAGATGTCGGTGTGGGCGGTGGCCGAGCGTGTGGCCGAGCGTGTGAAGAGGATGGCCGACTGCCAGGGGTTCGGCCTGACGGAGCTGCAGGTGGACTGCGATTGGACGCAGACCACCAAGGGCTGTTACTATCGCTTTTGCGACGCCTTGCACGACATTTTGGCCGAGGACAGCATCCGCCTCAGTTCCACGGTGCGTCTGCACCAGGTGGACAGCACTCTGGCCGGCCTCTCCGTCGACAGCAAGGTGCTCATGCTCTACAACACCGGTGACCTGCGCTCGCCGCAGACTGCCAATTCCATCCTTGACTACAACGATGTGGCGCCATATCTGCACCGCCTCGACGCTGGCTCCATTGCCGACATGGGCGTGGCGTGGCCTGTCTTCGGGTGGGGTGTGGTTTTCGACGGCGAGGGTCGCTTCCGTCGCCTCGTGCCGTCCTCCGCCCTGGACACCGACAGCTCTTCGCACCTGCGTGTGGAGTGGGGGCGTCCGGACGACATCCGCCGTGTGCAGCATCGTTTGCCGCGCCGGCCCGGAGGTGGCGTCACCGTGCTCTATCATCTCGATTCCCTCAACCTTTCAAAATACACCTACGATGAAATTGAAGATTTTTACCGCCGATAGAAAAAGCATCTTTGCTCCCGGCACCCACGCCTGTTTGTTGTGTGGCAGAGGCCTTGTCCTCTGCGTCCTCGCCCTGTCGCTGGCCACCCGCACCCTGGCCTGTGGTCCTCTGCCGCGCGTGATGCCCGACGACTGCGACCTCTACCGCCTCATGCCCTACTATGCCGAGCAGCATGAACCCGACGACGGACGGCGCGAGGCCAACTGCCGCGCCTGGCAGCGCGAGGTGGGCGGCAGCATCTCCCTGTCGGCCATCGACCAGGCTGTCTACGCCTTTTCCCTCGCCGACTGGCAACGCGTCAGCCAGGGCGACGACCTCGGCAATGCCTTTTGCCGCCGTCTGCTGGCTACCGGCGACAGCGCCGCCATTCGCCTTCTGCTGTGGAGCAAATACTACGAGCAGTGGAGCGAGCAGATGCGCTCGCTGTGGTACTACGGCTGCGGCCTTGAAGAGAGCACCGTCGATATCGACAGCATCCTGGCCTGCTGTACCCTGCACTCAAAAAGCCATCATCAGGCATCGGCCCGCCTGGCTCCCCGCTATCTTCTGCTGGCCATGAAGTGCCTCTACAGGTCGGGCCGCAACGAGGAGTGCATTGCCCTGTGGGGCAGGGAGAAGAAGGCCTTCAGCGGCAGCCACCTGCGCAATCAGGCCGAGGGCTACTATGCCGCCTGCCTCACCCGCACGGGGCGTATGCGCGAAGCCGTCGACATCTATGCGCGCCACGGCGATGCCGCCTCGCTCTTCCTGCTGCTCGACGACAAGGTGGAGGTCTTCGAGCGCATCCTGCGCCACCAGCCCAACTCCCCTTTCTTCCCTTTGGCGTTGCAGAGGGTCCTTTTTGTGACGGAGAACTGGACCACCGGCTCCCAGTTGGTCGACTACACCCTCTCCACCCCTTCCGAGTTGCGGCGTTTGGAGAGCCTCTGCCGCCGTGCCGCCAACGACCCGCGAGTGACGAACAAGGCCATGTGGCGCTACGCCTCTGCCTGCCTCAACGACCACCTTGGCCACCCCGCCGCAGCCCTGAAACAGGTCGAGGGGCTGCACTCCGACGACGAATTCCTCGACAACTCGCTCCGTATCCTCCGGCTGCACCTTCACGCCCAGACAGACCCCATTGACGATGCCTATGAGCGTCGCCTCTTTGCCGAGTTGCAGTGGCTCGACGGCCTCATGCTCCGCGAATGGGCGACCTTGGACAGCGCCGAGTGCTTCCGCCAGAGCCATATCGCGGGCTATGCTTACAACGTCGACCTCTACCGCACGGTCTACGCCAACGACGCCCTGCGGCGCATCGTGCTGCGGCGCGGTGGCCTCTACGACCGTTTCCGCCGCGCTGGACGCACCTCCCGGGCCTTGCAGCTGGTCAACATGGCCGACAACCGCTTCTTGCAGGTGAGCCGCAACCGCGTGGTGGAACAGCTGCGTCGTCGCGACGGCAAGGGGCTCTACGATGCCGTAATCCCGGATGCACCGAACTATCTCTACGCCGGTGGGTGGTATGGACAAGATGTCGTCGTTACCGATACCATGCCGTTTCTCGACAAACAGGTGTGGCGACACTATAGATACGAATCTGACGGCAGCCGTGACAACTGCCACGACTTCGGCAACACACTCTTTGTCTGTGCCGACCGCCTGACGGCCGATGTGCTGGGGGACTACGTGGGCCGCATCGTGAAGCCTGCCGATGCGATGGACCTCTGGTTCAACGAACGCTCCTATTGCGACCTCGACTACTGGCGCGACATTGTGGGTACCCACCTGTTGCGCGAGCGCCGCTTTGAGGAGGCCGGACAGTGGCTGGCTTTGGTGGACAGCGGCTACCAGCACCGACTCAACGTCGAACCTTATATGCGTTACGACCCTTTCAGCTATCAGGCCAAACATCTACTTGCCGACAACAGCAACTACAAGCTGCGCTTCGCCAGCCGCATGGCTGCGCTGGAGCGAACGGCGCAGCAGGCCTCCTCGGCCGACGACCGTGCCGACGCCCTGCTCAATCTCTCCATCGGACTGCGCAATGCTTTCGGCCAGCTCTGCTGGCCTCTGGTGGCCTATGGCAGCAAAGGCATGTGGATTACGCGCGATGATTCGCTGCACTACGACGACCCGTTCTGGGAAGAGGAGTGGGCCAACTGCATGTATCCCGCCGACCTGGCCTCCATCGCTGCCGGCTACTATGCCGCTGCGGCCGAACGGCAAGCCGAACGGTGGCGCCGCGAGGCTTTCGCTACCTATGTCGACCCCGAGCGCAAGGCCCGCGCCCTGCGCCGCGTCGGCGAGTTCACCTACCTCATGCAACACCTCGCCGACACCCCCACGGGACAGGATATTGCCCGCCGCTGCGACCGCTGGAAGGACTATCGAAAAAAATAGTCTGCCGACAGCACAATAGAAACTCCCTCCCCGACGTTACTATGCGGAAATGAACTCCCAATGGCTCACCATCGTCACCTCCAGCGACCTGCTGCGCATAGCGGCAGAGGAACTGGTCTATGCCGAGGCCGACGGCAACTACACCACGCTGGTGCTCGCCAGCGGCGACAGACGGGTGGTGACTTTGCAGCTGGGCCAGCTGGAACGCCTTGTGGCGCAGCAGACACCACTGGCGGCAACGGGGTTTGTGCGCATCGGCAAGAGCCTCATAGTGAACCTCTCCGCCGTGCGTTACATCCACCCCTCGCGCGGCATACTTGAACTCTGCACCCCCGCCGGGGCGAAGCATGAACTCTCTGCCTCGCGCGAGGCCCTGCGGGCATTGAAAGAAATGATGGAAAGGAACGCGAAATGAAAGAAATCGACGACAACGAGATACGTATCATCGGCAAGCCCACGCCACGCAGCGGATCGTGGTATGTCCGGCTGGCGTGGGTGCTGGTTTGTGTGGTAGTGGTGGTGGCGGCGTTGGCGCTATGGATTAAGACAGGAGGATCGTTCGAGGTACGAGAGGGTTCTGCTTGCGATTCCGGAGTGCGCGAGCTTCCGGCTCGCGAAGGCTCTCCTGCCGACGAATCAGTCATTGTCATCGACACCGTGGTTGACGATGTGCCGTTGACGCTCTACATGCTCGACTGCCTCTTGCCCGACTGCTCACGCGCCTCGCTGCAGCTGGGTTTGCCCGCTGCCGACAGCTCCTTGTTGCTGGCGGTCATGGCTGCCGACGTGCGCGCTGACAACGGCGACATCGTGGGCGACTTTGTCATCGACGGCAGGCAACTGGCCCGTGGTGAGCGCAAGGAGGGCTATTGCGCCATCCTCGACGGAGTGCCCCTGCTGGGACGCGGAGGCAAACCGTTTCTGCAGCAGGCGTTGGACGAGGAGGGGTGCTTCTTCCGCCAGTATATTCTTGTCGACGAGGGCAAGGCACTGCCGCCCAAGCCCAAAGGCAAGAACCACCGCCGCGCGCTCTGCCGGATGGGCCACACGTTGTTCGTCGCCGCCTCGGTCGACCGCGAGTCGTATCACGACTTCGCTACCGCCTTGGCCGACCTTTGGGTGGACGAAGCCGTCGCCCTCGTGGGTTCCGAGTCGCTGCTGATATACCGCGCCGAGGGAGGCTTGCTCCACACCGTAGGCTCCGCCTTCGACTCCCCCAATGCCAATTTCCTGGTCTGGCGCCGTTAGACTTGCCTTATCTTTCCATCGCTGCCCCGGCGGTAGACCGTGAAGTGGCTCTTCACTTTCTCCAGGAAAGGGCTGAGCGCATGGGGCGAGCGTCCGTAGTAGTCGTCGTAGACGATGCACAGCCGCTTCCTCGACCGGGAGAGGGCCACGAAGAGCCGCCGCGCATCCTCCTGTATCTGCTTTTCCGTCCAGCTGCGTGTGCCGGGATAGCTGCCATCGATGGCACGGTAGACAATGACGGTGTCGAACTCCAGCCCCTTGGCCTTGTGGACGGTGGAGATGATGTAGCGTTCCTCGAGCGACGAGCTGCAGAGGTCGGCTTCCTTGCAGGTGTTGAGGTCGGTGACGTAGCGTTCCAGCTGCTGCTGCAGGGTGGGGTAGAGGTCGGTGCGGACGAGGTCGCTGTCGAGGTAGTGCACCAGGTGGTGCCACTTGTCGATGGGGTCTATCAGTTTGCCGGCAACCATCTTGTCGTAGACATACTGCAGCTCCTCTGTCAGTGCGCAGTGGGGCTCCTCTGGCAAGCAGGCATCCTGCTTACGCCCTGCCTGCGGGATGGAAACGTGTGTTCCAAGAACCCCATGGCGGAACACCTCGGCATAGCGTTCGTGGAAGCGTTCCACCTGCTTCCGGTGGTCGCCGAGGAATACCTGCTGTTCACCAATCATCTGTATGGCATTGACATGGCAGAAGTTCAGCAGCGACAGTGTGGCCAAAATGTCGTCGTCGGCCTGATGGCTGTTCTGCCCTTCGAGGTGGAGTACCTCCAGCAGGTGCCCCAGCTTGTATTGCCGCAGGCGCGGCCGCACGAGGCGTATGTATTTCAGCGTGTCGAAATAGCGTGGACACAGTTCCTCGAGCATTGTTCCGGGGCAGTCGCGCAGCAGGTTGTGCCGCAATATCTGGTAGTCGTAGTTGACGTTGTGGCCTACGAGCGTCAGCCCCTGGCAGTAGTCCATGAAGCGCATCAGGCCCTCTCCGCGCGGGTGGCGGCGGCTGTTGAGGTAGACGTCCAGCATGGGATTGGGATGGCCTCCCACGGTCTTGGGCAACTCTTTGTCGGTTTCGAGGATGATGTTGAAGGGCTTGCCCACCACCTTGCCGCGACGAACCTTGATGGCGGCAATCTGTATGATGTCGTCTGAGCGGGGGTCGAGGCCTGTGGTCTCGGTATCGAAGATGACGAGTTCCTCGTTGTCGTAGGCGCGCACGAACTCCTGCAGGTAGCTGCTGCCGGGGTAGAGGAGGAAGTCCGTTGGCAGCAGGGCGGTGCGACGCATGTCGCGCATGAGGTTGCGCGCGGCGGTATAGGTCGGCGTCACATTCAGCCCCCACAACAGGCGCGCCCAGGCTATGAAGACCATCTCGTCGCAGAGCACCGTCAGGTGCGCTGTCAGCAGCCGCATGGCGGGCAGAGAGAAGAGGTCCGTGCCGCTGATTTTGAAGTGGCTGACACCCATGCCCGTCATCACATCGCCGATGTCGTCCGCCTCGCGGTTGGTGCTTACGAGGATGGCCACTCGCCCCTCGCTGTCGAGGTCGCCGTAGCGCTTGGCGAAACGGGCGGCGTAGTAGCTCTCCAGCTGCGCGTCGCCCACGTCGAGCAGACAGAGGTCTTCCGGCGCGGGTGTGGGGTTGAGGTCAGTAGTGGGCAGCATGTCGCGACGGATGCCGAGGTTGCGCACGGCGAAGTCGTTCTGCAGGTCGAGGAGGTAGCGCGGCGAGCGGTAGTTGGTGTGGAGGTAGTGGATATGGCCGTGGCACCGTTCTTTCAGCGCCTGTAGGGTCTCCAGTTTGGCACCGATGAACGAGAAGATGGCCTGCTGCTCGTCGCCGAGGTACACCACCGTGGCATCCGGTTCCGCAAAGAGGTCGATGAGTGCAAACTGCAGCGCGTTGAGGTCTTGCACTTCGTCAATCTCAATCCAACGATAGCGCTTCATCCCGTTCCCTCTTGGTGGGAGAGGGGCGTTGGTAGGCTCCTCTGGGTCCTGCGTTTGTGGCAGAGGTTCCTCTCCGAGGGAGAGGGGGTGGGGTGAGGCCAAGTGGCTGTATGCCATAATCAGCAAATCGTCGTAGTCAAGCAGGTCGTTGTCGGCCTTGTAGCGCTCGTAGGCCTTGGCCAGCAGCATCATGTTGGCCGCTGGCAGTTCGGACAGCACACTATAGCGCGCCATGAGGCTTTCTATGTCGCTGTAGATGCCTGCAATGCCCTCCTCGTCGAAGGGGCGTCCCAGCACGTCGCACAGCTTGGCCACGCCTCCGGCGTGGAACAACTCGTTGTGGAGCACCAGGTCGCCTCTCATGCCCAGGACCATCTGCTGCAGGCCGTGCTGGAAGCGCATCAGCTCCGTGGTGCGGCTGGTGATGTTCAGCCGCTTGCAGAGTTCTTCCTGGATGATGTTCTCCACGTCCCCCTCATCAATGATGGCGCTGTTGTGGCTCACCAGCCCCTGGTTGAAGAGCATCTGCGAGCAGAAGCGGGGGATGTTGCCCACGAAGAGGTCGTCGGGCACGGGGTTGCCGGTGCGGTCGGCGATGCGCTGTGCCATGCCCTTGGCGGCACGGTTGGTGAAGGTGAGGCACAGCATGTCGCCGTACTCCACACCCTGCTCGTGCGCATGCACCACGCGCTCGGTGAGGATGTCGGTCTTGCCGCACCCGGGAGGTGCAAGCACCAGATGCCGTCCGCCGCTAATCTCTATCGCTTCCCGCTGCCACGGGTCGAATTGTCGCTGCATATCTTTCTGTCGTTTTTACGCTGCAAAGATACACAAATTATTCGACATCGGTAAAAAAAAACGCTCCATGAAGTGTGCAGGAGGCACTGTTTGTCAGGGGGGACTTCTATGAAGTAAACTATTGCTACACCATGATAAGCAGCATGTCGCCTTTTTTGATAAAGAAGACTCACTTCAAAGAAATGTTGCAGGGGCGGGCATGTGTCCGGACGCATGGAGCAGACGCAGGGAGGATTGTGCATGTTCGATTCGGGCAAAAATCCTATATCGCACATGCCAACTTGGTATGCAACACGTGTCACCTCGTCCGAATCAAGAAACAACATGTCAATTGAATCGGATTCTAATATTCTGTGTGACAATCATATATGTTTACCCCCCCCAAAAAAAAATGAAGAAATTGTATTGATGATATGGAAAAAAACAGTATCTTTGCATCGTCAAACTGACAAGACGAAGGCATGGGGAAAGGGTTCCCCCATGTTGAATGCTATCAAAATATGAATAACCGGGACCCACATAAGGATGTTTATGAAAAAAGTATTGACAATGGCAGTCTGTCTGCTGATGGCATTGGCAGCAATGGCGCAGAACAGAGGTTACACGTGCAGCTATCAGTTCCAGATGAAGCTTGATGAATCCCTGTTGGAACTTGACGCGCAGGTGAAGGAGGCCGTGATGCAACAGATGGCCAATATGAAGACGGTCTATTCGCTGACGTATTTCAACGGACGTTCGCTCTTCGAAATAGACGAGGAACGTTCGGACAATGCTTATGCGTCGATGGCGGGCCATTCGGTGTTTGTCGACTATGACAAAAAGCAGATGGTGAAGCAGGAGACCTTCTTCGGGCGAAAGTTCCTGATAGAAGAGCCGCTTGAAGCCATAGATTGGAAGATTGACAACGCAGAGAGTCGTGTCATCGATGGCCATACGTGCTACAAGGCCGTGGCCGACGGGCAAGAAGCCGGAGTGGTGGCATGGTTCACACCGGAGATACCCATCCCGGCTGGCCCGATGGGATATTTCGGCCTGCCGGGCCTGATTGTGGAGCTGGATATGGCAAATGCCATTCTAAAAATGGAAGATATCAGTGCGAAGGACAATGCAAAGGAACTCAAGGCCCCGTCGAAAGGGAAGAGGGTGACGCAGGCGGAGTATGAAAAAATCATGGACGAGACTGTGCAGCAGTTCCGTGACGGCTCGGGTGGCGGCAATGTGCAGATCATGCAGTTGCATTAATCTTGTGTGCGTCAGGGAATGGGCAAAAGGGTTGCAATTATCGTAGTCTTGCTGATGGGCGGCATGTGGCAGGCCACGGCGCAGCTGACGGGCCGGGTGCGCCTTGCCGATGGCAGCGACGCGGGCTATGCCATGGTGCTTCTCTATGCCGACAGCAATACGACGGCCTCGCCGGTGAGTTACTGTCTGACAACGTCCGACGGCCGCTTTTCGCTGACCGGCGAGGCGACGGACGACAGCTGGCTTGTGGTGCGCATGCTTGGCAGCAAAGAGTACCGCAACAAGATAGGGAAGCGCAGGCAGCTGGACATCACGCTTGAGGCCGACAGCAGACGCCTTGACGAGGTGACTGTGGAGTCAAGCTATGTGCCGGTGCAGGTGCATGGCGACACTGTGGCGTTCAACACGGACTACTATCGTACCGGGACGGAAGAAACGGCCGCCGAGGTGCTTGGCCGGATTCCCGGTATGGAGGTGAGCGAGAGCGGAGAGGTGAGCTTTGCAGGGAAGTCGGTGGACAAGATATTGGTGGACGGGAAGGACATCTTTGCCGGTGGCAGCGACGGCGCGCTGAACACGCTCCCCGCCGAAGCCATCAAAGGGGCCGAGATGCTGATGAACTATAGGGGCGGAAGCATCGTGGACCAGTTCAGCGGACGGGAGATGACAGCCCTGAACCTCAAGACCGACGGCCGCCACCGGACGGCGGGCAAGGCCAGCGTCGCCGGAGGCCTGATTGCCAAGGCCAGAGCCGACGCGGCAATGCTCTATATGGGCAAGAAAGGGTCCGCTACCGTAACCCTCGGAGCCAACAACACGGGCGAGGCTCTCTTTTCGCTGGAGGACTATCTGAAGAATGTGGTAGGGCTTGACAATGTCATCGCTTCGGGCGGAAAAGGTTTTGCGCCAAGCGAGGAGGAATTGGCGCTGCTCATGCCTCCGGGCAATGTCGACCACTCCCGCAGCGCCCTGGCAACCATCAGCGGCACCTACCAGGCTTCGAAGAAGCTGAAGCTGAAGGGCAACCTGATGCTCAACGGGAAGGGTGTGGATGCGGCTGACGTCTCGGAACAGCTCTATTCGGCTTTCGATGCCCTCCAGACTCGCAGCGACGAGAAGCAAAGCCGCTCGCTCTTCGGCACGGGACATCTGCAGGCCACGTGGTCGCCATCGGAACGAGTGGAGGTGAGCAACCTGGTGCAATTGTCGTACACCGGCCTCGACCAGAACGACAGCCTGCTGGAACGTGGACTGACGAACATGTTCGCCGACGAGCGGACGCGAACAGGGAACACGGCGGTGAAGGAGGAACTGGCGGTGAACTACAAGAGTGGAAGCCGGAGCCTGCTTGCAGCGCACCTGTTGGTGGACAGTCGTCTGCGCCACCACACCTATGCCCTGCTGACCGACAATGCACTCCTGCCGCTGACGGACTATGACATAAACCCCGACGGCACGGCCGCCCTCGACGTGCGCAGGCACACCGCAGAGACGGAGATTGCTCCGGATGTGACGTATGCCTATAATCTGACGCGAAAACTTACACTGAGCGCCACGGCAACGTACAGCCATAGGAAGACGGCTTTTACCTACAACGACGGTGCGGTAGATGATGAGATGCGGTGGGACGCCGCCACAGGCCGGCTGCGCCTGGCTAAGAACAGAGGGCTGCTGCATTTCGAGGCGAATGTGGACGTGCAGAGGGTGGCATGGAAGTCGACGATAGCAGGGCTTGCGGACTCGGCTGCCACATGGTTGCTGCCGAGCGGATCGGTGAGCCTGGTGTTCAGCGAGATGCACCGATTGACCTTGTCGGGCGCAATGAGTCGGAACGCGATAGAGTTGCCGTACCTGCTGCGCGATACCCTGGTTGGTGGCTATTCGTCGCTGCTGGCAGGATCGGACATCACGTCGCCATTCGCAAAGTCATCCACCGCGCAGGTCAACTATTTCATCTTCGACATTTTCAGCAACACGATGTTTTTCGCCGTGGCGGGGATAGAGGACAATCGCTTCAGCGTCAGACCGCATTCTGTGCAGGACAGCACCATCGCGAGCCTCAGCCGATACTCCAACGACGGCTCCATGCTGATGATGTTTGCCAATGCTTCGCTGCGCAAAGGCCTTGGCAAATGGCCATGGGATGCCACACTTGCGCTAAATGCCACACAGACCGGGATGGCCACCAACGTCAACCACAGTGATGCCACGATGAACAGCACCACTTACGGTGTGCGGATGGGACTTTCCTCACGTCGGAAGGGGATTTTCAACTTCGATTTTGGCGCAAGCTATGGACGACAGAGGAATCGGCTTGCCGAGGTGCAGGACATCGCACAGGACGAGTTTGGCGGATATGCCGTGGTGATGATTTCGCACAAGAGCTTCAGTGCGCAGGTGCGTTTTGCTTATAGTCATGTGGAAGGCGACTCTTCGCAGCGCGATCTCTACGACCTTGGCTTCAGGGCCGAATATAAGCTGAAGCGGTGGCGCCTCACCCTGCGTGGAGGCAACCTCTTGCACCTCAGCGGCGACGAATGGATAACGACTTCGGCCTCGCCACTCTACCTCTCGACGACAACCTACCGCCGCCTGCCGGGATATTTGCTTGCCGGTGTCAGCCTTGCATTTTAACCCGCACCATGCACCCGATGAGGCAACAAACATCGCGGAAAAGCACCGGTTGACT
>JAFVAM010000015.1 GCA_017480525.1 Bacteroidales bacterium | reverse complement strand
TTCAGGTGCTTCTCGCGATTGATGACACTGGGCTTGGTGAACTGCTGACGACGGCGCATCTCTTTCACCACGCCGGTTTTCTCGAATTTGCGTTTCAGTTTCTTGAGGGCGCGTTCGAGGTTGTCACCTTCTTTGATAGGAACTACGATCATTGTTAATACCTCTTTCTTTGTTAAGGGTTAATAAATAAATTGTTATATAAGACTTGCGTGTCTTCTTAGAACATCAGGTGTCCCTGGGCGGCGGCCACGTTAGCGGCCGCCCTCGGCTGTTGTTTCCTTGTTCTTAAATGGTTAGCGTTCTTCGTCGCGGAGGCTGATGAAGTGGTCGTAGCAGTGGGCTCCGCAGAGTAACAGGCCGCTGTGGCGCAGCTGGTCGTAGGTCTGCCGACGGACGGTGCGGGCGGCGGCGGGGTCGCCGTCGTAGCGGGCGCAGAATTCGGGATGCGTCAGCTGGAGGTCCTGCGCGTGGAGCAGGTCGCCGGCGATGAGGCAGGATCCCACCTCGTAGAGAGTGTGGCCAGGGGTGTGGCCGGGCACCACGTGGGTCTTCACCATGTCGAAGCAGATGGTCTCGCCGTCGGCAAAGGTTTTCACGCGGTCGGAACCGTAGGCCTGCACCACTTGCTGCCAGCGTTCATTGCCGAGGCCGCTGTCGTGTTCGGCCTTGGAGAGGTAGAGTGTGGCGTTGGGGAATACCACGCGTCCCTCATCGAGCAGGCCGCCGATGTGGTCGGGATGCAGGTGGGTGAGGCAGACAGCCTCCACGGCTTCGGGGTCGATGCCCTCGTCGCGCATGCGCTCAACCATCTGTCCGCCTGCCTGGTGGCCGAGGCCGGCATCGAAGAGTATGATGTGGTGCGCGGTGTCGTCGTAGTCGGCGCGGCCGCAGGCCACAAATACGTTGAATGCCGAGCGGAAGCCCGACTGTCCGGCAGCGAGGGAGTCGAGCAGCGCGTCGTCGGCCGAGCCGCGGAAGAGGTCGACGCTCTGTTCGCCTTCGCGGTCGGTGATGCCGTAGATCAGGACACAGTCGCTCTCGCAGCAGAGCGACACGCCATATTGGTTCTTTGGCTGTGTCATGGTGTCGACGGCGGCCTCGCCGCTCTTGCCGTTGCCGCAGGCAGCCATGGTCAAGGCAGTCAAGGCGACTGCCGAAAGGTGTTTCATCTTGTTCATAGTATGATGTTTAAAATGGTTGTTCTTGTAAAAGGAAAGAGCCCCCGCAACTTGATGTATGCCGAGGGGACTCTTGTCTTCAATGGCGTTGCTCCGTCGGGAGGGAGCTCTCTGAGGGTGCTCTGTCTTATTTGTCGAGCTCCTGCTGACGCAGGTGCTGGACGTAGATGGCCTTCAGGTGCTTCTCGCGATTGATGACACTGGGCTTGGTGAACTGCTGACGACGGCGCATCTCTTTCACCACGCCGGTTTTCTCGAATTTGCGTTTCAGTTTTTTGAGAGCGCGTTCGAGGTTGTCACCTTCTTTGATAGGAACTACGATCATTGTTAATACCTCTTTCTTTGTTAAGGGTTAATAAATAATTTTTATATAAGACTTGCGTGTCTTCTTAGAACATCAGGTGTCCCTGGGCGGCGGCGTCGTTGAGGGCGGCCACGATGCCCTTCTTGTTGATGATGCGCATGCCCTTGGCAGAGACTTTCAAGGTGATCCACATGTCCTCTTCGGGGATGTAGAACTTCTTGGTCTGCAGGTTGGGGCTGAAGGTGCGCTTGGTGTGGATACGGGAGTGGGAGACGTTGTTGCCCACGATTACTTTCTTACCGGTAATTTCGCATTTTTTCGACATTGTAGTATAATTTTTATTGTTTATATACGTTATTTATCTTTGGCGGCTCGTCCCGGAAGGGGATGTTCCCGCTCGAAAAACGGGTGCAAAAGTACCATCTTTTTTCGACATGGCAAAGTCCAGGGTCCCCTAACATCGGGATTTTAATTTTTTTTAACATTTCGTTATTTATAATAGTTTGACAACATGTATTTTGATTAAAATTGAAAAATGGATTTTAACATAATTTTTTCAGTGAGTTAGGATGGATTTTTGATGCAAAACGACATTTAGATATGGCAATTTTGAAGAAAATTGATTCCTGGTTTGAGGACAACGGACGCAGTCTCCCGTGGCGCGGCATCGACGACCCTTATCGTATCTGGTTGTCGGAAATCATCCTGCAGCAGACGCGTATCGAGCAAGGGCGCGACTATTGGCTGCGTTTTGTCGAGGCCTGCCCCACGGTGGCCGACCTGGCCGCCGCCAGCGAGGAGCAGGTGCTGCGGCTCTGGCAGGGGTTGGGCTATTACTCGCGGGCGCGCAACCTTCATGCTGCGGCGCAGTACATCATGAATGAGTGCGGTGGGCGTTTCCCCTCCACCTACGAGGGTATCCTGAAACTCAAGGGTGTTGGACGCTACACCGCCGCTGCCATCGCTTCCTTTGCCTTCCGGCTGCCTTATCCTGTCATCGACGGCAACGTATACCGTTTTATCAGCCGCCTCTACGGCATCGCCACGCCCATAGGCACCGACGCGGCATACACGGAGTTTGAACAATTGCTGCACAAGCAGATAGACCACGAACGCCCCGACCGCTTCAATGCCGCGCTGATGGACTTCGGTTCGTTGCAGTGCAAGCCTGTTCCCGATTGCACGGGATGTCCTTTCGTTCAGGACTGCGAGGCTCTGCGCACGGGGCGGGTGGACATGTTGCCCGTCAAGGGCGCTAAACGCAAACCGCAGGACCGCTGGTTCTACTACCTCGACGTGCACTGGACAGACGGCACCGGGGACCGTGGCATCATGCATCGTCGCGACGGAAAGGACATCTGGAAGGGACTCTTCGAGTTCCCCTTGATGGAGACGGAGCGTCGCCTCGACGACGAGGAGTTCGTCGCCCGGGCGTCGGATTTTGCAGGTCAGATGTTCGGCACAGCAATGGTGGCAGTTTCCGTCGGTGAAGAACTCGTCCATCAGCTTACCCACCGCACCATACACGCCCGTTTCCTCAGGGTCGAAATTGGCGAGGCACCCTCCAAAATGGTGCCGGATTACATTGCCATGACGCTTTCGGAAATGAAAAGTGTCCCCGTGCCAAGGCTGATAGACAGGTATTTGGCCACTTTGTGAATATCTTTATTTCTCGAATTCGGAAAAAAGTAGTAATTTCGCACTCGAAAATTGACTAACAAATAACTAAAACCAAGTATGATTGGAGTAAACAAAGTAATCCTTGTAGGAAATGTAGGAAAAAATCCTGATGTAGTCACTTTCCCCTCCGAGGGGGCGATGCCGGTGAAGAAAGCGTCCTTCCCCCTTGCCACAACAGAATACCGTCGCAACCGCGACAATGAGAGAGTCGAGATAACGGAATGGCACAACGTGGTGTGCTGGCGTGGCCTGGCCGATATCGCCGAGCGTATACTCCACAAGGGTGCCCAGATTTATGTGGAAGGTCGTCTTCAGAGCCGCTCCTGGGAAGACAAGGAGGGCAACAAGCGCCACGTCACCGAGGTGGTGGCCGACAATCTCCTCCCCCTCTCCAGCCGCCAGCGCAACGAGGAGAGTCAGCAGGTGAACAACCCCTTGATGGACATCCTCAACGGAGAGACCGAGCCGCTGGGCGACCTCCCGTTCTGACACGCACGGAAAGACAAGTCCCCCGGCGGCGACAGCCGCCGGGGGACTACTGCTATGGACGTCCCGCTTCCGGGAAATCAGAATCCCGGTTTGCCGAGGAGGTGGAACATGTTTTTCTTGTAGGCTTCAACGCCGGGCTGGTTGAAGGGGTTGACGCCGAGGGTGTAGCCGCTGACGCCGCAGGCGAATTCGAAGAAATAAATCATCTGTCCGAGGTTGTACTCGTCGATGCGGTCCACCGCTATCTCCACCACGGGTACTCCGCCGTCGAGGTGGGCTTGAATGGTGCCTTCGGCGGCACAGTCGTTGATTTGGGTCAGGCTTTTGGAAGCCAGGTAGTTGATGCCGTCGAGGTTCTGATCGTCGGTGGGTACAGGCACACGGCTGCCCGGATTTTTCACCCTCACCATGGTTTCCATCATCAGACGCTCTCCGTCCTGAACATATTGTCCCATGGAATGGAGGTCGGTGGTGATGCTCAGGCTGTGGGGCAGCAGGCCTTTGTGGTCTTTGCCCTCGCTTTCGCCATAAAGCTGCTTCCACCATTCGGCCAGATAGCGCAGGTTGGGCTGGCAGCTCACCAGCATCTCGACTTTTATGCCTTTGCGGTAGAGGAAGTTGCGCACAGCGGCATAGACAAGGGCAGGGTTGTCGTCGAAAGCGCCGTCGGCCATGCAGAGGGTGCGCATGTCGCGGGCGCCCTGAAGCAGGCGGTCGGTATCGAATCCGGCCATAGCGATAGGCAGCAGACCCACGGGAGTGAGTACCGAGAAGCGTCCGCCGACGTTGTCGGGAATGACGTAGGAGGGATAGCCTTCTTTGGCGGCGATATCGTGGAGGGCTCCTTTGCGGGCGTCGGTGACGGCCACTATGCGCTGTGCAGCCTCGGCCTTGCCATACTTGCTCTCAAGGTGGGCTTTGACGATGCGGAATGCCACGGCGGGTTCGGTGGTGGTGCCGGATTTGGAGATGACGGCGACGCTGTAATCCTCATGGTCCAAGAGGGTTAGCAGCTGACTGTAGTAGTCCTCGGAGAGCGTGTGTCCGGCATAGACCACATAGGGACGCTCGCCACGTACCATGGAGGCGAACTCCGACTGCAATGCCTCGATGACCATGCGGGCACCGAGATATGAACCGCCAATGCCGACGACCACAAACACGCGACTTTTGGCACCCAGACGCGCCACGTCGGCCTTCATCCGGGCATACTCGGCTTTGTCGTATTCCTCAGGCAGATTGACCCACCCCAGAAAGTCGTTGCCCTCGGCGTCTCCCTCCAGCAGATGGGTGCGGGCTGCGAGAACTTCAGTCCTCAACTGGTCGATGGCCTCCCGGCCATACTGTGCTGCGATGTGTGAAATGTCGACTGTCAGATGTTCCATATTTTTCTGAATTTCATGTTTAAAATACTATATTGCAGTGCGTAAAACAAAGGGTTGAACAAAAAAAAACTTTTGTAAGTCTATTATTTTCTTTGAATTAACGCTGGGATGAAAAAAATATTTTCTTCATATGAAAAAAAATATGTATTTTTGCAAAATCAATTATTGTCGAAAAACAGTTTGGAAATTATAAATAAATAAAAACATTTGATATGCTGAAAAAATTAATCAAGATGGGCGTTGTGATGTCGCTGATGGTGACGTCTGTCAATGCCTTTGCTCAGAACACAGGGAAGCCTGAGTATCCTCACTACGGCTTCTGGAGCAACTGGTCGATTGGTGGATCCTTCGACCTGAACTGGGAAATCGGACAGGGCCCCATGGGCTTCAACAGTGACTTCTGGCGTGCCAGCACCAACATCGGTATGGATGTCATCTTGCAGCAGAAGTTGAACCATGCCTTCGACTGGCGCATCCGCTTGGCCGGTCCCACATGGGGCAAACCCCGCACCGACACGGTGACCAGCAAGGCTATGGACCGTCACTGGACCGTCACCCTCGACCTGCTCTTCTCCATCAACAACGCTATCTGTGGCTACAACCCCGACCGCCGCTTTAATTTCTATGTGGTTGCCGGTGCCGGTGGAAAGTTCAGCGGCAGTCTCTTCGACAAGGATGACTCCGAGCGTAGCAACATCAACTGGGATCACGGCCGTATCGGCGTTCTCATCAATGGTGGTCTTGGCGCCAGCTATCGTTTCGGCGAGGCTCACCACATTTTTGCTGAGTACACCTTCGACTTCACCGATGTCCCCAACATCTTCACCACTGGCATTAACACCTACAAGCGTTGGCACAACACTAACAACATCATCCGTCTCGGTTACTACTACTGCTTCGGTGTCACCGCTACCGACCAGGCCGTTGCCGCCCAGAAGGCCATGCTCACCCAGGAGAACTTCGGCGCCCTCCAGAGCCAGGTCAACAATTATGACAACCAGCTCCGCACCTCCCGCAACAACGAGAAAAAACTTGAAAACCGCATCGCCGAGCTCGAAGATCAGCTCGCCCAGGCTCTTGCCCAGGGTGGCAATGGTGGCAACAGCGCCGCTGCCGACAGCCTCCAGGCTGTCATCGACCAGATCAAGGCCGACCAGCTCAACTTCTATGCCATGCCCTTCTCTGTCCAGTACGACGTCAACGAGTGGAAGGTCTCCGAGGACGAAGAGGCCAAGGTCAAGGCCGTTGCCCGTGTCCTCAAGGACAATCCCGATGTCAAGATTCTCGTGGTTGGTTTCGCCGACTACACTGGCAGCGACAGCTACAACATGAAGCTCTCCGAGAAGCGTGCCAACGAGGTGAAGCGCCTCCTCTCCAAGAAGTATGGCATCGCCGAGGATCGCATCCAGACCGAGTACAAGGGTAAGAGTGTTGCCTTTGGTGACATCCAGTTCGCCCTCAACCGTCGCGTCAGCTTCTACCGCGTGATTGAATAGTCCTACTCCTCGGACTTTCACGATAGGCAAAAAGAGAGCGGAACCGCCAAAGGTTCCGCTCTCTTTTTCTCAATGCGCCACAACCCGGTATTCCACTCGTCGGTTTTTTCTGCGACCTTCGGCGCTGTCGTTGTCGGCGATTGGGACGCTCTTGCCGAAGCCCTGCCATGTCAGCTGTTCCTTCCCTGCACCCATTCTCATGAGGCAGTCCGCCACCGCCTTGGCGCGTGCTGTGGAGAGTTTCATGTTGTAGTCGATGGTACCCCGGTTGTCGGTGTGGCCCCGCAGTTCGATACGCATGGAGGGGTGGGTTCTGAGCATGTCGGCCAATATGCGCAGCTCGCGGTATGACTGCTGCAGCACCTCGCTCTCGCCAGTGTCGAAAAATACCTCGGACATGACTATCGTCGCACCTTCTGCTGGCACTGGGTCGAGGGGAGGAACGGCAAGGCCGGCACTGTCGAGGCAGCGCACCGACACATCGTCCACGTAATAGTAGGCTCCGGGCAGAGGGGTGTTGGAACCGTCGGCGGCGACAACGCGCGATTTGTTGAACGGCAGGAAGTTGCCTATGGTCAGGAACCGCTCGCCGCCCGTGGCGACAAACTCTCCGCTCACTTCGGTCCATTCCTTTGTGTCGTTGAGTGTCCGTTCGGGGGCGTTGGCTATCTGGGGGGTGAGGAAGATGGCTATGGATTGTGCCGAGCCTTCGTCGAGGTCGTCCACCTCGCGTTGCATCAGGATGCCATGCGTAGTGTCCTGGAGGCGTTGGCGCGAAAGCACGGCGCCTATGGCGCTTGTGGCGTGAGGCGATTTTTCGGCCAGACTCACCCAGAAGCTCACCCGGTAGCGCCTGCCTGCGGCGAGGGGTGCCATGAGTTCCGTCTGCAGGTATTCGCGATACATCTCCTGCGAGCAGTAGATGCCGCAGTAGGCCTCGCCGCTGTGAGCGGGCTGGAAGCCCATCTTGTTGCGTGGCACCGTGCATTCCCTTCCGCCGCAGGCGTTGAAATAGTCGCTGCTGCCCCCCGTGGGTTGCCACCAGGCGTCCACCTCGCGCATCACGCCGAGGGCCTCTATTTTCTTTGGACACTCGTGGTGTTCTTCGAATGAGGCGTTGTAGACCAGGTTGCCCTGGGGATGCTGTGACCGCAGAGGCTGGACAGCCACCAGCACCAGAAAACATGCCAGGCTTGTCCAGTACCGTCTCATGTGGTGTGGAGTGTTTTCATCAGGCTGTTCCACAGGAGGTCCGCCGAGCGGTCCCAACTGAAGAGTCTCCGTTGGCGACGCCCCTTCTCAATCATTTGTGCGCGGAATGCCGCGTCGTCGAGGCGGAGGATGGCCTCGGCTATGGAGTCGGGGTCTGCGGGGTCGACATAGAGTGCCGCGTCGCCTCCCACCTCGGGCATGGAGGTGGTCCGTGAGGCCACGACGGCTGTCTCGGCATACATGGCTTCGAGTATCGGGATGCCAAAGCCTTCAAAGTATGAAGGATAGACAAGCATCTGCGCTGCCGAGAGCAGTGCTGACAGGTCGTCGGGTTCCACCCGTCCGGGCATGATGACATCCTTGCGGAAGGCCATGGTATTGTAGGCTTCGGCCAGCTCGTCCTGCCACCACACACGGCTGCCCACCACGAGGAGTTTCAGCTCTTCGTGTCCCTGCTGCTTCACACGGTCGAAAGCCCGCAGCAGGTTGGTCAGGTTCTTTCTCTTTAATATTGTACTAATAAATATAATATATGGATTGCCGCCCGTGTAGCGGTTTCGGATGGCGGCTTTCTCCGCATCGGTGTGTGGACGGTAGTTGTCGTGCGAGCCATCGTAGACCACATCGATGCGCTTCGGATCGATGCCGTAGGTGGCTGCGATGTCTTTTTTTGAATATTCCGACACCGTCGCCACACGTGTGGCGTTGTGCGCAAAGCGAGGGAAATTGCGTGTCATGTAGCGCTGGTGCGAGGGCTTGAGGTTGTCGCTGGCATGTTCGAAGTTGAGGTCGTGGATGACCGTCAGCGTGGGCGCTTTGGGGTGTAGCGGCATGAAGCCGTCGGGTGAAAGGTAGAGGTCAATCTTGTAGTGCCTCAAGGCCCAGGGGACGGCCCATTCGAAAAAGAGATGCCACAGCAGGGGATGGCGTGCCTGCGGACACAGCACCACGGGTCTCACGTTGGGTCCATAGAGAAACTGTGGGTCGGGCTTTCGGTCGAAGAGGAAAAAAAACTCCACGTCGGGATGCGCGGCCACCATGCGACGCGCTGTCTCGGCGGCGAACCAGCCGATGCCGTCCATTTTCCCCTTCAGGAGCAGGCGGGTGTTGATGGCTATGCGCATTCCCTTTTTTCAGCTGCGTGACTGGATGGTTTCGTCGATGACGCGTGGGAAATGCTCCTTCTCCAGGAGGTGTATTTTCGCCGCCAGGCTGTCGGGAGTCTCGTCGGGGGCCACGGAGCAACGGGCCTGGAAGAGCGTGGTTCCGCGGTCGTAGTGTTGGTCGACGATGTGGATGGTGATGCCGCTCTCTTTCTCATGGTTGGCCACGACGGCCTCGTGCACATGGTGGCCGTACATGCCTTTGCCTCCGTAGGCCGGAAGCAGGGCGGGGTGGATGTTGATGATGCGGTCGGGGAAGGCCTCCAGCATGTTCTGCGGCACAAGCCACAGGAAGCCCGCGAGGATGACCCAGTCGGCCTGTTTCTCGTGCAGGTAGTCGAGCACGGCGGTGCTCTCGTAGAAATCCTTGCGGCCGAAATAGCGGGCCTCCACGCCGAGGTTCTTCGCTCGCTGGGCGATGTAGGCGTCGCGGACGTTGTAGACTATGCAGGCCACCTCCACATCCTGTCGCCCGCTGAAATATTCCGTAATCTGTTGTGCGTTGGTCCCGTTGCCGGAACCCAGTATGGCTAATCTGGTCATTTCCCGTCTGTGTATTGTATACTTCAATTCGGACTGCAAAGATAAGAATAAATAATGACATGGCACAAAAAAACACAAAAAAACGTCGAAAAAGCCACTAACTTTCTGTAATTCAGCGATAAGTATGTAAGTTGGTACATACAGGCCTGTAAATCAATGCCATCACCTTTCGAACACCCTACCAACTCCTACCATAGTAGGACTTGGGTAGGTGTTGGTAGGGTGTTCGTAGGGCATTCGGAGGGGGAGGGTGGTAGCTGGAAGGGCAGGGGAGAGGTCGGGATCAAGGAGGCTAATTTTGCAAATTTTTATTAAAAAATGAATGCTTTACAGAGAAAAAAGAAGTCGCCGGGGCTGAAAAAATGCAATTTTTTTCATTGCTCATTATATTTGTTTACAGTTGTTTAAGTGTTTTTCACTGTGGATAGAATGTTAAAAAATGTTTATATGTCAGAAAATTTTTGTTTCTTTGCATCCAGTTTTATCAATTAAAATTATAACAAAATGTCAGAAATTGCAACCAGAGTAACAAACATCATCACCGAGAAACTGGGTGTTGAAGAAAGTCAGGTCACCCCCGAAGCCAGCTTCACCAACGATCTTGGTGCAGATTCTTTGGACACCGTCGAGCTGATTATGGAGCTCGAGAAAGAATTCGACCTTTCGATTCCCGACGAGGAAGCCGAGAAGATTGTCACCGTTGGCGACGCCATCGCCTTCATCGAAAACGCGAAAAAGTAAATTTCTTACCGAAGATTAAGTCTACTCTTTCCGCTTTATGGAGTTGAAAAGGGTTGTTGTTACAGGTCTCGGCGCGCTCACCCCTATTGGCAATAATGTTCCCGCTTTGTGGGACTCGCTCGTCAAAGGAGTGAGCGGAGCCGGGCCAATAACACATTTTGATGCCTCGAAATTCCGTTGCCGCATAGCGTCGGAGCTGAAGGGTTTCGACGCGTCCGACTTCATCGACAGGAAAGAGATGCGCCTGCTCGACGGCTACACGGTCTACGGCCTTGTGACCGTCGACGAAGCCATGCGCGACGCGGGATTCGACGATAACAATGTCGACAAGGATCGCTTCGGTGTGGTGTGGGGTTCCGGCATGGGAGGCGTGAAAAGCCTTCAGGACGAACTGCTGTCGTATGCGGTCTCCGACTGTACTCCGCGTTTCAGTCCCTATTGGATTCCCAAGGTGATTGTCGACATCTGTGCCGGCCAGATTGCCATCCGCTATGGTCTTCGCGGACCCAACTACTGCACTACGGCGGCGTGCGCCACCTCGGCGGTGGCCATCGGCGACGCCTTCGACCTCATCCGTCTGGGCAAGGCCGACGCGATGGTGGCCGGAGGGTCCGAATGTGCCGTCATCGAGGCGGGCATCGGCGGCTTCGGCAACATGAGAGCCCTCTCGACGCGCAACGACGACCCCCAGACAGCTTCGCGCCCCTTCGACAAGGATCGCGACGGTTTCGTGCTTGGAGAGGGCGCGGGTGCGCTCATCCTCGAGGAGTTGGAACATGCCAAGGCTCGCGGCGCACACATCTATGCCGAGGTGACGGGTTCGGGTCTTTCGGCCGATGCCTACCACATCACGGCTTCGCATCCCGAAGGGTCGGGAGTTATTCTGGCCATGCGCCAGGCGGTGGAAGAATCGGGCATGGCACTCGGCGATGTGGATCACATCAACACCCACGGCACTTCGACCCCCATCGGCGACATCTCCGAACCCAAGGCTATCGTGGGGCTCTTCGGCGACCATGCCTACAGGATGGCAATCAATTCCACCAAGTCCATGACCGGCCACCTGCTGGGTGCTGCCGGCGCTGTGGAGGCCATCGCCACTATCCTCACCATCAAGAATGGCATTGTTCCGCCGACCATCAACCATTTCACGGACGACCCGCAGATTCCTCCGCTCGACTTCACCTTCAACAAGGCCCGGAAGCGCGAGGTCGACTTCGCCATCAGCAACGCTTTCGGCTTTGGCGGCCACAACGTCTGCCTTGCTTTCAGAAAGTATTGACGGTTATGTGGTTCGGTCGCAGGGACAAAGAGAGCGAGCAATTCCGCAACTTCTTCAAGAACATTCTCG
The DNA here is from genome assembly GCA_017480525.1 of Bacteroidales bacterium. Taxonomy (GTDB): domain Bacteria; phylum Bacteroidota; class Bacteroidia; order Bacteroidales; family P3; genus Colimorpha. Next base: position 18,928 of record JAFVAM010000015.1, on the reverse strand, counting down.
GATACACTCCCCGACGGACGGAGTTGTATCACATGGCTCTTCGCCACCGTTCGCTCTCCACGCTGCAGAACGGCCACCGCATCAACAATGAGCGTCTGGAATATCTCGGTGACGCGGTGTTGGGTGCTGTCGTGGCGGATTATCTCTATAAGAAGTACCCCTATCATGGCGAGGGTTTTCTCACGGAGTTGCGTTCCAAAATCGTGAGCCGGGTCAGCCTCAACCGTCTGGCGGACAAAATCGGTCTCGTCGAACTTGTCGAGTATCAGCACGATGCCACCGGCGGCTTCAAGTCCATCGGCGGCGATGCTTTCGAAGCTCTCATGGGCGCCATGTATATCGACAAGGGTTTTGTGTTCACTCGCAAGGTGATTGTGAATCGCATCCTGGGTCTCCATCTTGATGTTGACTCTGTGGCGTCGACAGAGTGGAACTACAAGAGCAAGCTCATCGACTGGGGCCAGAAGAACCACAAGAAGGTCAGTTTCGAGGTGGTGCGCTCTTTTGTGCAGGGACGCCACGGCCGTCGCCACTACGAGTGCATGGTGCGTATCGACGGTGCCGCGCAGCAGTCGGCCATCGACTTCTCCATCAAGGCTGCCGAGCAGCTCGCGTCGGAGAAGACCTACAAAAACTTAGTCTCCCAAGGAACTATCGTTAAGAAGACAACAGCGTGACAGGCTTCCCCGATGAGGCGGCGAAAGGTCATAGCGTTGCTGTTTGTCATGACGGCCTTCAGGGCCGCAGCCCAGTTTTCCCTTCTTCCCCAGGATGCCCGCGGCGGCTCCATGGGAGGGGTGAATTCTCTTCTTTTCGATCCCGAACGCAAGGTGGAGGTCGGCTTTCGCAATGAGTTCGCCACGGCGGGCATGTCCACGATGCGCATCGGTGCCATGCTGCCGCTCGGTGAAGGCTGGGCACGGCTGTCCTACAGCAAGTTCGGCGATGTCGACTATGCGGAGCATCGTGCGGCGGCGGGCTATGGCCTGCGTGTGGCCGACGGTTTCTCCGTGGGGGTGGAAGGCGGCATGTATGCGCTGGCTGTCGGCGACGGACGCTATCCCACTCAACGGTGGCTCGGCGGCGCGGTGGCCGCCAAGGCGGTGTTCTCGCCGCGCCTGTGGCTGACGGCAGTGGCGGGTACCAGACCGTGGGATGCCGGACGTGGATGGCGGATGCTTGCCGCCATGGCCTACAGACCTGTCAACAGGTTCCTGACGGTGGTAGAGGTGGAGAGTGAGGACCGCTGGCGGTTGCGCCTCGGCATGGAATACAGCTACCGGCAGCACTTCTTTTTCCGTGCGGGGATGTCCACGGCGCCTTTGGTGCTGACAGCTGGAGTGGGGGTGTTCTATGGGCGCTATGCGCTCGATGTCGGCATGGGCAGACATCCTGTCCTTGGTATTTCTCCTCAACTAACGCTTGTCGTATGCTTCTGATACGTAGGTTGATAATGCTGGTGTTGGTGTTGTTGCCGCTGTATGCGGCGGCGCAGGTAGAGGGCTTTGTCGAGCAGTGGGTGGAGGAGCGCGGAAGTGAGGCCGACGCAGCGGAGCTGAGCGACATGGTGATGCAGTTGGCCGACCAGCCGGTGAACCTCAACGATACGGCGGTACTTGTCGCTCTGCCGTTCCTCTCCCCTTTCCAGGTGCAGGCTTTGCGCAACTATATCACGCTCTACGGTCAGATGCTCTCCGTCGACGAGTTGCACATGGTGCCGGGTTTCGACAGTCTCTTCGTGGAATGGCTGAAGCCAATGGTGACCGTGGCGCCGTTTGAGCGCAGGAGGCTCACGCTTTCCGAGGTGTGGCGCCAGGGGAGCCACACGTTGGTGACAGGCATGGGAGGCACCGTCGAGCGAGCGGCGGGCTATGACGACGGACGCTACGAGGGCGACAACCTGCGTGCGCTGGCTTGCTATCGATTCGCCTTCGGGCAGAAGATAGTCTTTCAGATGAGCGCCGACAAGGATCCAGGCGAGGCCTGGGGGAAGGATAACTTCTTTGGCTATAGTTTGACGGTTAACGACATTGGCCGTTTGGATAGACTTGTCGTGGGACACTTCAACGTGCAGTTCGGCCAAGGTGTGACGCTTTGGACGGGTTTCTCGCCCTTCTCGCTCACTGGGTCTGCCCCCGTCCGTTTTGCCGGTGGTGTCAAGGCTGCCAGTGCTTTCAGCGAAGAGGGAAGGATGCACGGTGTGGCGGCCACGGTGCGCATGGGTGGCGGATGGAGACTCTCGGCCTTCGGATCACGCGCCAATGGGGAGTGGACGGGTGGCGGTCACCTGACGTGGCGCCACGCCAACCTCATCGTGGGGCTGACGGCCGTGGGGTCGATGCTCGACGACAGCGTCCGCTTGCGCGACTATGTCTACAATCAGGACTATTTCCGCGGCGACCGCGCAGGAACCGTGGGTTTTGACATGCTGTGGCAGTATGGAGGGCTGATGTTCTTCGGCGAGGCCGCTACCGACGACGAAGGCCATTTGGCGGCGTTGGGCGGCGCAAGGATTTCGGCGGGTGGCGACAACAGCTTTGGGCTGACGCTGCGCCATTTCGACGCGCTTTATCACAGCCTCCACGCCTCTGCATACGCTATCGGCGAGACGCGCAACGAGCAGGGCGTCAGCTTCGATGCCCGGATCCAGCTTCCGCTGCGTGTACGTCTGCTGGTGAGTGCCGACGTGCACAGGTTCCCGTCGTTGCGCTATGGCAGCTATGCTCCCTCTACGGGGGCATGGCTCCGTGTGCAGGCAGAGCGCACCTTCGCCCGCCATATCGAGGTATCGCTGCGCTATGCCCTTCGCGACAAGCAGCGCAATATCCCCGGTCTCGACAGCAGCCTCTATCTTTCCGAGGCGACTTGGCGCCACCAGTGGCAGGGTCAGCTGCGCCTCACCCTTGGCGGTTGGCGTTTTTCCACGAGGGTTATGGGTGTTCTCTTCGATGGCGAGGTGGCGGAGCGGCAGGTGGGGTGGCTCGTGGCGCAGGAGGTGCGCTATGCCTGCGGACGCTGGCAGGCCACCGTGCAGGCGGCGTGGCACGACATCGACGGCTACAACGCCCGCATCTACCTCAGCGAGAGTAATCTGCAGTATGTATACACCCTTCCGTCCCTGCAAGGACGCGGCTTGCGGATGGCCGCCGTGGTGCGTTGTGACGTGGTGCGCTGGCTCAACCTCAGCCTCAAATATACGCTCACGGCACGTCCCGGAGAGGAGGCCATCGGCTCCGGAGCCGCCGCCACACAAGGACCTCTGCGCCAAACATGGCACTTGCAGGCGCGTCTCAAACTGTAACTTTTTGCCTGCGAAACGCAATATTTATGTGACGGCCTCGTTATTAGAGGCATGAAAGTTCTGCTGTTGGGCGCTACAGGACTGCTGGGGCACAACGTGCTGCGGCGACTGCTGGCCGAGGGTCATCAGGTGGTGGCTCTTGTGCGTAGTCCCGAGGGCATACGGCTTCGCGAGGGTTCGTGGGAAACCGTTGTGGGTTCGATACTCGACTACGACATTCTTCGCCAGTCGGCACAAGGATGCCAGGCTGTTGTCAATTGTGCCGGCACCACCGACATGACGCTGCTTCGCAGGGAAGATTTCCTCCCCGCCAATGTGGAATTGTGCCGACTGCTGGTCCGGTTGCTGGATGAGTTGGAAATCAGTGTGCTGGTTCATACATCGACGGTGAATACCATTGGCTTCGGCACGGCAGCCTGTCCGGGCGACGAGTCGATGCCTATGTGTCCTCCCTTCGAGGGAACGTTCTACGCCGACAGCAAGCGCGAGGGTGAGCGGATTGTCCTCTCTGCGGCGAAGGAAGGCCGCCACGTCGTGGTGGTCAACCCCGGCTTCATGCTGGGGGCGTGGGATGCAAAGCCTTCGTCGGGCAGGATGTTGCTGGCGGCCTATCGCAAACCTCTGATGTTCGCCCCCAAGGGTGGCAAGGCCTTTGTGCATGTGGACGATGTGGCCCGCATGGAGGTGGCTGCGCTCACACGTGGCACCAACGGCACCCGATATATCGCCGCGAACAGCCATGCCTGTCTCCGCATCAAGGAACTTTATCGGATGCAGGCTGCGGTGTGTGGCTACAAGCAGTGCGTCGTCGAGGTTCCTGACTGGCTGCTGCTGGCAGTCGGAGGTGTGGGCGACATGCTTCGGCGTATGGGAGTGAGAACGCAGGTGTCCACAGCCAACATCAGGCAGTTGCTGGTGCGTGAACACTATTCCAGCGCGCTGGCAGAGAAAGAGTTGGGGGCATACTTCTCGCCTGTCGAGGAGGCCATTGCCGCCTTCCATGAATGGAGACAACAACAACAATAGGATATGAAAAAGTATGTGCTTTTCTTTTCGGCAGCCCTGATTCTTTTGGGATGCGACAACCGGCAGAATGATGCCATCTTGCAGAAGAGTTCCTCGGGCAAGACCCTTGAGGTGCTGGTGGCGGCCGACAAAGGAGGCTTGAGTGCCGAAACATGCGAGCTGATTGATTCCGTCTTCCTCCAGCCGCAGGGATGCCTGCCACAGCCCGAACCGCGCTTCTCCGTGGTGTCTGTGCCGGTATCGTCGCTGCGCAACACCCACATGTTCCAGATGCACAGAAACATCGTCATTCTGGAAGTGAAGGATGGCAACCCCGACAAGGTGTATATAGACCGCGACAAATGGGCTGCCCCACAGGTGGTGGCCGACGTGGCGGCCTCCAGCGAAGCCTCGCTGCGCGACTTGCTGCGCAAGTTTGAACCCAACATCGTCAATGCCATCTACAACGCTGAACATCAGCGTATGGCCAAGGCTTTCAACAACTCCCGCAATGTTCCGTTGATGAACCGTGTGAAAGAGAAGTTCGGCTTCCTGCTGACATTCAGCGAAGAGTTCATGTGGGCCAAGGAGGACGGCGACTTCGCGTGGATACGCAAGGAAACCAAGGACATCAGCCTCGACGTGCTGGTCAGCGTCACTCCCTATCGTTCGCAGGACCAGCTGCTTCCGGAGAAGATACACAACCGTTTCGACACCGTTATGCGCCGCGAGGTGCCTGGCCCCTCCGGTGTGAGCTATATGGCCACGGATCGCCGCGTCGAGATGGAGACACGCCAGGTGGACTTTCAGGGCAGCAGCTATTGCATCGAAACCAGGGGTATATGGCATCTGCGCGGTACCGACGAGCGTATGGCGGGTCCCTTCGTGGCCTATTCCATGCTCTCCCCCGACAAGAAGTTTATCGTCGAACTGATAGGCTTTGTTTATGCACCGAGGTTCGACAAGAGGGACTACCTGATGCAGGTGGAGGGCATATGCAATTCGCTTAGATGGACAACGCGTGAGGAGAAATAGGCTCATAGCCATAGCCTTGGCGTTGGTCTTCCTGTGGCCTTTGTCCGTCGCCCAGCGCAGCGACTTCCTCGCTCGCAGCGAGGTGCTCCTGATGGGTGGTGGCATGAACTATGTAGGCGACCTCAACAACCAGAGTGTCCTGACGCTCCCCGGCCCCGCCGGAGCGCTGGGACTGCGCTACCGAATCGACAACCGCTGGTCCCTCAGGGCGCAGGGGGGCTTCGGACGGGTGGCGTGCGAAGAGGACTATATCCCGATTCGCAACCTCTCGTTCCGCTCCGATATCTGGGAATTCGCAGCCCTTGCCGAATTCAACTTCGCCCCGTTTGGCACCGGACCCACCGAGCGCCTCTGGACCGCCTATCTCTTCGGCGGCCTCGCGGTGTTCCATTTCAATCCCTTGGCCCGCTATTCACTCGGCAACGGCGAGGAGGCATGGGCCGAGCTGCAGCCGCTGTGCACAGAGGGGCAGGGCTCGGCAGACTATCCCGACCGCAAGCAGTATGCTCTCACACAGCTCAGCCTCCCCTTCGGCATGGGCTTCAAGGTGCGGCTGGGCAAGTCGTTTTCCCTCTCGGCGGAGTACGGCTTGCGCTTGACGTGGACAGACTATCTCGACGACGTCAGCACCACATACGTCGGCTCCGACTTCTTGCAGGCCAATTCGTCGGACGGCCCCTTGGCGGCATCCTTGGCCGACCGTAGCGGTGAGGTGGATCCGGGCTATGTCAACGCCACGGGCATCAAGCGCGGCGACGATTCCCTCAACGACTGGTACACCTTCCTCAATATCTCGCTGGGTATCAGTCTCGACACCCTTCTGGGGTGGACAAGGTCGAAGCGCTGTAGGAACTGACAACAAAGCACAACACATGACAGACATGATTACCATAGACCAGATTGACAAAACACGTGTGCCGCAGCATGTGGCCATCATCATGGATGGCAATGGCCGCTGGGCCATGAAGCAACAACACGAGCGCCTCTTCGGCCACCGCAACGCTATCCAGGCTGTCCGCAATGCCGTCGAAGCGGGCGTGATGACAGGCGTCAAATTCCTGACGCTCTATACGTTCAGCACCGAGAACTGGAACCGTCCGCAGGCCGAGGTCGACGGACTGATGGAGCTTCTGGTCACGGCCATCATGGACGAGACCCCTACGCTGCTGAAAAACGGCGTCCGCCTGACGATGATTGGCGACATCTCGCGCCTGCCGGAGCGTTCGCGCACCATGCTGGAACAATGCATGGCCGACACTGCATCCTGCACCGCCATGACCCTCATCCTCGCCTTGAGCTACAGTGCCCGCTGGGAGATAGCGCAGGCGCTGAAAAAAATCCTCGACGAGCGGCCCGACCCCGCAGACATCGACGAGGAAAGCCTCCGCGCCTATCTCGCCACGAAAGACATCCCCGACCCCGACCTGCTGATCCGCACCGGCGGCGAAATCCGTGTGAGCAACTTCCTGCTCTGGCAGATAGCCTACACGGAATTCTATTTTACGGATCTTCTCTGGCCTGATTTCCAGAAGGAAACATTCTTTGAAGCCATAGCCGACTATCAGCGGCGTCATCGCCGCTTCGGTATGACCGAAGCTCAAGTGGAAGCCGAAGAGTGAAATTTTTTGCAAAAAAACGATACTTAAATATAATAATTTATACAGATGTGAGTTATTTTATAGATTAAGTGTAAATTTTGATGAAACAGAAAACGAAACTCTTGCTGCTCGCGCTCCTACTGGCAATCGTGTCTTTCCCGGTTCATGGACAGGTGGTTGTGGGTGGCGATGTGGAATACGACTTCGACTATCTGACGCCCAAGACTTATGAAATCGGTGGCATCACCTTCGAGGGTGCCGAGAATTTCGACACCCGCGTCGTCCAGCTTGTGGCCGGACTACAGGTGGGCGACCAAATACGCATCCCCGGCGACAAAATCTCCGGTGCCATTGAAAACCTCTGGAAACAAGGCATGTTCGACGATGTGCAAATCCGTGTCACGCGTATCCAGAAAGGCCTCGTCTTCCTCAATATTTGCCTCAAGGAACGCCCCCGTATGCTCAAGTTTGCCTTCACCGGCGTCAAAAAGGGCGAGGACAAGAAGCTCCGCGAAGAAATCCAAATCAAGACTGGCGATGTGGTGACCGAGAACATGCTCCGCACCTCGTCCAACAAAATCCGCAACTACTTTGTCGACAAGGGATTCACGCAAGCCGAGGTGAATGCCACTACCGAACCCGACACTTCCGGGCGCCTCATCGTCACCTTCAATGTCAAGCGTGGCCAGAAGGTGAAAATCGACTCCCTCATCTTCGACGGCAACCACGACATCTCCAACCTCACCCTCAAGGGCAAGATGCAAAAGACTCGCGATGTGCACTTTCGCAAGAGCCTCCGTTTCTGGAAGAAAGTCTTCTGGAAGAAATCGCGCTACATTGAAAACGACTTCCGCGAGGATCTCGACAATGTCATCGCCTACTACAACGAGGAGGGATATCGCGACGCCCGCGTCGTCAGCGACACCGTATGGCAGGTCCTCGAAGGCGAGCTGAAGAAGAAAGGGCAGGACCGCCTCCGCGTCAGGGTGAACATCCATGAAGGCCGCAAATTCTACTTCCGCAACATCACTTTCTCCGGCAACACCGTCTATGGCGAGGACATCCTGCGGCGCTCCCTGCGCATCAGCAAGGGCGACCCCTACAACCGCAGCCTTCTTGAGCAGAACCTGCAGTACAACCCCTCCGGCACCGACATCTCCTCCCTCTACATGGACAACGGCTACCTCTTCTTCCGCGCCGTGCCCGTCGAGGTCTCCGTGGAGAACGACAGCATCGACATCGAAATCCGCATCGTCGAGGGCAAACAGGCCCGCATCCGCGATGTCTCCGTCGAAGGCAACACCATCACCAACGACAAAGTCATTATGCGCGAACTCCACACGCGTCCTGGCGACCTCTTCAGCCGCGAGGCCATGATGCGCAGCTATCGTGAACTCCTGACGCTCCGCTTCTTCGAGGAGGGATCCGTCAAACCCGAGCCCCACCCCAACCCCGAGGACGGTACCGTCGACATTGTATACAAGGTCAAGGAAGGGTCCACCAGCCAGCTCAACCTGCAGGGAGGCTACGGCTCCGGCATGTTCATCGGACAGGTTGGCATCCAGCTTAACAACTTCAGCATCCGCAACATCTTCAAGAAGGACGCCTGGGTGCCTCTGCCCGCCGGCGACGGCCAGAAACTCTCCATCAACGCCACCACCAACGGCAGTTCCTACTACTCCCTCAGCGCCTCGTTCACAGAGCCTTGGTTCGGCGGCCGCCGCGCGCAGTCGCTCACTGGCCAGGTCTACCACAACTACATGAGCAACGGCCTCTGGGTGCGCAGGAACGACGAAAGTTTCTACAGCCTACAGATCACCGGTGCCGGCGTCAGCTTCTCCAAGCGTCTCAAGTGGCCCGACGACTACTTCATCGCCTCCCACGGCCTCGCCTATAAGCACTATATCCTCAACAACTACAGCAACCTCGCCGACGGCCTCTACCCCAATGGCACCGCCAACGACATTTCCTACTCTTTCTCCCTCACTCGAAACTCCTTCGACTCCCCCTACTACACACGCAGCGGCTCCGAGCTTTCCTTCAGTGCCTACCTCACTCCCCCCTTCTCCTTCTTTAGCGGCAAGGACTACTCCACCGCTTCGGCAGAGGACAAATACAAGTGGGTGGAATACTACAAAATCAACCTCCGTGGCTCCTGGTTCCTCAACCTCGTGGGCGATGTGGTGCTCAGCACCCGCTTCCGCTTCGGTTGGATGGGATACTACAACAGCGACATAGGTCTCTCGCCCTTCGGCCGCTATTTCCTCGGTGGCGACGGCCTCTCCTCATGGGTTCTCGACGGACGCGAGGTCATCCCCCTGCGCGGCTACGAGAACAACTCCCTCTCCCCGAACAACGGCGGCTCTGTCTTCGACCGTTTCATCCTCGAACTCCGCCAGCCTATCGTAGAGAGCGGCAGCGCAACCATCTGGGTTCTCGGCTTCGTCGAGGGCGGCAACTGCTGGTCCGACCTCTCGCAGTTCCAGCCCTTCAAGATGTACCACTCCGCCGGCGTAGGCTTCCGCTTCTTCCTCCCCATGCTCGGCCTCATCGGCATCGACTGGGGCTACGGTTTCGACGGCACCACCGGCGGCAGCCAGTTCCACTTCTCCATCGGTCAAAGCCTCGATTAGTCACCCACACACCCTCGCCCCTCTCTATGAAACACACACCCACAGTCCTCCTGGCCCTCCTCTTGGTCCTCTCCCTCCCCCTGTCGGCGCAGACCAAGACCGCCGTCGTCAACACCGACTATATCCTCCGCAGCCTCCCCGACTACGTCAATGCGCAGAAACGTATAGACAAATATGTCGAGGACTGGCAGAACGAGCTGGCCCAGAAGACGTCCGAACTCGATGCCTTGCGTGTGGAGTTCGAGCAGGAGAACTATCTCCTCCCCGACAACCTCAAGAAGCGTCGCCAGGAGGAAATCAAAGCCAAGGAGCAGGAAATCAAAACCCTCCAGCAGCAGCGCTTCGGTCCCGGCGGCGACCTCGACCGCAAACGCGCCGAACTCCTCAAGGCTGTGCAGGACCGTGTCTACACCGCCATAGAGCGCATCGTGCAGGAGAAGAACTATGCCTTTGTCCTCGACAAGGCCGGCAGCCCCGCCGTGCTTTATGCCAACAAGAAATTCGACATCAGCGACGAGGTACTCGAAGCCCTTGGTGTCGTCTCCGGCACCTCCTCGTCAGCAGCCGATTCCGATGCCGGCGGACAGTCGAAGCGCCCCTCCAACTCCGAACTCCGCCGCAACGACAACCCCTCGCGTCCAGCCTCCTCCCCGGCTGCCGCTCCCAAGAATTCTAAGAGATAATAAAATAATAAAACAAATACATTATCATGAAGAAAATCGCATTAGCACTCGTTGCCTGCCTCCTTGCTTTCGGCGGCAACGCCATGGCTCAGAAGAGTGTCAAGCTCGGCCACATCAACTCCAACGACCTTATGAAGATTATGCCCGGTCGCGACTCGGCTCAGGCCGTCCTCCAGCAGGAGGCTGCCGACCTCGAGGAGCAGTTCAAGACCATGCAGGCCGAACTGGAGAAACGCTACAACGAGTACATGGAGAAGCAGTCCGGCTGGACCGAACTCATCCGCAACACCAAGCAGCGCGAACTGCAGGACATGGGTACCCGCATCCAGGAGTTCCAGGAAAACGCCCAGAAGACCCTTCAGCAGCGTGAGGAAGAACTCCTCCGCCCCATCATTGAGCGTGCCAAGAAAGCCATCTCCGACGTGGCGGCCGACGGCGGCTACACTTACGTCTTCGACTCCGGCACCGCCGCCCTCCTCTATTCCCAGGACAGCGACGACATCATGCCCCTCGTCAAAAGGAAACTCGGCTTGAAATAGGAAGTCATCCCCTCCCGCAGGGGTGGCAGGAGAACGAGCGGAAATCATGCTCGCTTCCTGCCACCCCTGCTTTTTTGTACCTTTTTGGTTACATTTTCCGCCCTATCGTCAATAGTGCGTGTAAACGCCTGTCCGATAGTCATTAGTGACTTACCATTGCCTTGCCAACGCCTTACCAACGCCCTACCAACTCCTACCATGGTAGGAGTTGGTAGGGCGTTGGTAGGCCTTTCGTTGGGGCAAAATAGTTACACCGTGCCTGCCGTCCGCATCTCCAATGCATGGAGGTGTTGAACAGAAGGATCGGCTATGGTGACGGTGGCAGGGTGGGACGTGGAAAGGGGTAAAAAAAAAGAGTGTGTCCTACTTGCCCCGATGGGGTTTGTGGAACACACTCTTGTGGATGCTTGGTGCGGGCAACGGGCTGTGCGGCAGAAGTGCCTGCATGGAGAGGCCATGCCGCTATGCCGATGTGCGGATGCGTCGGATGCTATTGTCGCAGTCGTTCACGGCTCTGGCGCAGCCAGCGGTCAACGATTTCTTCGGTGACGGGGGTGCGCTGGATGATGAGCGTCATACGGTTGTTTTCTTTGGGGTCGTAGTGCATGATGCCGCCGATGGCCACTTTGACGAGCTGGTTGGCACTCATGCTGTAGTTGTTGACCAGCATGTTGTACGCGGCGTCGGTGCGTCGCTCGGAGAGCCACTGGTTGTGGCGTATGGAACCCGTGACGGAGTCGGCGGCGCCGATGACGAAGAATTCCACGGTGTCGTCGAGTTGCGAGGCTTCGCGGGCAAAGTCCTGCAGGCGCTTGCGGGCGTTGTAGTCGAGGTCGTATTTGTCGAGCTGGTAGTAGACGATGACGGCGGGGAGGTGGAGCACCTCGTTGATGTCGATGAGTTCGGTGAAGATATTGCCGGGCTGTGCGTTGGGGTCGCCGTTGGAGAGGTGGTCCACGCGGTCCTGCAGGCGGTTCATCTCGCGGTTGAGGGAGTCGATGCGCAGCGAATCGCCGAGGGTACGCTCGCCGGCGAGGTTTTCTATGGAGTCGCGCTCCGACATGAGCTTTTCAATCTTGCCGTTGAGGGTTTTCACGGTGTTGCGTGTGCCGAAGGCCAGGAACTCGTGGTTCACCTTCTCGCGGCTCGAGGTGCGCGTCTGGAGGTTGTATTTGGTGATGGTCTTGAGGAGGTTGAATTTTGCCGCTATATTGAAGGAGGGGATGATGTCGAAGATGGTGCGCGAGTTGTCGTAGGGCGACCAGTCCCAGGTGGACTCGGAGCCGAAGAGTTCCACTGTGGCGTTCATGGCGAAGTGTTCGCTGAAGGTGTATTCGGCGCCGAAGCGGAAGGAGTAGGCCAACTCGAAGTTGCGACGGAAGGAGCCGAGCTCGTAGTCGCCGCGTGGGTTGTCCTGCGAGCCGAAGAGCATGGACATGCCGAGACCTATGGGGGTGAACCAGTGGAGGCGTTTGCGCTTGCCGCGCTCGTATCCGCTGAGGAAGTTGGTCCAGTCGAAGGTGACAAAGCCCATGGCGGTGAAGGCATGGACGTGGAAGGGTTGGTAGGGGGCGTAGCCAGTGGCTGTGTCGACGGGGACGCCAGTGAAGTCGACGAAGGGGTTGAGGCCGTAGCGTGTCTGTCCGTCGACGCTCATAAAGTTGAGCCTCACCGAGATGGCGACGTCGGGGATGATCCATTTGCCCACTTCGGCGCTGATGTTGAAGTTGAGTTTGTTGTGTCGTGCCGAGGATTCTATCTCGTTGCCGATGAAGGTCTGTATGCCGCCTCCGAGGTTGAGGTACCAATTGTCGAAGGGCGAGGCAATGATGTAGAGGAGTGTGTCGCGGTCGGCTCCCAGAGCGAATCCGCGTCTGTCGAAACGCTGCGCCATCAGACTTGTGGATCCTGCTATCAATAACAGTAGTATGAGTGCGATCTTTTTCATTGGTTTTCTCTCTTCTTTCGTTTTCGGTAGTGTGTGTTGTTTTTTGGGGGGTAGACGAGAAGGTGGGTTATTCGTTTGTATTTTCCTGTTTTTCGTCGTCTTGCTGCAGTTTTTCGTCTTCCTTGCGTTCTTCCTCGCCGTAGCCATACCCGTAGCCATATCCGTAACCATACCCGTAGCCGTAACCATACCCGTAGCCATAGCCATATCCGTAGCCGTATTTCTTCTCGTAGGGCGTGAGTTTCTTGTAGTGCACGTCGTTGAGGATGAGCGAAAGGTTGGGGTAGGCTTGGTCCTCGTAGGAGGTGTTGAGACTGTCGAGGAGGCGCTTGTCGAACTTGCGGGAGCGGATGATGAAGAGGGTGTTGTCGACGAGGTGGCGTATGATGTCGGCATCGACCACGAGGCCTGTGGGGGCTGTGTCGAGGATGATGTATTCGTAGCTTTCGCGGAGCTGCGCGAGGAGGTTTTCGAGTCGCCCGTTGCCGAGGAGTTCGGCGGGGTTGGGCGGTATGGGCCCCGAGAAGATGCTGTCCACACCTTTGCCGATGAGGTCTTTTTTGACGAGGCGCTGCCAGTTGTCCTCTTTGCCTGCCATGTAGTTGGAGATGCCGGCGTGTTTGCGCGAGTAGAACTTGCGGGTGAGCGAGCCTTTGCGGAGGTCGAGGTCGAGGACGACGACGCGCTTGCCGGCAATGCCGAAACTGGCGGCGATGTTGGTGGAGATGAAGGTCTTGCCCATGCCTGGCAGGAGCGAGGTGACCATGATGATGCGGCTCTTGCTGTTGTCCTCTTTCGTTCCGAGGAAGTCTATCTTGGTGCGCAGCAGACGGAAGGATTCCGACATGGCGTCGTGGTCGTGGCTGGTGACCACCACGTCGCGGTCGTCGTTCTTGTCGCGTTCCGGGATTTCGCAGAGGAAGGGTATGTCGGTGTTGCCGAGGAGGTCGCTGTGGTATTTCACCTTGGTGTCGAGCAGGCGGCGGAGGAAGAAGATGCCCACGGGGATGGCCAGGCCGATGAGGAGGCCCATCAGGGTGGTGCGCTTCTCGTTGGGCGACACTGGGGTGCGGTTGATGCGCGCGGGGTCGAGCACTTTGCCGTTGGGTTCGATGGAGGGCTGGCTGATCATGAGTTCCTCGCGGCGGCTCAGCAGGTGGAGGTAGAGCTCCTCTTTGATTTTCTGCAGGCGTTCGAGATTTTCGAGGTAGAGTTGCTGCTGTGGCACCTGGCTCATCTTCGACGAGGCGTTGGAGGCCACTATCTCGGTTTCAGCCATGCGCTCCTGCAACATGCCTATATAGCCGTCGATGAGGCGGTTCATGTTGGATCGCAGGGTTCCCAGTTCTTCGATTTTGGCTTTCACCACCGGGCTGTTGGGACTTTGGTATTTCTCCAGGTCGAGTACGAGGGTGTTGTGCTTGGTGATGAGTGCCATGATGTTGTCGTCGTCGAGGCCGATGGTGGGAGGGATGAGGTGGGCTGTCTCGCCCGACTGGTTGATTTGAAGGAGGTAGCGGGCTTGGGAGAGTTGTTTTTTGAGGCGTTCGATTTCCTCCGACGACTGTATGCTCGATTGGAGGTAGCTTTGTCCGTAGGAGGAGAGGTCGAGGAGCTGGTTTTCACGTTTGAAGTTGGCCAGGGCGTTCTCCTGGGTGCCGAGGTCGGTGTGGAGCAGTGCCAGGCGCTCGTTGATGTAGTCGTAGGTGTAGGCTATGATGCGCTTCTTGTCCTTGATGGCATCATCATTATAGACCTTGATGGCCTCGTTGATGACCTCCTGGGCGCGGATGGGCGAGGCGTCGCGGAGGGAGATGTTGATGATGGTGTTGAAATCGTCGTTGCGGTAGACCTGGAGGGCGGAGCGGTAGTATTCAGCGGTGGCGGTGATGCTGTTGTGGGTTACGGAGATGGTGTTGTCGTAGTAGGAGGGGGCGAAGAACCATGTTTTGTGGGCCACGATGCGGCCGAAGGGGGTAGCCACGGTGTCCTCGAATTTCACGTTTAGAGGCTCGTAGTCACCCATGGTGAGGACGAAAAAGTTGTTGTTTCGGATGGTTGCGTTGAAGCTGATGTATTCGTCTTCGTCGTTGTCGATGAAGTCGATGGTGATGGGCGACTCGCCGTAGAGGTCTTTGACGCGGTTGACGAGACGGGTCTTGGTGGTATATACGATGTTGAGCTTGAGATTTTTGGCGACCTCGGTCATGGCGGACTTGGAGGTGAGAATCATCATCTCGTTGTTGATGTTGCTGCTGTAGATGGAGCGTGTGGAGAACATGTTGCGCACGTTGGCTTCGCGGAGGGTGTTCTCGCTGTTGCCTGTGGAGAGGCTTTTGATGAGGACGCGGGCGTTGCTTTCGTAGACACGGTTCTCATGGCGCACGTGGTAGCCGGCGATGATGGCGCCGAGGGCTCCGCAGAGGATTAACCAGTGGAGGTTCCTCAGGACGGTGAAGAGGATGTCCTTAATGTGAAGCTTCTGCGTCTTCTTGTCTTCGAGGAAGGAGGTGTCGTTTTTCTTTTCAGCCATGGTTGTGGTTTAATTGATTTTTTTGAGGACGGCGAAAGAGACGACCAGGGAGATGGCGGAGATGACGGAGGAGGCTACGCCCATCCAGTAGGAGGCCTCGGTCCTGACAAGACCGTTGTTGTAGGTGTCGGCCAGAATGAAGTCGTTCTGCTGGAGCATGAAGAAGGGGTCGTAGAAGACGTCGGTGGAGCGGGGGTCGAGGTAGCGGGTGACCATCACGCCGTCGATTTCGCGCATGACGGCGATGTGGTCGCGTTTCACGTGGATGTCGAGGTCGCCCAGCATAGTGATGGCTTCGAGGAAGGTGCAGCGTTCGTTGCTGATGTTGAGTACTTTGCCGGTGCCGCCTCCGAGGAAGAAGATTTTGAAGTTGTTGAAGCGTACCATGACGAAGGGTTCGTCGATGTAGCCGCCCGATTGGAGGATGGAGGTAAGGGTGTCCTGCAGCCGGAGGCGTGTAAGGCCGGCCACGTGAAGCGTTCCGATGATGGGCATTTGGATGTCGCCGTTGACGTCGACGAGGTATTTGGCGTTGTTGCCGCCGCCGTTGCTGCCGCCGTTGAGGTTGAAGGGTGCCGCCAGCTCTTTCTTGCTGCTGGAGGTGGATACCGTGATGCTCAACTCGTCGTAGGGGGCTATCTGGGCCTCGAAGCGGTTCTCCAGCTGTATCTGGCTCCCTTGTGTCAGGTCCTGAAGGTAGTTCACGCGTCGCGGTGTGACACAAGATGTCGCAAACAGAGCCAGCACAAGGCCAACGACATGGATTGTTCTGTTTTTTCTGCTGCGCATTTTTAGGACTATCTTATTGTATATTAATAATATTGCTTTGCTCCTCGAGTTCTTTGCAAGGTTGCAAAGATACGCATATTTTCTGATTTGCGAAAGTTTTTTTTGACAAAAAATCCGGGGGGGGGGGTAAGGTACTGGGTTTTAAACACTTAAAAACGTCATCGTATCGACGATGGTTTCTGCCGCGTGGCCGTCGCCGAAGTGACGGACGGCATTGGCGGACCTGTTTGACAGCGCGTCGGCGGCCGCTACAATCTTTTCTTCGTCGGCATCGGCCAGAATGGCGTTGCCGTCTGCTATGAGTTCGGACCACTCTGTTTCCGGACGCAACACCACGCACGTCTTCCCGCAGAAGCAGGCCTCTTTCTGAAGTCCGCCGCTGTCGGTGATTACCAGGGAGCATTTCTGCAGGGCTGCCAAGGTCTGCAGGTAGGAGAGCGGAGCGGTGCGGCAGATGTGTGGAGAAATGAGTGTAGAGTCCATGGAATCAAGTGTTTTGCCTGTTCTCGGATGTACAGGGAAGAGAATGTTGCTATGGAGCAGCTCCGATACGGTGTTCAGTGCTGATAGTATGTGTTTTAGACGCGACGGGTTGTCGGTGTTGAAGTCGCGGTGGAGGGTGGCGAGGATGAAGGGAGAATCGTCGAGGGGAAGGGTGGCGGACTGAAGCGCGCGGCTGGAGTAGCGCAGCACGTTGTCGTACATCACATCGCCGCTAAAGATGACATTCTCTTTCGCAACCCCCTCGTTCCACAGGTTGTGCATGGCGGTTTCCGTGGGGGCGAACAGGAGGGAGGCTACATGGTCGGTCACCACGCGGTTGATTTCCTCCGGCATGTTGCGGTTGAGGGAACGCAGTCCTGCTTCCACATGGTAGACAGGCAGGTGCAGTTTGGCGGCTGCCAGTGCACCGGCGAGGGTGGAGTTGGTGTCGCCGTAGACGAGCACTCCGTCGTAGGGGTGATTCAGCAATATCTCTTCTATGCCACTCATCATCAGTCCGGTTTGTTTCCCGTGGGGAGCCGAGCCGATGCCGAGGTTGTATTTCGGCAGGGGAATGTCGAGTTCGGTGAAGAACTGGCCGGACATGGCGTCGTCGTAGTGCTGTCCGGTGTGGAGTATGTCTTCGGCTATTTTGTCGGCGTATTTCTCCTTGATAACATGAGAGATGGCGGCTGCTTTGATGAATTGCGGCCTTGCGCCGACAATGGTGAGTATTCTTTTCATCTATCTCGTTGAAACTATGATGTGTTTGATGATGTTTTTCCCTTTTTGCAGTGTTGCTTCCTCAATCCATGCCAGTCCGAAGGGGATCCACCGCTGGGGGTGGGTGTTGACGAGCAGTTTTTTTTGGTGGATCTGGTGGTGTAAATCGTTGAGAGCATGAATGATCTCGTCTGTGGTGTGGAACGAAAGGCCGTTGCGATTCCATTCCTCCTGGTATTGCGGCACCTTGTCCCTCACGCTTACACGGAAGCCGTCCCAGCGGCGGCCGGTGTCGGTGAGGTAGAGTGTGGTGGAGAAATCGGTGTCGAGCATTGACTCGTGGGTGATGCCTGTAGCGTGGTAATCAAATTGGTTCCAAATGTCTTGGCTGTTCCACGGCGAGCGGGGGCTGCCGTGGGCGCAGGCAGAAGTCACGGGTGCAATGTTGCGCAGGGTGTCCAGGTTTCGGCAGAAGTCGTCGTATGCTGCTTGTATGTCGCCCCGGCATGTGGTGAGGCATTCGTAGTGGTAGCCTACCTCATGGCCGAGGGCAGAGATGGCACGGATGGTGTCGGCATAGGATACAAAGTGCTTGGAACGAAAATAATAGGTGCTGTGTACACCCATTTCTTCCTCAATCTGTGCCATTCGGAGGGAGAAAGCGGGGCGTGCATCGACGTCATGCCTGATTCTATGGTTTTTATGCAGGCTGAGAGCAGAGAGTAGGGAGCGGTATGTGTTGAGTGTAAAATCGGTCATATAGGCTATAGATATTTGATTATCTTGGCAGGGACACCCGCCACTATGGTGCGTTCGGGGACGTTCTCCGTCACGACAGCACCTGCTGCTACCACCGAGCCATCGCCGATGTGTACGCCAGGCATCACTGTGGCACCGACACCGACCCAAACGTTTTGCCCGATGACGGTGGGCGCAACGAACGACTGGAGGCTGTCGGCATGGTATTCGAGGGGAGTGCTGTGGGCGAGGACATATACGTTGCCGGCGAGGGAGGAGCCGTCGCCGATACTGACGAAGTAGGGGTAGGGATAGTCGATGGTGCAATCGGGGCCGATATGTACATGCTGTCCGATGCGTACTCCACGCCAGCGCTGAAGGAGTATACGCATTCGGTTCCACGGACAGCCGCGGCTGAAACGGTTCAGAAGATGGTCCTTCAGACGGACGATGCTGAACCAAAGTACAGAACGATAGCCATGCGTTCTGGCCGAACGACGAATGGCGCGGAGAAGAGGTTCGTCGGTATAATAGGGCAGGGGCTGTCTTTTCAATTCAAGATATGCCTTCATAATGCGAGATGTATTCGATGAAAAAGGGTATGGGGTCTATACAATCTTGCAGCAGACGGCTGCGCCGTGCGAGCCATTCTGCGCGCAGGCTTTCGCTTGGGCGCGAGAGAAGAGAGCGGATAAGGGAAAGCATCTCCTCGAAGCCTTCGGGCGAGAAGGCGTGGCAAAGACCGTAAGTGTCTTGGAGCATGTTCGGTACGGAGAGTCGGCCCGCAAAAGAGTTGCATTTTAAAGCGGGCACGCCCAAGACGGCAGCCTCGGAGGTCATCGTCTGGCTGTCGCAGACGAAAAGAGAGGCCGAGCCCATGAGGGAGTGGATATCTTCGGGAGGGACGGGCAGACGATACT
>JAFVAM010000014.1 GCA_017480525.1 Bacteroidales bacterium | reverse complement strand
TTCCTAAAGCCCGAAAGCGAAGGCTCCGTCATCGGCAACTATCATACTATCAGCCCCCAGACACCGCTCTACATCTTCCGCAACAACCAAATGCTGATTTCCATCTATCCTCGCGACTACTCCTTCATTGCCGAGGACAATCTGCAGACCATCTTCGGAGTGCTCAACGAGCTTGGAATCAGAGTGAACCTCATGCAGAACTCGGCCTTGAGCTTCTCCATCTGCGTGGACAACCAGCCACAACTGGTGGAGCGCCTCATCGAGAGGCTAAACACCATGTTCCGTGTGAGATACAACGACAACCTGCAACTCGTCACCATCCGCTACTACACACAGGAGGTCATCGACCGCATCGTGGCCGGACGGCGCATCCTCCTGGAGCAGCGCAGTCGCTTGACGGAACAGGTCGTGGTACCCGCAACAGCATAACCCTCCCCCACCCTGCCGCACAGGCAGCGGCTCCGCCGTCAGGCGTAATGTTCCGCTATGCGGTCGAGCACCTCGAAGGTGGCCTCGGCCGTTGGCGTGGCCACCAAAGCCAGCCGGAAAGGCTTGAAATTGTATAAACCCTTGAAATAATTGCCGTAGTGCTTCCTCATCTCGAACACCGCCGTGCGCTCGCCCTTGAAGTCGATGGCAGCCCGAAGGTGGCGGCGACACACCTCCACCCTCTCCCCCACGCCGACCTCGCGCTCCGGCAGCCCCGCGAAAGCACGGCGGCACTGCTCGAAAATCCACGGATTGCCGATGGCACCGCGGCCTATGAGGATGCCGTCGACACCATAACGCCTCTTGCTTTCAACAGCTTGCGCTGCCGAAACAATGTCGCCGTTGCCGAAGATGGGAATGCTGATGCGCGGGTTGGCCTTCACCTGGCCAATCATCGTCCAATCCGCCGCGCCGCCATACATCTGCGTCTTCGTCCGCCCGTGTATGCTCAAGGCGGCGATGCCGCAGTCCTGCAGAGCCTCGGCGAAATCCGTAACAGGCATGGTGTCGGCACTGTATGCAATGCGCGTCTTCACCGTCACCGGCAGGTGCGAGCGGCGCACCATGGAAGCTGTGATTTTTAGCATCTTGGGAATATCCTGCAAGATGCCGCTGCCGGCACCCTTGCCCGCCACCTTGCGCACCGGGCAGCCCCAGTTGAGGTCGACAAAGTCTGGCTCGGCCTGCTCCACCACGTCGAGGCAGCGAAGCAGCTCCTCCTCGTCGGCACCGAAAATCTGGATGCCTATGGGCCGCTGCTCCGTCGTGAGGCGCATCTTGCGCAGACTCTTCTCCGCGTCACGGTTCAGCGCCTCGCTGGCGATGAATTCGGTAATCAGCAGGTCGGCCCCCATCTCCTTGCAGAGCTGGCGGAAAGGCAGGTCTGTGATGTCGTCCATGGGCGAAAGACCTATGATGCAGTCTTTTGAAGGCAATTTGAGTTCCATCTTTTCCACTGCAAAGATACACATTTTTTTTCAAACGCACAGAGCCGCATTTTTTCTGACGCGTAGCGTCTCTCTTTTTCAACACGCAGAGCCAGGAAATCCCCCAATGCAAAAAAAAAGGAACGACAAAAAAACGGCTGTCACCAAAAAGGTACAAACTCCATGCCATCGCCTTATCAACTCCTAACCAACTCCTACCCAAGTCCTACCATAGTAGGAGTTGATAGGGTGTTGGCAAGGTGTTGAAATAGGGTTGCATACTGTTGGGTGTCAACGGTATAGACAGGGGCAACAGGATGAGTGTAACTATTTTATTACACTTTTCTGTACACGGTGCGTTCTCTTTGGAGGATTTTTGCATTTTTTTATGGTTTTGCAGCAAGAATTTCGTATTTTTGCAGCGAGAAACAACAAAGGAAATGGAAAAGCAGATTGTCATCAACTATCAGGAGTACAACTCCTTGGACGAGTTGCCGGAGGCTATGGGTTTGCTGGTGAGGGAGGCCGTGGAGGCCGCTGCCTCGGCCTATGCCCCCTATTCAGGGTTTCACGTGGGTGCAGCGCTGCGCCTGGCCGACGGCAGCGTGGTGCGCGGAAGCAACCAGGAGAACGCTGCCTACCCCTCGGGGCTTTGCGCCGAGCGCACGGCCCTCTTCGCTGCGT
Organism: Bacteroidales bacterium; assembly: GCA_017480525.1. Lineage (GTDB taxonomy): Bacteria > Bacteroidota > Bacteroidia > Bacteroidales > P3 > Colimorpha. Next base: position 15,926 of record JAFVAM010000014.1, on the reverse strand, counting down.
CGGCACAGAGAGCCGACTGCCGTGACTACGAAGCCCTTGCCATCGTGGGATGCAACGAGAGGGGCGAACTGTGCGAGGCGTCGCCCTGCGGTGCCTGCCGCCAGGTGATGGCGGAATTCGAGGGGCGGCAAGGGCATGCAATGCGGGTGGTGTGCTATCTCGACGGAGGTCGCGTGCGGGTGTTTGGAAGCGTGGCGGACCTGCTGCCTTTTTCGTTCCAATTTTGAGCGGAGACGCCTGCCGTGCATCCCCTCCGCCACGTGGGAAACCACAGATAACGACAGAAAAATTCATGCCGTTCACAACTGATTCCATGTGTTTTACAAAAAACGAAACCGCATGGAAGAAAAAAAAATTTTTCCACAATTCAATTTCTTTGTACTTTTGCACACTTGTTTAAAAGAAAAATATAATAAAAATAACAATAACGAAAAGCACACAGTGCGCTAAAAAACAAACTTAACAACATGGGTATTATTGGAAGAATCAGACAACATTCGTGGGTAGCCGTCCTGCTTGTGGGCGGAGCCATCATTGCGTTCATTCTTGGCGACCTTACCAAGAACAACCGGCAGATTCCAGACATGGGCAAGGTGAATGGCGAGACCATGACGCGCCAGCGCTTCGACGACCTGGTTGAGCGGGCGGAGAACAACTACAAGATGAACCAGCAGGTGAGCCAGGTGCCGAGCGAGATGCAGAGCCGCATCCGCGAGAATGTGTGGGCCGAGTTTGTGGAGGAGACACTCTTCCAGGAGCAGACCGACAAGCTGGGCATGCAGGTGACCGCCGCTGAACTTGGCGACATGTTCACCGGCAAGTTCATCCACCCATACCTGCGCCAGCTCTTCACCAACCCCCAGACAGGACTCTACGACACCCTCGGTGTGCGCCGCACCTTGGAGAACTTCAACAGCATGGACACCAACATGCGTATGCAGTGGGTTGAGATTGAGAAATCCGTGCGTCAGGACCGCATGCAGCAGAAGTATGCCGGACTGATGATGGCCGGTCTCTATATGCCCAAGGCGCTGGCCGACAAGGTGGCCGAACGCGTGGGCGAAGCCTCCAATGTGCGTGTGGTGGCCCTGCCGTTCCAGAGCGTGGACGACAGCGAGGTGACCCTCGGCGATGCCGACTACCAGAAGTACTACAAGGAACACAAGGCCGAGTTCCGTGTGCCGGAAGAGAACCGCGAACTGGAATTCATCGTCTACCCTGTCAACCCCACGCCGCAGGACCTCGCCGATATAGAGGCCAACGTGGAGAAGACCTGGGCTGAGTTCCAGACCATCGAGGACGAGGAGATCCCCTTCTTCGTCAACGGAGAGTCGAACCGCAGCTACGATTCCTCCTATGTGAAAGCCAGCAGTTTCAAGGCCCCCTTCGACAGCCGGATTGAGGCCGCCGCCGCCGGCAGCTTCATCGAGCCCGCCATCGTTGGCAACGAGTGGATGATGGCCAAGGTGATGGCCACCGCCATGCGTCCCGACTCGCTGCGCGCCAGCGTCATCTATATCTTCAACGAAAAGGCCGGTGCCAACCTGACCACGCGCAGCGAAGAGCAGGCCAAGACGCTTACCGACAGCGTGATGGATCTGCTGAAGAGCAACCACATGGACTTCGAGGCCGCTGTGGAGCAGTTCAGCGACGACCCCGCCAAGGGCGAGAACCACGGCGACCAGCAATGGCAGCCCGACGGAGCCTATGGCTTCCTCAACGAGCAGATTGTCAACACCCCCGTGGGCGGCCACTTCACGTATGAGCTGCCCAACGGCGTCGGCTATTACATCGTGAAGGTGACCGACAAGACTCCCGCCCTGAAGAAATACCGCGTGGCCCTCATCACCCAAGAGATTGTCCCCTCCGCCGCCACCAACGACGCCGTCTATGCAACGGCCCATAAGTTTGCCTCGCAGAACCGTGTACTCAGTTCCTTCGAGGCCAGCGCCCAGGAGCAGAACCTGCAGACACGCAACTCCAATGTGACCTTGATGGGCGACAGACTGCCGGGTGTGGGCAACGCCCGCGACATCGTCCGCTGGGCCTTCAACGAGAAGACCGAAGTGGGCATGGTGGCCGACCAGGTCTTCGAGTGCGACGGCGTCTACGTCATCGCCGCCCTGAAGGACATCTACAAGAAAGGCTACGCCACCGAGCAGCAGGTGCGTCCGATGATTGAGATGGATGTACGCCGCGAGAAAAAAGCCGAACTCCTCATGGCTCGCGCCGAGGAGGCCGTCAACGTCGGCAAGGACATCAACTCCATCGCCGTCAAGCTGAACACGGTTGTCGACACCCTCGACAGCGTCTCTTTCGCCAACAACTACTTCGGCAAGTTCGGCATGGAACCCAAAGTGCAGTCGGTCATCGCCGCCACGAAGAGCGGACTGACCGCCCCGGTGAAGGGTGCCAGCGCCGTCTACATGGTGCAGGTGGACAGCAAGGTGAAGACCGACGACATCAACGGCGATATTCTCCGCTCGCAGATTGAGCAGGGCTACCGCAACAAGACCCGCCAGTTGACCGACGTGCTGCGTCTGAAAGCCAACATCAAGGACACCCGAAACGAACACTTCTAAAAACGATAGTGGTCAACAAGTCAACGAGTCAACAGGTCTACCACAAGCAGACTCGTTGACTCGTTGAGTTTTATATACAGAGAAAGAGGGATGAAGATAAAGGAATGGTGGGAACAGCTGCGGAGCAAACCTGTGGCCGATGTCATCAAGCACAAGCACCGCTTTGTGGTGATGGACACCGACACTTTCAAGGAGAAGTTCTCCTTCCAGTTGTCGGGCATCAACCTTTTCGTCACCATCGGGGCCACCGTCATTCTTTTCATCATCCTCACCACTGTCCTCATAGCCTTCACCCCCCTGCGGGAGTGGATACCGGGCTATACGGACGAGGCCATGGTGGAGCAGACCTACGCCAACGCCCGCAAGATTGACTCGCTGGAGACACAGCTTGCGGAGCAGGAGTGGCTGGTGGGCACCATCCAGGCCGTCCTGTCGGGTCGCGAGCTTGGCAGCGCCGCCGAGGCAGTCCTGACCGACTCCTCCTCCACGTTGCAGCAGTTGGCCGCAGCCTACCGGCGGTCGGAGGACGACAGCCTCCTTCGCCTCGACGTGGAGCGCGAGGACAACCGCTACCAGGTGAAGACACCCACCATCTCCACAACTGTTGCCAACACCGTGGTTTCGGAGAGCAGTTCCTCCCTCTCTCATCTCTTCTTTCCCCCGCTCAAAGGCAAGATTCTCAATGCCTACAGCACCGTCGAGCGACATCTGGGCATCGACATTGCGGGCTCGGCGAGCCAGCCTGTCTACGCCGCCTACGGCGGCACGGTGGTCTCAGCACTGTTCACCGCCGAAGCAGGCCACGTCATCGCCATACAGCATCCAGGCAATGTCATCACGGTATACCGCAACACCAACATGCCCCTCAAACGCCAAGGCGATGCGGTGCGCGCCGGCGAACCGATAGCCTATGTGGGGTCGTCGGGTATCCTTGAATCCGGGCCGCACCTCCACTTCGAGATGTGGGTCAATGGGGCACCCATCAATCCGGAAGAATACATCTCGTTCTAACTCATCACATCTATGCAACCTACTACCACGAAGAAAATCGCCATATTGGGTTCCACTGGTTCCATCGGAACCCAGGCCCTCAATGTCATACGCCGCCACCGCGACCGTTTTTCCGTCGAGGTGCTCTGCGCCGGCAGCAATGCCGACCTCCTTGTAGAGCAAGCGCTGGAGTTCGGACCCAACGCCGTGGCTATAGCCGACGAGAGCAAATATGCGCAGGTCAGCGAAGCCCTGAGGGACAGCGACGTGAAGGTCTTTGCCGGCGAGGAGTCCATTGCCGACTTGATGGAAATGGGGAGTATCGACCTCGTGCTGGCAGCCATCGTGGGTTGTGCCGGCCTGAAGCCTACGCTGCGCGCCATCGAGCATGGACATGCCATCGCCCTGGCCAACAAGGAGACAATGGTGGTGGCCGGTGCAATTGTAACCTCCGCCGCCCTGCGCCACAGAGTGCCCATCCTGCCTGTGGACAGCGAGCACTCGGCCATCTTCCAATGCCTCCTCGGCGAAAACGGCGTGGACAAGATAATCCTCACGGCCAGCGGGGGACCCTTCCGCGGTTTCAGCCGTCAGCAGCTGGCTTCGGTCACCCTCGAACAGGCACTGCACCACCCGAACTGGTCCATGGGCCGCAAAGTCACCATCGACAGTGCCTCGCTGATGAACAAGGGGCTTGAGGTTATCGAGGCCAAGTGGCTCTTCGGCATACAGCCGGAGGACATCGAAGTGCTGGTGCATCCGCAGTCTGTGGTACACTCGATGGTGCAGTTTGTCGACGGCAGCATCAAGGCCCAGCTCGGAGTACCCTCCATGGAGACGCCCATCCAGGTGGCTCTCGCTTTCCCCGAACGAATTGAAAGCCATGTGCCTCGACTGGATTTCGCCCGCTATTCCGACCTCACATTCGAGCGTCCCGACAGGACGACGTTCCGCTGCCTCGACCTGGCCTACCAGGCCATTGCTCGCGGAGGCAATATGCCGTGCATCATGAATGCCGCCAACGAGGTGGCCGTGCAAGACTTCATCGAAGGACGTATAGGTTTCCTCGACATCGCCGACCGCGTGGAGGCAGCCATGCAGACGGCCCCCTTCATCGCCGACCCCTCGCTCGACGACCTGTTCCAAACCGACAAAAACATCAGAAAACAATGAATTGGATTGCTCTCCTACTCAGTCTTTCGCTTCTCGTGGCCACCCATGAACTGGGGCATTTGTGCTTCGCCAAGCTTTTCCACACGCGTGTGCGTAGGTACTATATCTTCTTCAACTGGAAATTTTCCATCCTCAAGGCGAAGAAGTTCGACGGAAAATGGCACTTCCTGTGGTTCAACAGCAAGACCCCCGAGAGCTGGGACGAAAAGAACCTGCGTCCGGAGGACCAGGACAACACCCTGTGGGGTCTCGGATGGATTCCGCTGGGAGGCTACTGCGACATCGCGGGCATGATCGACGAGACCAAGGACGAAAAAGACCTGGAAAGCGAACCCCAGCCTTGGGAATATCGCACCAAGCCCGCCTGGCAACGTCTCTGCATCATCAGTGGCGGTGTGCTGGTCAACTTCGTCACGGCACTGCTGATCTATGGGTTCATCTTTGCCCAGTGGGGCAAGGACGAGCTTCCGATGCACAATGCCACCTTCGGGTTCCAGTATGCCGATGTGATGCTCGATGAGGGCTTCCAGCACGGCGACATCATCTGCGCCATCGACGACTCGGTGGTCGACGACTACACGCAGGCAAACAAGATGCTCCTGCTGGGCAACGCCAGTCAGGTCACTGTGCGCCGCGGCAACAGCACTGTGGCGCTGTCCCTCAGCGGACATCTGGCCGAGCGTGTCAACCGCGAGCGTGTCAAGAGCCTCATGAGTCCCCGTACGCCTTTTGTGGTGAAGTCGTTGGTGGCAGGTTCTCCAGCCGAGAAAGCTGGAATGCAGCCCGGCGACAGCGTGGTGAGCATCGGGCATGTACCCATGAATGTGTATCAAGAGATTACGCTCGCCCTGTCGGAGTATGCCGACAAGGAGGTCATGGTGGGATTCTATCGCCAAGGCAAACTTGACTCGCTGCCGGTCAATGTCTCCAGCCAGGGCAAACTCGGCGTCCAGTGCGAAAACGACCTCACCAAGCTTTTCCCCACCGAACTCATCCGCCACATCGACTACTCCTTTTTCGAGGCCATTCCCGCCGGCATCAGCTACGGATGGCAGACCCTCGCCACCTATGTATCGGGGCTCAAGATGCTCTTTGCACCCGGCGGCACACAAAACCTCGGCGGCTTCATGTCCATGGCCGACCTCTTCCCCAACTATTGGGACTGGCACTCTTTCTGGAACCTCACCGCGTTGCTTGCCCTCATCCTGGCCTTTATGAACATCATCCCGATTCCGGGCCTCGACGGTGGCCACATCGTGTTCACCCTCTGGGAGATTGTCACCCGCCGCAAACCGTCCGACAAATTCCTCTCCTATGCCCAGACCGTCGGTATGTTCCTGCTGTTGGCGCTAATGATTCTGGCTAATGGCAACGATATCTGGCGCTGGCTGAGCGGTAAATTCTGAACGCCGACATGAAGAAGATAGACCGTCTCATACTCCGCTCCTTCATAGGACCGCTCATCCTCACGTTCACCCTTTCGGTGCTGGTGCTGCTGATGCAGTTTGTGTGGAAGTATGTAGACGACCTCGTGGGCAAGGGTCTGGAGTTCACGGTCATCGCCGAGCTGCTCATGTATGCCTCCGCCACGTTTGTCCCCATGGCGCTACCCATCGCCGTCCTCTTCGCCTCCATCATGACGATGGGCAACTTCGGAGAGAAATACGAGCTGGTGGCCATGAAAGCCGGGGGCATCTCTATCAGCCGCGCCATGCGCCCCATGGCCATCGTGGCCGTGTTGCTCACGGGCATGGCTTTCTTCTTCGCCAACAACGTCATGCCTACCGCCATGCTCAAATATCGCATGACGCTGTACGACATCACACGCAAGAAACCGGCTGTCAATATCCGTCCGGGCGAATACTACAAGGAGTTCGACGGCTACGTCATACGCGTAGGTTCGAAAAGCCGCGACGGGCGCACACTGAAGGATGTCATCATCTACGACCACACCGACGGGGCGGGTTCGACCAACGTAATCGTAGCCAAGAGCGGCATCATGGAGGCCTCGCCGGACAATCAGTTTCTGAAGTTCACACTCTACGATGGCTATACCTATTCCGAACTCACCAGCGGCGAGAACTTCCAGCGACGACCGCTGACCACCATAGGCTTCCGCCAGCAGAGCATCAACTTCGACATTTCCTCGTTTGCCTACAACAAAAGCGTTGAAGAGAACTTCAAAGGCAGCTACCAGATGATGAACATCAACCAGCTGGACACCTCGATAGCGAAACTTGAACAATCGTTTGACGAGCGGGTTCAACTGTGCCGACAGAGCGTCATGGTCAACATGCGCGCCTGGACACAGTGCCTTGACACCGACAATCTGCTCCACGCAGCCAGCACAGCGGAGGTGGACAAACTCCTCGAAGGGCTACCCGGCAAGGACCGCAAAGCCGCGCATCTCCATGCCCGCAACGCTGCCAACGCCGCACAGCAGGATGCCAAAATGTATGCCGAGATGCTGGAGAGCGACCGCGAATACATCAACCGCCACTTTATCGAATGGCATCGCAAGTTCACGCTCTCGGTGGCGTGCCTGCTGCTCTTCCTCATAGGGGCTCCTTTCGGCTCCATTGTCCGCAAGGGCGGCCTGGGGCTTCCGCTTGTGGCCTCGGTAGGATTTTTTGTATTGTACTACGTTGTGGGCATGATTTCCGAGAAGGCGGTGCGCGAGTCGGCACTCGGACCCGAAGGCATGTGGATCTCCTCTCTCGTGCTTCTGCCAATAGGCATCGCTCTCACCCTCCAAGCCACAACGGACTCCTCCTTCTTTGACGGATCCACGTGGCGAAAGGTTTTCCGGCGACTCTTCGGTCGCGGAAAATGATGTTTCTTCCTCCGCCACGAATGCCTTCTCCTTCCGGAAATGCCTATTCGCAATGTACCGACTCGCTGCCCTCGACGAATTTCGCCAGTTTTTCCGCGTCGTCGGCGTATTTCTTTGTCGCCTTCTCAATCATTCGCGACCACTCCTCGATGCAGGCCTCGGCCTCCGCAGCCTTGCTGTCATCCAGATCGAGTTTGGAGCATTGGCATGCCTTCTCGGCCAGTCGGCGACCGTCGGCGGCAGGGCCTCCGCAAGCCGCGAAGAAGGCGGCGAGGGGCATCAGACCGACAATAAACAGTGCTTTCTTCATTGTTTGGTAGTGTTTGTTTTGGGGGTGGATTATCGTTTCAAATATTTTGCAAATATACAACTTTTTTTGCTACCTTGCGATTTTTTTTCCGAAATAACGCACTCTCTTATTTTAAAGACAAAAAGACACAATAAAAAATCTTTTTTCGAGTTATCCTGAAAAATAAATACATCTACAATGGACATCAACACTCTGAACATCGACGAGAGCGCCAAGCAGAATGCCTTGGCATGGCTCGAAGGAGAATACGACGAAGCCACGAAGCAAGCCATCCGCGACATGATGAGCAACCCCAACGAACTCAACGAGAGCTTCTACCGCCACCTGGAGTTCGGCACCGGCGGCCTGCGTGGCATCATGGGCGTGGGTACCAACCGCATGAACAAATACACCGTGGCCATGGCCACACAGGGTCTGGCCAACTATGTGAAGAGCCAGTTCGCCGGCGAGCCTGAGCTGCGCGCCGCCATCAGCCACGACAGCCGCAACCACAGCCGCGAGTTTGCCGAAATCACGGCTCATGTGCTGGCTGCCAACGGCTTCAAAGTCTACCTCTTCGACGGCATGCGCCCCACTCCGGAGCTGAGCTTCGCCGTGCGCCACTTCCACTGCCACACCGGCGTCATGCTCACCGCCAGCCACAATCCCAAGGAATACAACGGCTACAAGGCCTACTGGAACGACGGCTGCCAACTGACGGCACCACACGACACCGCCGTCATCGACGAAGTGCTGAAAATCAAGAAGGTCTCCGACGTCAAAATGAAGGGCGGCGAGCAGAACATCATTACCATCGGCGAGGATGTGGACAAGGTATATCTGGCACGCGTGGAGCAGAACGCGCTGAACCCAGAGGTCATCAAGAAGCACCACGACGTGAAGATTGTCTACACACCGCTGCATGGCACCGGCATCGTCCTCATCCCGCGCATGCTGAAGCAGCTGGGCTTTACCAACGTCAACGTCGTCGAGGCGCAGGCTGTACCCGACGGCAACTTCCCCACCACCCCCAGTCCCAACCCCGAAGAGAAACCCGCCATGAAGATGGCCGTGGACCTGGCCAAGGAAATCGACGCCGACATTGTCTTCGCCTCCGACCCCGACGCCGACCGCGTGGGCGTGGCCGTGAAGCGTCCCGACGGCGAATGGATGCTCCTCAACGGCAACCAGACCATGAGCGTGCTTTTCTACTACATCGTCAAGCAGTGGCAGCAGAAACAGATGCTCACAGGCAACGAGTTCATGGTGAAGACCATCGTCACCAGCGAGCTGCCCGCCGACATCGCCACACGCGCCGGCATCAAAATCTACGACGTGCTGACAGGCTTCAAGTTCATCGCTGGCAAAATCCGCGAGATGGAAGGCGTCGAGCAGTTCATCGCCGGAGGCGAGGAGAGCTACGGCTACATGATCGGCGACTTCGTGCGCGACAAGGACGCCGTGGCGGCCTGCTCGATGATTGCCGAAATTGCCGCATGGGCGCTGGAACAAGGCAAGACCTTCTTCGATGTGTTGGTGGACATCTACCGCGAATACGGCTTCTACAAGGAGGGTCTCGTCAGCATCGTACGCAAGGGCAAGAGCGGTGCCGAGGAGATACAGCAGATGATGCGCGACTACCGCAGCAATCCCCCCGCCGAAATCGACGGCGAGCGCGTGGTCTGCATCAAGGACTATCAAAGCCTCGAAAGCAAAGACCTTTTGAGTGGTCGCACCGGGAAGATCGACCTGCCGAAGAGCAACGTGCTGCAGTTCTTCACCGACAAGGGCAACAAAATCACCGTCCGCCCCAGCGGCACCGAGCCGAAAATCAAGTTCTACTTCTCCGTCAAGGACGAACTCTGCTGCAAGGAATGCTTCAACCAGGTCAACGACCGTCTCGATGCCAAGATTGAAAGCATCAAGCGCAGCATGAAGCTGGTGTAACCCCCCATTGTACCGATGGAGAGATATTGCCGGGAAAAGTGCCGGACTCTATCCGCAGTTCGGAAGCGGAAGTATCATCATCCTGAAATGCCAAATTGTTGATGTAGGCAGACCACACAATGAACCTCCCATCGAAAATACTGCAGCAGGCTGTGGAGCAACTGGCAACACTGCCGGGCGTCGGCAAACGGTCGGCGCTGCGATATGCCCTCTTCCTCATGGGCGAGGACGAGTTGCGGGTGCGCGAACTCAGCGAGAGCCTCATGCGCCTCAAGACCCACCTGCACCACTGCCGCTGCTGCCACAACGTCAGCGACACCGAAGTGTGTCCCATCTGCGCCAGCGAGAAACGCCAGAAGGGCATCGTCTGCGTGGTGGAGAACGTGCAGGACGTGATGGCCGTGGAGAACACACAGCAGTACCGAGGCCTCTACCATGTCCTCGGCGGCGTCATCTCGCCCATCGACGGCATCGGCGTCAGCGACCTGGAGATTGCCTCGCTCATCCGCCGTGTGCAGACCGCCGACCCCGCACCCGTCGAAGAGGTCATCCTCGCCCTCCCCACCACCATGGAAGGCGACACCACCAACTATTACATCAATAAGCAGTTGCAGCCCCTGAACGTCAAAGTCACCACCCTGGCCCGCGGCGTCGCCGTGGGCGACAACCTGGAGTTTGCCGACGAGGTCACCCTCGGCCGCAGCATAGCCCACCGTATACCCTTCGAAGGATGAAAACAATGAAGACCCTCCTGCTCTCCCTTCTGCTGACCCTCACAGCCTGCTGCAATCACAGTGGCCCGAACCATCCCGGCACTCCGGATTCCTCCGACACCCGGATAGCCATGGCCGAAGACACCCTCTCTCTCGACGCAGCCATCGGGCAGATGCTCCTCATAGGCTTCCGGGGCACGGAAATCGACTACGACAAGAACATCGAAATCGTCAGTGCCCTTCGCGACTACCACGTGGGCAGCGTTATCCTCTTCGACTACGACGTACCCACTGGCACCCGTGGCCGCAACATCAAAAACCCTGACCAGCTGAAGAATCTCTGCCGCCAACTGCGTTCCTTCAACCCCGACCTTCTCATCGGCATCGACCAGGAGGGTGGCTATGTGTCGCGTCTGGCCAGGCGCTATGGCTTCCCCGCCATCCCCTCGGCGCAGCGGTGCGCCGCCAAGGGCTACGACACCGTGCGTCACTATGCCGACCTCACAGGACAAATGCTCAGCGAGCTGGGCATCAACCTCGACTTCGCCCCCGTGGCCGACGTCAACGTCAATCCCCGCTGCCCCGTCATCGGGGGTATCGAGCGCAGTTTCTCCGCCGACCCAGCCGTGGTGCGCCAGTGCTGCCTCATCTGGGACTGGCAGCTGCGCATCCACAACGTCAACAGCTGCTGGAAACACTTCCCCGGACACGGCAGCGCCAAGGGCGACACCCACAAAGGCCTCGTCGACGTCACCGACACCTGGCAGCCCCTCGAACTTGACCCCTACCGCCACGAAGGCACCAACAGCTGGGAACGCAAACTCCCCCTCATGGTCATGACGGCCCACGTCGTCAACCGCCGCCTCGACCCCTCGGGTCTCCCCGCCTCCCTCTCGCCGCGAATCACCTCCTACCTGCGCGACAGCCTCGACTTCCGTGGCGTCATCGTCACCGACGACCTCGCCATGGGCGCCATCGTCAGCCAGTACAGCTTCGAGAAAGCTGTCCGCATGGCGGTACTGGCGGGAGCCGACATGCTGTGCCTCAGCAATAACGGCGGCTCCTACGACATCAACATGGTGCCCCGCGCCGTCAAAGTCATCAAGGATATGGTGGCAGCAGGCGACATAACCGAAGAGCGTATATTGCAGAGTGCCAAAAGAATACGCGACTGCCTGATATTTTAGTCTTTGCTAATCGAAAAAAAACGTATATTTGCACTTGACAAATAAAGTGTAATCAATCATATAAATAATTGAACATTATGGCAAAAGAAGCAATGGATGCAGAGGCCTTGAAGCAGGAAAAGCTGAAAATACTGCAGAGTACCCTCGACAAGATAGAGAAGAACTACGGCAAAGGTTCCATCATGAGACTTGGCGAACGCCCCAACGACCAGATCGACGTCATCTCCACCGGCAGCATCGGTCTCGACATGGCCCTTGGCGTGGGCGGGTTCCCCCGTGGCCGTGTCATCGAAATCTATGGCCCCGAATCCTCCGGTAAGACCACCCTGGCCATCCACGCCATCGCCGAATGCCAGAAAAAAGGCGGCATTGCGGCTTTCATCGATGCCGAGCATGCCTTCGACAGCTTCTATGCCAAGAAACTCGGTGTCGATGTCGACAACCTCCTCGCCTCGCAGCCCGACAACGGCGAGCAGGCCCTCGAAATTGCCGACAACCTCATCCGCTCCGGCGCCATCGACATCATCGTCATCGACTCTGTGGCGGCCCTGACGCCCAAGGCTGAAATCGACGGCGACATGGGCGATGCCCGTGTGGGTCTCCAGGCCCGCCTCATGAGCCAGGCTATGCGCAAGCTCACCGCCACCATCAGCAAGACCAACTGCTGCTGCATCTTCATCAACCAGCTACGCGAAAAGATAGGTGTCCTCTTCGGCAACCCCGAAACCACCACCGGCGGCAACGCCCTGAAGTTCTACGCCTCCGTGCGCATCGACATCCGTCGCACCCAGGCCATCAAAGACGGCGACCAGAACATCGGCAACCGTGTGAAGGTGCGTGTGGTGAAGAACAAAGTGGCACCCCCCTTCCGCCAGTGCGAGTTCGACCTCATGTTTGGCGAAGGCATCAGCAAGCTGGGCGAAATCATTGACATGGGTGTCGACCTCGATGTCATCCGCAAGAGCGGCTCCTGGTTCAGCTATGGCGAAAGCAAGCTTGCCCAAGGCCGCGAAGCCCTCAAGCAGCTCCTGCGCGACAACCCCGAACTCACCGACGAACTGGAACAGAAAATCCGCATAGCCCTCAAGGAGAAACAGGAGAACGAATGACTGCGACGGGCTACGTGATCGACGAGGAGCGCGAAGAGCGCGACATCCAGGCCAAATACGACGAACTCGTCGCCGCCTGCCGCGCCCTCAAGCCCCTCGCCCCCGACGAGGAGGGCAACATCTTCCGTGCCTTCCAGATGGCCAAAAAAGCCCATGCTGGCACACGCCGCAAAAGCGGCGAACCCTACATCTTCCACCCCCTCGCCGTGGCCCTCATCGCCGCCAAGGAAGTAGGCCTCGGACCCACAGCGGTCATCTGCGCCCTGCTCCACGACGTGGTGGAGGACACCGACATCACCCTCGACGAAATCCGTATCGTCTTCGGCGACCGCGTGGCCCGCATCGTCGACGGTGTCACCAAGATAGAGGACGTCATGGTCCTCCAGCAATCGGAGAGCAAGCAGGCCGAGAACTATCGCAAGATACTCCTCTCCATGTGCAACGACGCCTACGTCATCTTCCTCACAATCTGCGACCGTCTGCACAACATGCGCACTCTTGGCTCCATGAAGGACACCAAGAAACTCATCATCGCCTCCGAAACCTCCTATCTGTATATCCCCCTGGCCCACCGCCTCGGCCTCTACACCATCAAGACCGAACTCGAGGAACTGGTGATGAAATACACCAACCCCGACAAATACAACGAGATTGCCGCCAAAATCGCCGCCACCGCCGGCACCGAGGAAAAACTGAAACACTGCCTCACCCTCCCCGTACGGCAGATGCTCGACGCCCATGGCTACAACTACTCCATCAAAACGCGCGTCAAGTCGGTATACAGCTGCTGGAAGAAAATAGAGAACAAGCACGTCTCCTTCGAGGAAATCTACGACCTCTACGCCATGCGCATCATCCTCCTTGGTGTGCCCCGAGAACAGGAAAAGGAGGAATGCTTCAAAGTCTATGCCCTCATATCCGAGCAGTTCGACCCCAACCCCACACGTTTCCGCGACTGGATCACCCATCCCAAAAACAACGGCTACGAAAGCCTCCAGACCACCGTCATGACCCCCATCGGCATCTGGGTGGAAATTCAGATACGCACCGAACGCATGGACACCATCGCCGAGAAGGGCATGGCCGCCCACTTCCTCTACAAAGAGGCCCATCCCGAAGAGGACATCGACAACAACCCCGTCGAGGATTGGCTCATGCAGATACGCACCTCGCTGGAACAGAGCGACAAGAGTGCCCTCGACCTCGTCGAGGAGTTCAAGGAGGCCCTCTACACCAAGGAAATCTACCTCTTCACCCCCAAGGGCAAGACCGTCACCCTCCCCTCGCGGAGCACAGTGCTCGACTTCGCCTACGCCATCCACACCGACCTCGGCCACCACTGCATCGGCGCCAAGGTCAACGCCCGCGTCGTGAGCCGCAACGAGCGCCTCCACACCGGCGACCAGGTCCAGGTACTCACCACCGCCAACACCGTCCCTTCCGAGGAATGGCTCTCCCAGTGCCAGACACCCCACGCCAAAGAGGCCGTCAAGGACTTCCTCCGCGCCCACAAAAAGGAGTATGCCGACGAGGGCCGACGACGCCTGCGCACCTATCTGGAAAAACTCCACCTCAAGGACAATCCCCAGAACTGGGGCCAGCTCAAACGCTTCCTCGGCAACGCGTCGGACACCGACGTTCTCTACGACCTCGCCGTCGGCACCGTCGACGAACACAAAGTGGCCCAATGCTTCGGCAAAGCGAGGCCCGAACCCAACCTCATCTTCCTCAACCACTACCACGAAGACACCACCCCCTTCCTCCTCGACAAGGAATACGAGCACCTACCCACCGAGATGGCCACCTGCTGCAAGCCCGTGCAGGGCGACCAGGTGGTGGGCATCGTCCAGGGCAACCGCATCCTCGTCCATCGCACCAACTGCCGCGAGGCCATGAAGGAGATGGCCAACCACGAGAACCACATCGTCCGTGCCAAATGGCGTCCCGGCGAGCAACTCGCACTCCTCACAGGCATCTCCCTCACCGCCATCGACCGCAAAGGCCTCCTGCAGGAAATCACAGGCCACATCTCCGAAGAACTGGACCTCAACATGCGCGCCATCACCCTCGAAGCCTCCGAAGGCGTAGCCCGCGGCATCATCATGCTCTATGTCAACAACGTGGAAGGCCTCAACAGCCTCATCGCCCGCCTCAAATCCGTCGACGGCATCGAGGACGTCCACCGCATCTGAGAACAGTAAATCGAACAACAGAAAACCATCCGCCATACTATGCGAGAAGACCTTGAAGCCTTCCAGCGCCTGTCCGACATCCTGGACACCCTGCGGAAAGAATGTCCCTGGGACCGCCGGCAGACCATGAAGTCGCTCCGCTACCTCACCATCGAGGAGGTACACGAGCTGAGCGAAGCCATTGTGGAAATGGAAAACGAAAAATTGAAAACCAGCAATCCCGCCGACGACGGCGACAGCCTCCCCTCGCCCTCGGAGAAGGGCCGCGCGGAGGCCCTCTCTCAACTGAAAAAAGAACTCGGCGACCTGGCCATGCACATCCTCTTCTACTGCAAGCTCGCCGAGGAGCAAGGACTCTTCACCACCGCCGACGTCTACAACGCCATCAGCGACAAACTCATAGCCCGCCATCCATTCATCTACGACCGCGACAACTACCACGGCGAGAACTGGGAGCAACTCAAGATGCGCGAAGGGAGGAGAAACGTCCTCGAAGGTGTACCCTCCTCGCTGCCCTCCCTCGTCAAGGCCATCCGTATGCAGGAGAAGGTACACGGCAACACCGACAACACCGCCGAACCCTCCGGCATGACCGAAGAGGAATTCGGACAGAAACTTTTCGACCTCGTCGACTGGGGCCGCCGCCACGGCATCAACGCCGACGATGCCCTCTGCCTCGCCAACAGCCGTTTCGCCGAGGCTAATTCTGGACAATAATCCACCACATTTTTGTACCCCAAAACATCACAGAAAGCCCGTGCCTACCTGTAGGGGCTAACTGCCTATAAACCACTTACCAAGACCTTACCAACTCCTACCCAAGTCCTACCATGGTAGGCCTTGGTAGGGTGTTGGCAGGGGCATTGCAGGGCGATGGGCTGGGGTAGGGACACAATGGGGGGGGAGGCGGA
>JAFVAM010000013.1 GCA_017480525.1 Bacteroidales bacterium | reverse complement strand
TACCGGTGCTGTAGACCTCGCGGCCGTTCATGACCACTATCGTCACCGTGGCGTTGCCCTCCACGCCCTCTATCGTCACGCTCGTCGTGGCGGGGTTCGGGTAGAGGCGGATGGCCGCAGAGGCCACGTCGTCGATGCCTTCGGGCTGCTGGACGTCGAGGGTGCGGAAGCTGGCGTAGTCGCTCCAGTTGCTATAGGCATCGCCACAGATGGCACGCACACGCACGGTGTAGTCCGTGGAGGGCGTGAGGCCGTTGAGCGTGGCGGGGTTGGTGGTGACGGTGGTCGTCGCGCCGTTGTACTCAACCTCCCAGCTGCTCTCCGTGCCGCCGGCCGTCCAGCCGACGACGGCGCTGTTCTCCGTCACGTTGCCGACGGTGACATTGGTCGGGGCCTCGCAGGTGGGTTCGACCACGGTGGGGGCGGTGGTGGTGACGCTGGTGGTCACCCAGTCGGAGTATTCATAGTCCCACCAGTCGACCTGGCATACCGAGCGCACGGCGATGGTGTACTGGGTGCCGGGTGTGAGGTCGGTGAAGGTGTAGGAACTCTCGTCGGTCTCCTCGGTGTCGCCCGTGGTGCCTGTCCAGGCACCCTGGACAATCTCCAGTTCATAGCTGCCCGCTGTGCCGTTGATGGCAACGGTGGCGGTGCTGTCGGTGACGGTGGCGCTGATGGTGGGGGCGAGGCATACAAAGGGGATGTCGTCGGTGGTGAAGGTGAGGATGTCGGTGGCGGTGGAGGAGTCGCTGTCCGAGCAGATGGCGCGGAGGTAGTATTCATAGGTGGTGGAGGGGATGAGGCCGGAAAGGGCGACGGGCGAGGCTGTGGCCTCGACGAGGGTCCAGTCCGTGGTGCCCTGCTGACGGTAGTACAGGTGGAGACCGGAAGCTGTGGAGGTCCAGCCGATGGTGGCCGACGAGGTGTCGACGGACGAGGCCGCGACGCTTTGCGGACGCGGACAGCTGGGGCCGGCCTGGCAGGCGGTGAAGAGTTCGTAGCCGAAGTTGACGTAGCTGCCGCCGGAGAAGTGGATGGTCACGGCACCGGCCTCGCCCACGAGGTCGCTCTGCAGTGTATCGACGCTGTAGCCGCTGTACAGCTCTGCTCCCGTGGTGCCCTCGCCGTCGTAGATGGTCAGGTGGCCCGAGCCGTCGCTGTAGGGGTAGAACCAGGAGCCGGCCTTGACGACCACCACGTCGCCCGCCGTGGCGGGACGGACGACGAGCGTCGAGATGCTGTTGGCCACATAGCCGCCGATGGGGCCGCCGTTGTCGTAGACCACGAAGTCGCAGCCCTGCACGGTGTCGGTGCCGCTTTCGGGCATGACCACCTCGCCGGCGGCGAAGGTGAGCTGCGCCCACTCGCTGACGCTGCCACTGCCGCAGTTGGAACGCACCCAGAGGTTGTATTTGCCACCGCTGGCAAGTTCGGGCATCAGGAAGGAGGTGTCGGAGGCGGTGGTGAGGTTGGCGGCATTGTCCACATCGACGCCCACGGTGTCGTAGGCCACGTCGAACGAGCCGGCGCCGCCGGGGTTGCTCCACGAGAAGTACATGCTGTCGGCATGGATGAGGTTGTGTCCGGCGAGGCCGGCGACGGGCAGGCACTGCGGGATGTAGCGCACCGTGAGGTCGTCGAGGAGCGACCAGTCGCTGCCGGTGTAGGTATGGGTGATGGCGATGCGGGTGCCGTTGCCCGTGTAGTTGTTCAGGCGCACGGTGAACCACACGAAGTCGGAGCGCGACTGGTTGGGGTTGATGGGTGTGGTGTCGATCCACTCGAGGAGCTGGCCCTGCGAGTTGGCGGCGCCGATGACCCAGCGGTCGCCCTGCGCGGGAGTACCCATCTTGGCCTTGAAAGTGACCTCGAGGTCGTTCAGCGGAGCCCCGAGGGTGGGCAGCACGGCGATGTCGCCGCCACGGCTGCTACGCCAGAAGAGGCCGCCGTCGAAGTGGGTGATGCTGCTCGGGTCGTAGTCCCAGCACGGAGGAAGCACCTCTTCGGCATAGGCGTCGAAGTTCTCGGCGTAGGGGCTGTCGTTGCTGATGGCGATGGTGCCGCAGGAGGTCGTCGCCGTGAGTCGGCTCCAGAGGGTGTCGGCGCCGCAGATGGAACCCACGCGGAGGCTGTAGGTCGTGGCAACGTCGAGGTTGGTAAAGGTGTAGAACGTGTCGCTGACGGCAGTCAGGTAGGTATACGTGCTGTCGGAGGAACCCATATATCCGAGTACAAAACTGCTCTCGGTGCCCGAAGTGGACCAGCTGACGCTGATGGTGGCGGTGTCGGAATCGGTGACCGTCAGACCCAGCGGGGCGAAGCAGGTGGGAATCTCGCAGGCGGCGACGAACTGGATGTCGAGGGCGTAGTTGACGGGGCTGCCGAGGCTGGTGACGGTGGCGGGGTTGTAGTTGGTGCCGTCGCTATAGTTGCTGGCCGACTGGGCGTTCTCCGTGGGGTGGTGCATCCAGTAGAGGTTGCCGTCGTAGTCGCCCGTGTTGTTGTCCACGGCCACCACCAGGCTGCCAACGCCGTCGTAGACAAAGGCGGAATCGAAGGTGATGACGTTCCAGCCTTCGCTGATGCTGTAGCTATAGTTGGTGGCCACACGCACGAGGCTGCTGTAGGGCACCAGGCCGTTGGCGAGGCTTGTCTGCGCGGTGTTGGCCAGGTAGACGTCGATGGTGATGGGGCTGCCATAGTTCGACAAGGCCTTGAAGGCAATGCCGTGGATGGTGTCGATGGAGGGCATCTCTTCGCGGGTGTAAAGGTTCTGCGAGTAACCGTAGTTGTAGTTGGCGTTGAAGGGATTGACATAGGTGGAGGTGCTCTCGCTGCCACCGTCGATGGTGGCGCACGACTGCGTCATGGTCGCGACGGTGACCACGGCGGCACTGTCCACCTGCGAGCCGGTGTTGCAGGTGTTGGTGATGGCTATTGCATAGCTCGAAGAGGGCTGCAGGTCGGTGAAGATGTAGGAGGTGGTCTCCTCGTCGACGGTGACCACGACGGGGGCTTCGGTGCTGTCGCTGAGGTTGGTCAGCGTGAGCATGGCACCCTGCGAGGCAAAGCCCTGGTTGTTGTCGTAGTCCCAGTTGACCTGCACGGCGGTGTAGCTCGTCTCTCCCACCGCCACGTTGACGACGCTGGCGCAGGTGAGCTGCGTGGTGAAACTGCCGATGGCCTTGGCATCGGCGCTGTCGCTGCCACAGGCTGTGCGCACCCAGGCATAGTAGGTGGTCTGGGGGGTGAGGCCCGCGAGGGTGTAGGAGGTGTCGGTGAGGCCGGAGACGACCTGTGCGCCGTCGAGACTGTTGGTGGTGCTGTAGAAGAGGTCGTAGGCCGTGGTGGCACCGCCGGCGTTGCTCCAGCGCAGGTTGGCGCTGTAGGGCGCCACGCTGTCAATCCACGCCATGGCGGGACGGTTGCAGCCGTTGTCTTCGCGGATGGTGATGTCGTCGAGCCTGACATATCCATAGCTCGACGGCGAGACATAGCGGAAAGCCACATAGTAGGATGCCGCGGCGTCGAGGCTGGCGGTGGTGAATTCGTGCAGGACATAAATGTTGCTGCGGTCGGTCACCGTCAGCAGGGGCACGAAGCTGCTGCGGTCGGTGGGCGAGGTCACGACACCGGCCTCGAAGGTCAGCGAACCATAGAACGAATACTCGTAGGCATTGGACCAGAAACTGACATATATGCCGTTGCCCGCCAGGGGGATGGCTGCCGGACTGGCGATGACAATGGTGTCGTTGTTGCTTTCGGCCTTGAAGAGCAGGCTCTTGCTGCTGTTGTTGTGGCCATTGTTCTGGACGATGGGGTATTGTGTGGTCTCATAGTCGTAGGTGTAGTAGTTCATTTCGCTGACACCGGCTGTCGAGACGAGCATCCAGCAGTCGGGAGCCTGTCCCACGGTGCTGCCCTCGAAGCCTTCGGCAAAGGGCACGGCGATGCCGCCGCAGGCGGTCTTGGTGCGCAGAAAGGCGGGGGTGGACGCTTCGGTGGCCGAGCAGTTGGCCGTCACGCTGATGTTGTAGAAAGTGTTGGGCGTGAGGCCCGTGAGGGTATAGGTGGTGGCGCTGATGCCGCCGACCTCCGTGGTGTCGCCACTGTCGGCCCAGTAGCTTATGGTGTAGGTGGTGCCGCTGTTGTCGGCATCGGTCCACACAAAGGTGAGGCTGGTGGTGTCGAGGGCGCTGACGTTCAGCCCGGTGACGGGCAGACACGACGGCGGGGCGCCGATGGTGATGTCGTCGATACCCACACCGTACCCGTAGTTGTCGGTGTGTTCGAAGGCAATCTGGTAGGTACTG
The DNA here is from genome assembly GCA_017480525.1 of Bacteroidales bacterium. GTDB lineage: Bacteria > Bacteroidota > Bacteroidia > Bacteroidales > P3 > Colimorpha. The sequence continues at coordinate 868 of JAFVAM010000013.1, read as the reverse complement.
CTGGTGCCGGACAGCAGGAAGGTCTGCTCGGTCCAGTCCAGGGCCTCCTGCATCGATGCCAGGAGGTGCCATGTGTCGGTGGCGCTGGTGCGGTAGTAGACCTTTAGGTTGTCGAGGTCGCCAGACCAGTCGCGCATGACATACCAAAATCTCAGCTCCGCTGTGGACATCGACGAGAGGTCGAGCACCGGCGAGATGAGCTTGGTGGTTCCATGATAGCCGTCCGATTCGATGAGGACGTTGTGTGAACCCGAATGCGAGCCGGTGGAGGCGCTGAAGTCGCCGTAGCCCACTTCCCAATGCCATTCGCCCGACTGTGTCCAGCAGGACGGCATGTCTTCGCCCTCGAAGCCTTCGCTGAAGGGCGCGGTGGCGCTGACCACCGTGGCACTCGTGCAGTCGCCGCTCTGCGCCCAGGCCAGGGCGGAAGCGGACAACATCGCAGCCAATGCTACCAAGTTGATAAACTTTCTCATAATTGTTGCTTTTTGTTTGATACTAAGTGTTTTGAATGATTGGTTTTCAAAGGGGGGACTTTCCACGGAGAGCGGCTCATGCGCTCATCGGAGCCTGTCGATTTTCTTCATCAACGGCATACACCAACGACGCATGGGCAGGCTGGAAGACTCACTTGTATGTGGTCGCGAAAAAAAGATGCTTCATACATGTTATATATTTTGGTTAGAAACGTGTTTATTCCGTCTGCGGAAAACGAGGGCAAAGGTACGAAAAAAAATCTGAAACGACAAAAAATAATTCTGAAACTTCTTTTTTTTGTCGCACCGCGCCTCTCACTGTCCTTCCGTGACCGCACACATCGGACACCATTTCCTCCCCCTCGTCCGTCGGCTTCCTGCCCCTCCTTCCG
>JAFVAM010000012.1 GCA_017480525.1 Bacteroidales bacterium | reverse complement strand
GAACTTACCCTCCGCCAATCCTCAACCCACCTCCCAACCCACGGGACAAAGAAGAAGGGATTTCCATCCCATGAAAGTGTCACCAAAAACCTACCATCTCCTACTATGGTAGGGGTTGGGAAGAGGAGGGGAAGAAGAGGGAAAGAAGAGGGGAAGAAGATGATACCTATCATACCACTGATAGACAGCAACTTTACAGTTTTGCGATTTCACGATGCCTCAAAACTACTAAATCCGTGATATTCTGCAATTTATACATTGACCAGTTTTTAGTGGTTTTGAGCGAGTGGTGTAACAAAAAATTGTCCACTTCAACGAATATGGGAGTGAGGGGAACGGGGCTGCCGGACGAGTGGCGGCAAGTGGACTTCCGGGGACGAAAAAAAAGGATGGTTGAGAGAAGGAGGGACCCCCGGACGGCCGGAGGGAGGAAGGGGGCAAGCGAAGGGAAGAGGTGGGAAGCAGAAGAGGGAAGCACGGTTTGATGCATACGCAAGACATTTATATTCAAATCGATAAAAAAAACTTGCGATATATCATTTTTTTTTCATATCTTTGCACAAAATTATTAAAGAAAATATTTATTAATTAAAACGATACAATTATGTCAAAACTCCTTCTCCTGGGTGACGAGGCAATAGCACAGGCATTTATCGATGCCGGCGGCAGCGCCATCAACAGCTATCCCGGCACCCCGTCGACCCAGATTACCGAATATGTGATGAAGAGCAAGCAGGCCAAGGAACAGGGCGTGGTGGCCAACTGGTGCGCCAACGAAAAGACCGCCCTCGAGGCCTCTATCGGTGTGGCCTACAGCGGCAAACGCGCCATGACCTGCATGAAGCATGTGGGCCTCAACGTCTGCGGAGACCCCTTCATGAACGCTTCCATCATCGGCACCAAGGGTGTGCTGATTGTAGTGGCCGACGACCCCTCGATGTTCTCCAGCCAGGACGAGCAGGACAGCCGCTACTACGGCCACTGGGCCATGATTCCCATGCTGGAACCGAGCAACCAGCAGGAGGCCTACGACATGGTCTTCGCGGGCTATGACCTCAGCGAGCAGCTGGGTACCCCGGTGCTGATGCGCATCCCCACGCGTCTGGCACACAGCCGCGCCGGCGTCGAGCGCAAGCCCGTGCGCGCACAGAACCCCCTCAGCAGCCCCAGCGACCCGAAGAGCTACGTGCTGCTGCCCGTCAACGCCAAGCGCCTCTACCGCGAGCTTATCGACAAGCAGCCCCAGTTCACGAAGATGAGCGAGGAGTGCGGTTTCAACCAGTATATTCCCGGCGAGGACAAGAGCCGCGGCATCATCGCCACCGGCATCGCTTTCAACTACCTGCAGGAGAACTTCCCCGGAGGCAAGTGTCCCTATCCGGTGGTGAAAATCGCGCAGTATCCCCTGCCCTTCAACATGCTGAACAAGCTGTATGACGAGGTGGACGAGATTCTCGTGCTCGAGGACGGACAGCCCTTCGTGGAGGAGCACATCAAAGGCTTCCTGGGCAAAGGCAAGCCCGTGCACGGCCGCTTGGACGAGACCATCCGCCGCGACGGCGAGCTGAACGCCGAGAAGGTGGCCATTGCCCTCGGCAAGCCCATGCCCAAAGGCCCGGCGGTGCCCGAGGTGGTCACCAACCGTCCGCCGGCCCTCTGCGTCGGCTGCCCCCACATCGACAGCTACGAGGCCGTCAACGACGTGATGAAGAAGTATCCCAACGGCCGTGTGTTCGGCGACATCGGATGCTACACCCTGGGCTTCAACATGGGAGCCATCGACACCACCGTGTGCATGGGTGCCAGCGTCACCATGGCCAAGGGAGCCGCCGAGATGGGCATCTTCCCCAGCATCGGCGTCATCGGCGACGGCACTTTCGGCCACAGCGGCATGACCGGCCTGCTGGACTGCGTCAACGAGAAGGCCAACGTCATCATCATGATTCTCGACAACGACATCACCGCCATGACCGGTGGCCAGCCGTCGAGCGCCAACATGAAGCTCTTCAACATCTGCAAGGGCCTCGGCGTGGATCCCGACCACATCCGCACTATCGTGCCGCTGAAGAAGAACCACGACGAGTTCGTCAAGATTCTCGAAGAGGAGATTGCCTACAACGGCGTGAGCGTCATCATCCCGCAGCGCGTCTGCATCGTGGAGAACAAGAAACGTATCGCAGCTAAAAAGTAACCAAAAAACAGCAAAACAATGAAGAAAGACATCATACTTTGCGGCGTGGGTGGCGACGGCATCGTCTCCGTGGCCAAAATCATCAGCGACGCCGCCCTGAACCTGGGTCTCAACGTCAAGCAGAGCGAAATCCACGGCATGAGCCAGCGCGGCGGCTCGGTGTTCAGCCACCTCCGCATCAGCTCGGAGCCCATCTTCTCCGACGTCATTCCCGAAGGCAAGGCCGACATCATCCTCAGCAGCGAGCCTATGGAGGCCCTGCGCTACCTCACCTTCCTGGCTCCGGACGGCGCTGTCATCACCAACAGCGACCCCTTCGTCAACATCACGAACTATCCCGACATCGAGAAGGTCTATGCCGAGTTGAAGAAGCTGCCCAAACTGGTGTGCTTCAACGCCAACGCCATCGCCAAGGAACTCAACGCCCGCGGCAACATGGTGCTCCTCGGAGCTGCCTCCCCCTACCTGGAGATTGCCTTCGACGAGCTGGAGAAGGCCATCAAGGCCATCTTCGGCCGCAAGGGCGACGAGGTAGTGGAAACCAACATCAAGGCAATCCGCGCCGGTCGCGACGCCAAATAAGTGCTGACAACAGTACATATCACAGGAATCCTGCTCACCGTCGGCATCCTGCTGGCGGTGAGCATCTTTTCGGGGCGCAAGGTGAAAGACGCCCGCAGCTTCACCACCGGCGGCAAGGCGGGTTCGTGGATGGTATGCGGAGCCATTCTCGGCACCATCGTGGGCGGGCAGAGCACCATCGGCACAGCGCAGCTGGCTTTCAGCTTCGGTCTCTCGGCCTGGTGGTTCACCATCGGCGCCGCCCTGGGGGCGCTGCTGCTGGGGCTGGTCTATGCCGGACCCCTGCGCCGCAGCGGCTGCACGACGGTGATGGAGGTGGTGCGCCGCGAATACGGACCCCGCGCCGAGACCGTGGGGTCGCTGCTCTTCCTCGTGGGCATTTTCATCAGCATCACCTCGCAACTGCTGTCTTCGTCTGCCATGCTGACAAGCCTCTTCGGCCTGCCCGTGGGATGGGCGCTGGCCATGGGTGCTGTGCTCATTACGCTGCTGGTGCTGTTCGGCGGCATCAAGAGCGCGGGTGCGAGCGGTCTGGCGAAGCTGCTGCTGCTCTATGTCAGCTCGCTGGCGGCGGGCATCGCCGTGTGGCGGCTGGGCGGAGGCCTGGCGGGACTGCACGACAGCGTGGCTGACATGTACGCGTCGCCCACGCTGGCACAGATGAACAACCTTGACAGTGCCGAAGAGGTGCACCGCCGCTATGGCAGCCTCATTGCCCGCGGGCCACTGAAGGACCTCGGCGGATGCCTGTCGCTGACGCTCGGCGTGGTGTGTACACAGACCTATGCCCAGGCCATCTGGTCCGCCGCCACCACACAGAAGGCACGTCGCGGCGCCGTGCTTTGCGCCGCCCTCATTCCCCTCATCGGTGCAGCCTGCACACTGGTGGGTATCTATATGCGTGGCCACTACGTCACCGCCGACGAGGCGGCAGCCCTGCAGGCCGCAGGCGAGCGCCTGCCCGACGGCGTGGGCATCATCGAGAACTCGTTGCAGGCCTTCCCCACCTTCATCCTCGCCCACCTGCCGGCGTGGCTCGGCGGCATAGCCCTCGGCACACTGCTCATCAACATCCTCGGCAGCGGCAGCGGCCTGGTGCTTGGCGCGTCGACCATCGTGGTGCGCGATGTGCTGAAGTCCAAGGTCGGCAAGGAGGGTGCAGAAAAGCGCGACCTGCTGGCGTTGCGCATCAGCATCGTGGGCATCCTGGCCCTGGGTATCGTGGCGGCACACTTCATGCGAGGGTCCTTCATCAACGACCTGGGGTTCCTCTCGCTCGGTCTTCGAGCCGCGGCCCTGCTGCTGCCGCTGAGTGCCGCCCTGTGGCTTCCCCGCCGCTTCCGTCCGCGCGCCGTCACCGCCAGCATGGTGACCGGCACGGCGGCGATGCTCGCCGCCGGCATCCTCGCTCTCCCCGCCGACCCCATGTACTACGGTCTCGCCGCCTCCGCTGCCGTGCTGCTGGCGACTGGAAGGAAATTATTCCCGAATCAACAATAATTAGTCTGAACCATCGTTATATATAGCAAAAAAAGTATCATTATGTTCACAGGAATCATTGAGACGACGGCCCGCGTGGTCAATATCGAAAAAGAGAACACCAACTACCACTTCACCCTCGAAGTGCCTTTCGGCGACGAGCTGGCCATCGACCAAAGCATGGCCCACGACGGCTGCTGCCTCACGGTGGTGAAGGTGGACAAGGCAAAGAAACAATACGTGGTCACCGCCATGGACGAGACGATGCTCAAGACCAACCTTTCCACCTGGCAGGTGGGTACCGAGGTCAACGTGGAGCGTTCCATGCGCATGGACGGCCGCTTCGACGGCCACATTGTGCAGGGACATGTGGACCAGACAGCCACCTGCATCCGCGTGGTGGACGACAACGGCAGCTGGCGCTTCTACTTCAACTACGATGCCAAGAATGCCCCCAGCATCACCGTTCCCAAGGGCAGCATCAGCATCAACGGTGTGAGCCTCACGGTGGTGGATTCAGAACCCGGCATGTTCTCCGTGGCCATCATCCCATACACATACCAGGTGACCAACTTCCACAACTTCCGCGAAGGCACGGTGGTGAATATCGAGTTCGATGTCTTCGGCAAGTACGTCCAGCGTCTGCTGGAACAATATATGGCCGCACAAAAGCAGTAGCCGCCCCTTGTGGAAAGTAAACATTACGGGCAAATTGTATGTGGCGCATACGGGCTTGCCTCGCTGGATGTACACATGCCAGGGCAGCGGAATTCCGTTTTCCTCGGCGACACACTGTCGCACGGACATCCGTAGGTTGCAAAGATACGCATTTTTCGTGTCACCCGATATTAAAAAAAGTTAACGGTTGACTTTATGCACTGAAGACCTTGGTTCACACCGTGCAATAGATTTGCCTTTCTGCCGTTATAACAGCAAAGAAAAGACGAATGGCCACACGACTTATCATCCTCGACTTCGACGGCACGTTGGCGGACACGCGCCCCGTCATCGTGGCATCGATGCAGCGCACCCTCGATGCCCTTGGTCTGCCGCCGAAGAGTGAAAAGGAGTGTGCCACCGTCATCGGTCTTCCGCTGCGCGAATGCTTCACCACGCTCTGCCACATCGACGACATGATGGGCGAACGCTGTGCCGAATTGTATCGGAAAATCTTTGACGAAATCAATACTCCCGGATTCGTGAAGCTCTTTCCCCACGTGCCGGAGACCCTCCGGGTGTTCCACAACCGAGGCCTGCGGATGGCCATCTGCAGCAGCCGCGGACGCCCCACGCTGGAAGGTTTCGTACGCAGCTTCCGTCTGGAAGAGATGGTTGAGATGGTGGTCAGCGCCAACGACGTGCAACGCCACAAGCCCCATCCCGAACCAGTCCACACCATCCTGCGCGCCCTGCACGTCAGCCCCGAGGAGACCCTGGTGGTGGGCGATGCCTCGTTCGACATCCTGATGGGCCGCGCCGCCGGTTGCCGCACCTGTGGCGTCACCTATGGCAACCAGTCCGCCGCCGACCTTCGTGCCGCCGGCGCCGACTTCCTCGTCGACGACTTCGCCAACATCCTGAAACAGTTCTGAAAGCCCTCGTTCACGGCACCGGGTCGTAGCCCGAACCGCCCCAAGGGTGGCAGCGCAGGATGCGCCGCAAGGCCAGCCAGCCTCCTTTGAAAGGGCCGTACTTCCTGATGGCCTCCTGGGCATATTGCGAGCAGGTGGGCGTGTAGCGACAGGCAGGAGGCGTGAGGGGAGAAATGCAGGTGCGGTAGAAAGCGATGAGCGCCAGCATCACCGTACTCAACAGCCATCGAAGTCCCCGGTAGGGCAGCAGAAGAATGTCGCGGGCGGTCATGTTGCAGATGTTTGCTTCGCTTCGATGTCCTTCATCAAGGCTGCCAGCAACTTGTCCATCTTGCGACCCAGATGCTCAAAAGTCATGATTTCGTTGTGGACATACACCATCGAGAAGACGACTTTCAGTCCATGTTGTTGCAAGAAGGCGTAGAGTTCATGTTTCCTCGTCCTATAGCACTCGCGCGTGAGCCGCCGCACACGGTTGCGGTCCACCGCATGTTTGAACTTCCGCTTCGGTGCCACAATCATCACCTGGCAAGGGGTGCCGTGGGCGGTGAAATGCGACGGGCGGAGGGCGGTGTCCACGTCCGGCAGCACCATCCATTGCACACTATAGGGGAAAGCCATCAGCCTGTCCCCCTCTGCGTAGAGGCGGTCTATCAGTTGGCGGCTACACAGATGCTCCTCTTTCCTGAAGGTGAAACGCATGGCCTACTTCTTGGCAGTCTCCTTCTCGGCCTTGGGTTTTTCAACCTTTTCCTTCTTGGCCTTCTCGGCGGCGCGCGCAGCGCGACGTGCAGCGGCCTGCGCTTTCTTCTCCTCCATGCGTTGCTTGTATACCTCCTTGTTGGCGATTACAGGCTTGGTCTTCTTGGAAGAGGACGCAATGGTGTTTTTCACGCTATGCTTGACGGTGTCGCCTTTCGAGGATATCACGGAGTCGGGTTCCTTGCCCATGATATAGTTCTCGATGGCCATAGCCATCGACGGCGCCGACTGTGTGGGTGCGGCAATGGTCAGCTTGATGCCGTTCTCCTTCAACGCCGCGTGGGTCGATGTGCCGAAGGCCGCAACAACAATATTGCGGTCCTTGACGTCGGGGAAACTCTTCACCAGACTCCTCACTCCAATGGGCGAGAAGAGGGCGATGGCGTCGAAATCCTCAAGATTGAACTTTGTCAAGTCCTTCGGCGCCGAAGTGTACATCGGAGCTTTGGTGTATTTGAATTTAGCCTTGTCCAGGGCTTTGGTGTATTCGGTCTGCTTCTCGTCGCTGCAGGGGAAGAGGAACTTCTCCCCACGGTGTTTGCCCATTACCTCGAGCAGGTCGGAGAAATACTGGTTGCCGAAAAAGACCTTGCGCTTGCGATACTGTATGTAGTTCTGCAAGTAGAGAGCGATGGCCTCGGTGGAGCAGAAATACTTCATGTCCTCGCTGACAGTCTCGCGCAATTCCTTGAGCATGCGGAAGAAGTGGTCTATCGAGTTCTTGCTGTTGAAAATAATGGCTGTGTACTCACTGATATGAATGCGCGTCTTCCTGAACTCCGACACCGGAATCCCCACTACATCGAAAAACTTATAAAACGTGATGTCTACATTGTGCTTATGGATAAGATTTTTGTAGGGCGACTTCTCCAAATCGGCCGGAGCCGGCTGCGAAATGAGTATTTTTTTTATCTTCATGCTCAAACTTTGAATTTTCTCAACTTATTGTTCTATTGTGCGATAAACCATTTTAGAACCACTAACAACGGTATAATTTCGACGATGCAAAGATAGTAAAAAAGATAGAAACCGCAGGCATTTGAAAGTGTTAAAAAAACTTTCACACCCCTGACAAAGCGGCTCACAAAGGCCAGCGCAAGGAAGCCCCCCATGAGGTAGAGCATCGCCTCGCGCGCCCCCGGAAGATAGCAGAACGGATAGAGCATCACACACACAACCGCAGCCTCGCCCAGATGGTAGAGGTAGTTGTTGGTGATGTAAAGGTTCACAGCCGCTTTGTTCTCGAAGATGTTGCCCAGCAGGCGAAACAGACCGTTGCGGAGGATATACAGCAACCCCAGCGCGGCGGCCACCAGCAGGAACCCCCACCAACCTGTCTGTGCCAGTGCCATACTGTGTATCGGCAAGGCCACTGCCGTGGTCAGCAGCAGACCCATCGGCAACATCGTCAGACTGCGGTTCAGGTTGCAGTCCCTCACGATACGGTCCATGGCACGGCGATTCACCAGGGATTTCACCAACTCAACAACCCGTATCTTTCTCCGTCGAAAGTAAATGCAGACGAGACCCGTGAGCATCAGCAGACTGATGAAGACCCACGCAGGTTCGGCACTGTCGACGCGTTCCACGGCTTGCTCATGATGCAGCTGCAACGAGTGGTTGTGAAAGATGGACTTGCGGAACACCGTGTCTTTCGCCTCGTGCTGCTGCCCGACAACGTCGAACAACAGGCCCGTCTCGACGGCGGTCGTTTCCGTATCTTCGGGCCATTGCCAGAACGGCAGTGCTGTCAGTTCAAGGGTGTCGCTTGGGTATTCTGGCATATCGTCTGCTTAATGTTTCAATAGTATTAACTTCTTTATATATGTGCGTCCATCACCGATGGCCGTAACGAAATAGACACCGGCGGGCAATGCCTCGGTATTCCAGGTCGTCGTGCCATGCAAGGGCAACGAGGCCACCCTACGCCCCATGGCGTCCCTGATGTCCGCTCTCGTGCCGCCGGGGCCTTCGATGGTCACCGCTCCGATAGCAGGGTTGGGATAGACGCTGAAAACGACGTCTGCCTTCTCGGGTTCCGTCAGTGCCAAGGTTTCCCCGGCACAAGCCCACGCATAAGCACTGTCCCAGTACACCACGGGGAACCTTATGTCGTCAATCCACACGCAGTCGCTTCCCACACTGTTGCTGCCATCCTTGGCGTATGTCCAACAGAGGCTGTGCCGACCGGCTTCGATGGTATAGCGACGCTGCTGCCAGTCGGTGACGCCCCAGGCTTGGGGTATCTGGCTGCGACGGTCCACGGTGAACACGAACCTGTCGTGCATCTCCTCCGTGGAGGTTTTGACCCAGAAACTAATCTCGCCGTCTGCAGGCAGCTCCACATCGAGACATATCTGTGCGCTCTGTCCGTCGCCCACAGCATCCGAGCGGAGACTGTGGCTTCCCGAATGGTATTCCGTGCTGTCTATCTGCCAGCCTACGAGACTGCCGTTCCACCACGGACGGCTATCCATCCCGTGTTCGAAGCTCTCCATGCGGATGTCAGGTTCTATCCAGTATTCCTTGCGCTCGCTCCACCCCTCCATCGAGAGCGTGGCGGCGATGCGCAGAGAACAGAGGCTATCCCCAGTGGTGAACTGCAGCAGGCTGTCCGTTGTCTCGGACCTCACCCCCTGACACTCCGCCTCCAGCACGAGATTGGCTTCGGGTCCATCGACGAAGGCCTCTATCCTGTACTCCGCGCCCGGCAGGAGCGTCCGCAACCGGCTGCCATCGCCATTTGCCAGACGAAGTTGCACCGTGGGGTAGACAGTGCCAAGTCCATGGCGCAGCGTCAGCGGGCACTCCAAACTGTCGCGCCAAACGCACAGGTGTGCCTGCCACAACGGCCGCTGCCCCAACCTTTCCAAACGCAGCTCCATGCGTATGGTCGTGTCGGCTCCATCTGCCAGCGGAGGCTCCTCCACTGCCTGCGCAGCTATCAAG
>JAFVAM010000011.1 GCA_017480525.1 Bacteroidales bacterium | reverse complement strand
GTCGCTGCAAAGTCTCCTAATGGATATGAAACCGGCCTTCCAGGCACTCGCCGACGGCAAACACAAGGGCAATCCTCTGGCAAAGGAATTCCATGGCTGGGTACCTAAGCGCGTGTTCTGTTGCCAAGAGGCCTGGCAGACGGGAGCCGACTACCTCGCCCTTATCTCTGACCGCTACTCTACAGCCCCGCTGGCCGCCGCCATGCGCACCGCCGAGTGGCAGCAGAAATACCGATGGATTTACGACGTATGCTTATAAACAGAAAACATGGGAAGAAGCAGAAACCATCCTGCCACCGCCGGCGAGTCGAGGTCGGCAATGTGGTGGTGTACACCAGGAATGTACAATTCGGCGAACGACACCATCGTCAATGGGATTCGGAGGCGTTGTTCTTTCAAGCCCTGAAATTTGGCGACGACGAGCTGGAACAGCAGGTGGAACTCCTTGCGCGAGCCATAAACCTCATGCCACGCGGCGCCGATTGCTACATCAACCGCGGCTCCTTGCGCTACAAGCAGCAGTATTTCGAACAGAAAAAACGACAAATCAGAGTCAATTTTTGTCATGTCGGATAATCTTCGTATCTTTGCAACCGATTTACAATAAAACCTTTGCTGACATAGGCATCGATGGCACACATACAGCTTCATACATACACCCCCGACAGCCGCACCAAGGAGAGCCGGCAGGAAGCAAAGGAACTCGGCTCCACAGGCGAGCAAATTGCCACAAGGTACTTGGAGGACAAGGGGTACACCATTTTGGAACGCAACTATCATGCCGGAAAGCATGAGGTGGATATCATCACCCTCCACGAGGGCATGATAGTCGTGGTGGAAGTCAAAACGCGTACCGACACACAGATAAGCAACCCCGAAGATGCTGTCGACCATCGCAAACGCGGCTACATTATCCGCGTCATCAACCAATACATGGCTACTCACAACCGCAGCGAGGAGGTGCGCTTCGACGTGCTTTCCATTGTGTACAAAGACCATAAACCGGACATCCGTCACATCACGGATGCCTTCAACATTCTGAACTATTAAACCATGCTGATCAAGACATACGGAAGTGCCATCCTTGGCGTCGATGCGGTGACCGTCACCGTCGAGGTGAACGTGACCAACGGCGTCGGCTTCAATATGGTCGGCCTGCCCGACAACGCCGTTAAAGAGAGCCTGCAGCGCATCTCGTCCGCCTTCGGCGAGTCTGGATTCCGGGTACCCGGCAAACGCATCATCGTCAACCTGGCTCCCGCCGACTTGAAGAAGGAGGGCACCGCCTACGACCTCACGATAGCCGTCGGCATACTTGGCGCCAACGGCGACATACGCGCCGACGAGCTGGGACACTATGTCATCATGGGTGAGCTGGGGCTGGACGGAAGCCTGCGTCCCATCAAGGGAGTGCTGCCCATTGCCATCGAAGCGCGGCGGCGCCAGTGCAAAGGCATCATCGTGCCTGCCGCCAACGCCCGCGAGGCCGCCATTGTCAACAACCTGGAGGTCTACGGCGCCGAGAGCCTTAAGCAGGTGGCCGATTTTTTCAACGGCACAAGCGCCATTCCCCAGACCGTCGTGGACACCCGCGCCGAGTTCGCCCGTTCGTTGAGTGGCTATGAATACGACTTCGCCGACGTCAAAGGGCAGGAGACTGTCAAGCGTTGCCTCGAGATTGCCGCCGCCGGCGGCCACAATGCCGTCATGATAGGTCCTCCGGGCAGCGGCAAAACCATGCTGGCCAAGCGTATGCCAGGCATCCTGCCGCCTCTGACCTTGAGCGAGAGCCTTGAGACCACGCAGATACACTCCGTGGCGGGCCTCATGCGCAAGGAGGATTCGCTCATCGCCGTGCGCCCCTTCCGCTCGCCTCACCACACCGTCTCCGACGTGGCCCTTGTGGGTGGCGGTGCCAACCCCAAACCCGGCGAGATAAGTCTGGCGCACAACGGAGTACTCTTCCTCGACGAATTGCCGGAATTCAAGCGCACAGTCCTCGAGGTGCTGCGCCAGCCCATGGAGGAGCGCCGCGTCACAATCAGCCGCGCCAAGATGACCATCGAGTACCCTGCCTCGTTCATGCTCATCGCCGCCATGAATCCCTGCCCCTGCGGCTATTACAACCATCCTACCGTTGAGTGCACGTGTCCCGCCGGTGCCGTCAAACGCTATCTGAACAAGGTCAGCGGCCCTTTGATGGACCGCATCGACATACACATCGAGGTCACGCCCGTGCCCGTCAGCCGTCTGAACCAGGAAGGCCGTGCCGAGAGCAGCTCTGCCATCCGCGAACGCGTCCTCGCCGCCCGAGCCATACAGACGGAACGTTTCAAAGGCAACCCCGGCGTCCACTGCAACGCCCAGATGACCTCCAAGCTTACCCGCGAACACTGTGCCCTGAGCGACGAATGCCGTTCTATCATGGAGCAGGCCATGAACCGCCTCGGCCTCAGCGCTCGTGCCTACGACCGCATTCTCCGTGTCTCCCGCACCATCGCCGACCTCGAGGCCTCGCCCGACATCCGCCCCCACCACCTCCAGGAGGCCATCACCTACCGCTCCCTCGACCGCGACAGCTGGGGGCAATAGGCCTGCCTGCAACTGCGTCCATACAGAAAGCACACCCCGCATCGGAGTGTGCTCTCGTTGTTTTGCGCAATACACCGCAGCGCATCATTGCGAAACCGTGTCGCAGCACTGCATATCGCGCAGCTGCATCTTGCTCTATGGCACCACCCTTTACAGGCGGCTTTCCACCACCTGCCAGTCCACCACCTGCCAAAGGGCGGCGAGGTAGTCGGCGCGGCGGTTCTGGTAGTCGAGGTAATAGGCATGCTCCCACACATCGAAGGTCATCAGCGGGCAGAGACCCTCGGTGACGGGGTTCTCGGCGTTGCGCTGCTGCGTGACGACGAGCTTGCCATCCTTGTCCATGCTGAGCCACACCCAGCCGCTGCCGAAGAGCGTGGCACCCTTCTGCTCAAACTCTTTCTTGAAGGCCTCCACCGAGCCGAAGTCGCGCACCAGCAGGCTCTCCATCTTGGCACCCATGGCCTTGGGCGAGGGGGAGAACTGCTCGAAATACATCGTGTGGTTCAGCACCTGGCCGGCGTTGTTGAACAGGCCGCCCTGCGCCTTGCGCACCACCATCTGCAGGCTCATGCCTTCGAGGCCGCTGCCCGGCAGCGCCTTGTTCAGGTTGTCCACATAGGCTTTCAGGTGCTTGCCGTGGTGGAAGGAGAGTGTGTTCTGGCTGATGGCCTGGCCGAGGTTCTCATAGGGCAGCTCCATCATGGCGAACTGGCCGTTTACGGGTATAATGTCTTTCATTGTAGTAGATGTTTTTTTTGTTGTATTTTTGATTGCAAAGGTACGAACATTTCCGCACGTGTGCAAATTTATTTTTATTTTCCTCCCCTTTGTTTCCCTGGCGGTGCGGCTGTCAGGCCGTGAGGTCGGCGAGGGTGCCTCGGGCGGCACTCACGAGGTCGGCGGGACTGATGCGGAACTGCAGGCCGCGTTGTCCGGCGCTGCAATAGACCGTGTCGTAGTCCATCACCGACTGGTGGAACCACGTCGGCAGCGGCTTTTTCATGCCGATGGGCGAGCAGCCTCCGCGTATGTAGCCGGTGAGCGGCAGCAGCTCCCTGACGTGGACCATCTCCACCTTTTTGTTCCCCGTCACCTTGGCGGCCTTCTTGATGTCCACCTCCCCGGCGCCGGGAATGACGCAGACAAAGAGGCCTGTGCGGTCGCCCCGCAGCACGAGGGTCTTGAAGAGCCGCTCGATGGGCTGGCCGAGCTGCTCGGCGATGTGCTGTGCGCCGAGGTCGCTCTCGTCCACCTCGTAGGGGATGAGTTCGTAGGCTATCTTCATCTGGTCCAGCAGCCGCGCTGCGTTGGTCTTGTTTGCTTTCGCCATGGTGTCGTCTGTTTTTGTCGGCTTGTCGTATGGAAGAACGGCGAACGGCTTTTTTTATTGCCTTCGTCCTGCCATCGCCCTGCCAACACCGTATCATCTCCTACCATGGTAGGACTTGGTAGGGTGTTGGTAAGGAGATGATACGGTGTTGGTAGGGAGATGGTGCTGACTGTCAGTGTGTTATATGTTCATTTTTGTGCCAAAACGTTGAAAACGTGGTCGGTATGCGTTAAAAATTGCTCGTAACTCGCTGATTTCCAATTTTGGCTTCGGGGTGGGGGACAGGGGTTGTTTTCCGCGTTTTGTACGGGCTTTCGGCCATCCGTTCTGCTGTTTTCCGAAAGGGGGCGGGTGAAAAAAATGGTCCCTGTCGCTGTGGAGCGGCAGGGACCGATGCTTTGATATGCGTGTGCTTGCTTTGTTTTTTTTTTTTTCTGTTTTTGCAGAGGCTCTTGTTTCTTCAGGGAGCCTTTTTACGGGGTGGGAGGCGTCAGCTGCATTTGCTCCATCCGCAGTTCTGGCAGCTCTTGCAGCCGTCGATGTAGACGAGTTTGCCGCCGCAGTCGGGACACACCTCGTCGGTCTCGGTGCCGTCCTTGATGTAGCGTTTCAGGGCGCGGGCCACGCCGTTGGACCATGTGGTGATGCTGTCGGTGTCGAAGTTGAGTTTGCCGATGAGTTCCACGACGTTGGGGATGGGCATACCGTGGCGGAGGATGCCGGAGATGAGTTTGGCGTAGTTCCAGTATTCTTTGCGGAACATGCGGGAGAGGCCTTCCATGGTGATGTGGTAGCCGTCCTGGTCGGTGAACTGGAAGTCGTAGCGGGCGTGTTCCTGGCCTTTCTCCTTGACGCGGATGACCCATCCTTTCTCGACCCACTTGGGGAGGAGGAAGTTTTCGGCGCGGCCGGTGAAGATTTCGTAGGGGCGGCCTTCGTACATGCCGACGACGGCTATCCAGTCCTCTTTTTCGTTCTTGAAGCGCACCACTTCGGCATCGAGTTTCTTGGGACGCTTGGGGGCGCGGTTTTCGCCGAAGGAGGTGTTGTCCTTTTTGCCCTCGGAAGTGGAGACGAGGACGCCGGTGCGCGAGCCGTCGCGATAGATGGTGCAGCCTTTGCAGCCGCTTTCCCACGCGGTTTCGTAGATTTTGCTGACGACCTCCTTGGTGGTCTCCTTGGGGATATTGACGGTGACGGAGATGCTGTGGTCCACCCATTTCTGAATGGCGCCCTGCATTTTCACCTTGGCCACCCAGTCGATGTCGGCGCTGGTGGCATGGAAGTAGGGGCTTTGATTGACGAGCTGCTGGAGTTCGGCGTCGTCCATGGTCTTGACCTCCTCGATGTCGTGGCCGTTGATTTGCGCCCAGTCGAGGAATTTGGGGTGGAAGACGTTGTATTCCTCGAAGTAGTCGCCGTTTTCGTCCTTGATGATGTTGTGTTTGCTGCTGTCGCGGTCGTTGGGGTTGATTTTTTTGCGGCGTTTGTAACTGACGAGGAAGACGGGTTCGATGCCGGAGGTGGTGCGGGTGCAGATGGAGACGGTGCCCGTGGGGGCTATGGTGAGGAGGGCGATGTTGCGGCGGCCGTATTTGACCATCTCGTCGTAGAGAGCGGGGTCGGCCTCGCGGATGCGGCTGATGAGGGGGTTGTTCTCCTCGCGACGGGCGTCGTAGATAGGGAAGGAGCCGCGCTCCTTGGCGAGCTGGACGCTGGAGGCGTAGGCGGCGAGGCAGAGGGCCTGGTGGACGCGCACGGAGAAGGCCGTGGCCTCGTCGGAGCCGTATTGTAGGCCCAGGGCGGCGAGCATGTCGCCTTCGGCGGTGATGCCGAAGCCGCTGCGGCGGCCTTCGAGGCATTTCATCTTGATGTTGAGCCAGAGGTTGTGTTCCACCATCTTGATTTCGTCGCTTTCGGGGTCGGACTCGATTTTGCGGAGAATCTGCTCGACTTTTTCGAGTTCGAGGTCGATGAGGTCGTCCATGAGACGCTGGCCTTTCATGACGTGGTCGCGGAAGAGGTCGAAGTTGAAGGTGGCTTGGGGAGTGAAGGGGTGGTCGACGTAGGAGTAGAGGTTGATGGCCTGGAGGCGGCAGCTGTCGTAGGGGCAGAGGGGTATCTCGCCGCAGGGGTTGGTGCTGACGGTGCGATAGCCGAAGTCGGCGTAGCAGTCGGGAACACTCTCGCGGATGATGGTGTCCCAGAAGAGGACGCCGGGTTCGGCGCTGGACCATGCGTTGGCGATGATTTTGTTCCAGATGGCGCGGGCGTCGACGGTGCGGGTATAGATGGGGTTGGGAGAGTCGATGGGATACTGCTGCACGAAGGGTTTGCCCTCCATGGCGCAGTGCATGAACTCGTCGGTGATTTTCACGCTGACGTTGGCACCGGTGATTTTGCCCTGCTCCAGCTTGGCGTCGATGAAATGCTCGGCGTCGGGATGCTTGATGGAGATGGAGAGCATGAGGGCGCCCCGGCGTCCGCCCTGGGCCACCTCGCGGGTGGTGTTGGAGTAGCGCTGCATGAAGGGGACGATGCCTGTGGAGGTGAGGGCGGAGTTTTTCACGGGGCTGCCGCCGGGACGTATGTGGCTCAGGTCGTGGCCCACGCCGCCGCGGCGCTTCATGAGTTGCACCTGCTCTTGGTCGATTTTCATGATGCCGCCGTAAGAGTCGCTGGAGCCTTGGTTGCCGATGACGAAGCAGTTGGATAGAGAGACTACCTGGAAGCTGTTGCCGATGCCGCTCATGGGACTGCCCTGGGGGACGATGTAGCGGAAGTCCTTCAGAAGCTGGTAGATTTCCTCCTCGGAGAGGGGGTTCTGGTATTTGTCCTCGATGCGGGCATACTCGGCAGCCAGACGGCGGTGCATCATGTCGGGGTTGAGTTCGAAGATGCGGTCGTCGTCGCGCAAGGCGTATTTGTTCATCCAGACGTTGGCAGCCAGCTCGTCGCCGTGGAAATATTCCACAGATGAACGCATGATTTCTTCCGGGGTGTACTGCCGGTACTCTTTGGGTTCCTTCTTTGGTTGGGTTGATGAAAACAAGTCGCCTTGCATGGTGTATCCTTTTCTTTATTTTATTATATGTTAATCGTTTATGTGGGCACACGGCCTTTTTTTCGGAGTGCTAAATTAACCAAAAAAAACATGTGGGGCGTCGACAAGTTATCAACAATCGGGGGTTGGAAACGGTCACTCCTTTTGCATTCAAACGTTTACTCTGTGGATAACGCATCGGGAGTTTCCGGAGGCTTTTTGCTTTGCGGAAGTCGGTGCGGCGTAGTGGACGAGAAAAAAGTGGGGTGGGGGAGGGGTGACACATAATAAATGTGTCATTCCTGCGTTATCTGTCTCAAAAAAAACGAACACCAAAAAACATCGACACAGAATGAAAGATTTTACCTTCCAGAATCCTGTGCGGATTCATTTCGGACACGAGAAGCTTACCCTTCTCGGCAGTGAGCTGAAGCAGTATGGCAAGCGAGTGCTTCTGACCTATGGCGGTGGCAGCATCAAGAAAATCGGTCTCTACGACACTGTGGTCTGTGCCGTTGGTGAGGCCGGCATGGAGCTTTTCGAGTTGGGCGGCATAGAGCCGAACCCGCGTATTGCGTCGGTGCGTGAGGGCGCGCGTCTTTGCAAGGAGCATCACATCGATGTCCTCCTCGCTGTTGGCGGCGGCAGCACGATTGACTGCACCAAGTGGATTGCCGCGGCGGCCTGCGTCGACCACGACGCCTGGGATTTCTTCGACTACGAAAAGTGGTCCCCCGTGGAGAAGGCCCTCCCCATTGTGAGCATCCTCACCCTGTCGGCCACAGGTTCCGAAATGGACAGCGGCGGTGTCATTTCCAACCCCGAGACCGACGACAAGCGCGGACGCCTCAGTCCCCTGCTTTTCCCCAAGGTCTCCTTTTTAGACCCCACGCTGACCTACACCGTCAGTCCCTACCAGACGGCCTGCGGCAGCGCCGACATCTTCTCACACCTCATGGAGGTGTATTTCACCACTGCCGACCCCATGTTCCTTGTCGACACCTTCATCGAGGGCATGATGCGCACGGTTGTCCGCTATGCACCCATCGCCATGCGTGAGCCGGAGAACTATGAGGCCCGCGCCAACCTCATGTGGGCGTCCAGCTGGGCCATCAACGGACTTGTGGGGGCCGACAAGGTGCAGGCCTGGAGCTGCCACCCCATGGAGCATGAGCTTTCCGCTGTCTACGACATCACCCATGGCCATGGCTTGGCCATTCTCTCGCCCCGCTGGTTGGAATACTGCATGGGCGACGAGACCCTCCCGCGCATTGCCCGGTTCGGCATCTCGGTCTTCGGCCTCGACCCCACGCTGCCCGTCCGCTAAGGTGCCCTCCGTGCCATCGACGCCCTCGCCCACTTCCTCTTCGACACTCTCGGCCTCAAGCGCACCCTGCCCGAACTGGGCATCGACGAGAGCCATTTCGAGAGTATGGCCGCCAAGTCGGTGCTGCCCTACAGAGGTTCCCTCCCCGGCTTCCGCACCCTGACCAAGGACGACGTCGTGGCTATCTATAAGATGTGTATGAGATGAACTGAAAAAAAAGGTAAAGAAGAGGCGGCCTCGCGGCCGCCTCTTCTTTTAGTCCTCTGTGTGCTTGCGGCTGCTGTCGATGGCTTCGGAGACGTTGATGACGTAGTCGCCCAGTTTCTCGTAGAGTGCGTAGAGGCTGCTGTAGGCGTTGCCGATGGCGTAGTCGTATACCCCCAGTTTCAGCGCGTTGAGGTGTTGGGTGCGCAGGCGGTCGCGGAAGTGGTTGATTTCGTGTTCGGCGTGGTAGGCGGCGTCGAGATCCACGTGGTCGTAGTCGTGCAGGTTGCGGTCCATGATGTCCAGCGCCTGCTGCACCAGGTCGCGCATGTGTTCGAGGTTGGCGTTGAGGCCTGCGTCGAAGTGTACGGCGTCGTCGCGCTTGTTTTGTCGCGTCATGGCGATCTGGTAGATGGTGTCGCCGATGGACTCCAGATTGTCGATGATGCGCAGCATGGTGCTGATGCGCTCGGAGGCATGCTCGCTGACGTCTCCGCTGCCCACTCTGGTGAGGAACCTGCTGATTTCCATTTCCATGCGGTCGGTGATGTCCTCGTATTTCGCCACATGGGCCATGATGGCCTCAAACTCCTCGTCGTTTTTGGCCGTGCGCAGCCCTGGCAGGAAGGTGTACATGCGGAGCACCCGTTTCGAGAACTCCTCGATTTCGCTCTTGGCACTCTGCAGGTTGAGTTCGGCGGTGGAGAGCAGGTTGGGTTCTATGTAGGTCAGTCGGAACTCCTCCTCTCCTTCTTCCTTTCTCTCGGGCACCATCCATTCCACTATCCGTACAATCTGTGGGATGAAGAAAGCCAGGATGACGGTGGTTCCGACGTTGAAGAAGGTGTGGAAGATGGTGATGGCCAGAGGATAGCGCTGGCGGTTGATGGGGTCGGAGGGTACGTCGGTGATGCCGGCCATGGACATGATGCCGTTGCAGATGGGATAGAAGAGAAGGAGGCAGAAGAGGACGCCGGCCACATTGAACACCAGATGGGCGCGTGCGGCGCGTTTGCCGGTGGTGCCGGTGGTCATGGCCACCACTTGTGCCGTCAGCGTGGTGCCGAGGTTCTGTCCCATGACGAGAGCCAGGGCCATGGGGAACTCAATCCATCCTTGGCTGGCCATGAGCAGGATGACTGCCGTCATGGCCGCCGAGGTCTGCAGGATGATGGTCAGGATGGCGCCCACCACGATGAACAGCAGCACCGACCAGAAGCCCCAGTGGCTCCAAGTGGCTATGGTCTCCACCACACCGTCGCTCAACTCCGGGATGGCGTTCTCCAGCAGCTCCATGCCCACCAGCAGCAGGGCCAGGCCTATGATGGTCTGCCCAAGATATTGCATTTTGTTCTTCTTCGAATAGGTGAAGAAGAGGCTCAGCGTGGCCAACAGCATGGGCAGCGAGAAGGCTATGCCGTCGGAGGAAGCGCCATTGCCCAGACCGAAGAGTGCGATGATCCAGGCTGTGATGGTGGTGCCGATGTTGGCACCCATCACCACCGCCACGGCGCCGCCCAACGAGAGCAGTCCCGCACCGGCGAAGCCCACCACCATCACCGTGGTGGCAGTCGAACTCTGGATGGCCGCCGTCACCCCCGCACCCGCCAGGATGCCGCTCAGGGGTTTGCCGGTGATGCGGCTCAGCACATGGCGCAGCCGTGAGCCTGCAAACTTCTGCAATCCCTCGCTCATCAGTTTCATGGCGAAAAGGAATACGGCCAACGCACCTGCCAGGTTGATGAGAATCAGTATAATATCCGTGATTTTCATAGTATTTTTTTTGATTTTTCGATGCTGCAAAGATACAAAGGATATCCTCATGCCGATGTTACGTTTTTGTTAAGTTTTTTTTCTTTGCCTACATCCTGTCATCTCCCACCGGGGGATGGGTATCGGCAGGGGTGGCAGGAGGGCGGTGCGTCGATGGCAGGGTTTGAGGGGGCGGGGAAATGGCGGAACCGACATGACCGCATTTTTTTTTGTTGAATATACAACAAAAAGGGGGAGTTGTCGTTAGTAAGGGTAGGATTATGAAACAATATCTTGACCTTCTGCAATATGTGCTGGAACACGGCACAGAGCGCCAGGACCGCACGGGTACGGGTACCGTGGGGGTGTTCGGCTACCAGATGCGTTTCGACCTCGGCCAGGGCTTCCCTGCGCTGACTACCAAGAAACTGCACCTGCGGAGTATCATCTACGAACTATTGTGGTTCCTGCGTGGCGAGACAAACATAAAATACCTCAAGGACCACGGCGTGTCGATATGGGACGAGTGGGCCGATGCCGAGGGCAATCTGGGCCCCGTCTACGGCAGCCAGTGGCGCTCGTGGCCTGACGGTCGTGGCGGCACCATCGACCAGATTGCCGACGTGGTGGAACAAATCAGGAGCAACCCATACAGCCGTCGCCTGATGGTGACGGCATGGAATCCTGCCGAAATCCAAGACATGGCATTGCCGCCGTGCCACTGTCTTTTCCAGTTCTATGTGGGAAACGACAGGCGTCTCAGTTGCCAGCTCTATCAGCGCTCGGCCGACATCTTCCTCGGGGTGCCGTTCAACATTGCCAGTTATGCCCTGCTGACGATGATGATGGCGCAGGTGTGTGGACTGGAGGCGGGCGAGTTCGTCCACACTTTCGGCGACGCACACATCTACAAGAACCATCTCGACCAGGTGCGCCTTCAGCTCTCACGTGAGCCACGTCCGCTGCCCTCCATGCGCATCAATCCTGAAAAGAAGGACATTTTCGGCTTCGACTATGAGGACTTCGCGTTGGAGAACTACAACCCCTGGCCACACATCAGGGGAGAAGTGAGTGTTTGAAATGAAAACTGGAGACAAAGAATTGAAAGACAACAACCATATATGGACGGTGATTATGGCCGGCGGTCTGGGAAGCCGCTTCTGGCCTGTGACGGGAGCAGAGAGTCCCAAGCAGTTCATCGATGTGATGGGCACGGGGCGCAGCATGCTTCAGAGTACTTATCGGCGCTATGCGCAGTTTTGTGGTGAGGACCACGTGGTGGTGGTCACCGGCGAGACTTATGTCGGGCGGGTGCGAGAGCAGCTGCCGGGCCTGGAGGACTGGCAGGTGGTCGGCGAGCCGCTGCGGCGCAACACGGCGCCCTGCGTGGCCTATGCTGCCGCCGTCATCGCCCGTCGCGACCCCGAGGCTACGCTCGTCGTCACCCCCTCCGACCTCGCCATTTTCCGCGAAGAGAACTTCTTCGCCGACTTGCGTCAGGCTGTGGCCACCGTGCAGGAGCACGACTGGATTATCACCCTCGGCGCACAGCCCACACGTCCCGAGACGAGCTACGGCTACATACAGTTCCGCGAACAGTCCTCGCTGCCCAAGTCCAAGAACTTGCACGAGGTGGTGACCTTCACAGAAAAGCCGCCCGTGGAGATGGCCCGCCAGTTCATCGCCAGCGGCGAGTTCTTCTGGAACGCAGGTATTTTCGTGTGGACCTTGCCGGTGCTACGCAAGGCTTACGAGGTTTTTCTGCCGGCCATCGCCGAGGCTTTCCTCCGCCCCTCGTTGGAGGAACTGCGTGGCGGGCTTGAGGAGGTGTACTCGCAGTGCGAGACCATCTCTGTGGACAACGGCATCATGGAGAAAGCCGACAACGTGCATGTGTTGGCCGCCAGTTTCGGGTGGAGCGATGTGGAAACATGGGATTCGCTCTACGACGTCTCTCCGCGCGACTGCGACGGCAACGCTGTCCTCAGCGGCAACGTCTTCACCTATGACACGCGTGACACCCTTGTCGTCATGCCCGACGACCCGACGAAAACCGTCGTACTCGAAGGACTCGACGGCTACATCGTCGCCGCCAGCGACGACACCCTGATGGTCTGCCGTCGCAAAAACGAAGAGCAAATCTTCCGCTTCGCCAACGATGTGGAACTGAAACGTCTGATAGACAAGAAATGAAATTGAGATATGCACAGACCGTTGACTCATATTGATTGTTTCGCAGGTCCGGGTGGTATATGCACAGGGTTGCATGCCGCAGGGTTCGAGACCTTGGTGGCCATTGAGTACATCAAAAGCTGCTGCGACACATATCAGGCTAACCATCCCGAAGTGCATGTCATCAACTCCGACATTCGGAACGTATCAGCAGAACAGTTGCTTCCCTATATACCATCCGAGGGCGTTGACCTCGTCACATCAGGTATGCCCTGCGAAACGTTCTCAACGGCGGGCAATACGTCAAGATCCTTTTACGACGACCGGCAGTTCCTGTTCCGCGAAGGAATCCGCATCGCAAAGATATGCAAAGCTAAAATGATTCTCTTCGAGAACGTGCCAGGCATCACCACCAAGCGAACTGCCAAAGACTCCGACATGCTGATTGTCGAGGTGCTGAAGAAAGAGCTATGCGAGGCCGGATATGACAACTACCTGCCGGTAGTACTGGATGCCACGATGTTCGGCGTACCCCAAAAGAGGAATCGTTTCTTTATTCTGGCATGCCGATTTCCCGGATGGTGGTTGCAAGCACCGTCGCGCTTTCAGCATCCTGTGACAGTCGGAGAAGCCTTTTCGGAACTTCCCAACGTGACGGCCAACAGCAACATAGAGGGCACGGAATATACAGGCAAGGCCTCTCGATACTCTCAACTGATGAGAAACGACGCCTTTTGGAAAAGGGAGGGTCTATCTAAAGACCGCATCACCAATCATCTTCCGATGAAGCACAGAGAATGCACGCTGAAACGTTTTTCAATGCTTAAACAAGGAGAAGGCCTGAAAACACTGTTCGACAGGTACACTGGCGCAGAAAGAGAGAAATTGCAGGAAGAACGTATACTGCCCAAGAAACTGTTCATAAAACGAAACTACAGACTGAAGGAGAGCGAACCGTCGCCAACCGTCACCAGCCATTGCCTCGACGAATTCGTCCACCCAAGATCCGACAGAGCCTTGACTGTCCGTGAGTGTGCACGCCTGCAGTCCTTCCCGGATTCCTACGAGTTTGCAGGAGGTCCATACATTGTGCCTCATATCGATCGGACAGTGCAAGACAAATACGAACAAATCGGCGATGCCGTACCGCCGCTGCTCGCGTATGCATGGGGAATGCAAATCAACGAATTGTTTACTGCAAATGAACACAGGTCATGATGACAACCGGATGCTATAACTTCTGCCAAAAGACATACAGTTCGGAGTATGAACGCCGTATGGCTGCGCTTATGTCGGAACACCAAGGGAAGAAGGTCTCCGACGCGATGGTCGCTGACTTTGACAAAGAGTCTCAAAAAGCGGCAATAAAACAGACCATCACCCAAGCAATTCAGAAGTATCCGAACGAGCAAGTGTCTGAATTGTGGAAATCAATATACAGGGCACACCTGTTCCGCAAGTCGGGAATATCTGATATTGAAACCATCGAGAAGGTTATCAGTGCAGATCAAAGCTGGAAGAAGTCCAGCGGACATGCATTCGAAGAGATGGTGAAAGAGCTGGTGTCATTAACACTGCACGGAACTGGTATCGAGATTGTTTTGCAAAGAGACCTGAACATTCTCATCAAAGCAAACGAGATTGCCAATGAGCCAAGAGACATCAGCTGGCTCAAGGAACAAATCAGGGCGAATATCTTTGATTTGTACAGTATTGTGACCATTAACGACAAGAAGTACTGCTTTGGCTGCATACAAGCCAAGACAAGCATTCGCGACCGGGTCACGCGCGACAGAGAACCCTCCATACATGCCATGCAGTCTTTTTTTTGGAGTGTGATATTTGTCCTTGATGGTGATTTCCTGCGCCTTCCAAAATTTGTGAACATGGTTAATGGTGGCTCTGAAGAATTCAAAGAGAATGGATGGCATGGGATGTATGTCTTCTCAACCAAAGAACAGAATGACCGAATATATCCACTGACAATGGACTTCGAGATATTCAAGAATCATACAATACAAGCCGCTTGGGAGTGGCAGAAACAGCGTCAATGGTTTGACAGAAACTGGAAAGCAAAATAAATAAAACAACATACAATGAAACGTTACGAGATTAAATACCTTCTGAAAGAAGACGTGAGTGCCTTGATAGGCACCGAGATTTGCGTGCAGGGCTGGGTGCGCACCAAGCGCGGCAACAAGAACGTGGCCTTCCTGGCCGTCAACGACGGATCCATCATCCACAACCTGCAGGTGGTGGCCGACCCGGCACGGTTCGAGGAGGACCTCAAGCGCATCACCACAGGTGCCTGCATCGGTGTGGAGGGCAAGCTGGTGGAGAGCCAGTGCAGCGGACAGGCCGTGGAGGTGCAGGCCGAGAACATCGTCGTCTACGGCGAGGCCGATCCCAACACCTACCCCCTGCAAAAGAAGGGTCACAGCATGGAGTTACTGCGAGAAATCGGCCACCTGCGCCTGCGCACCAACATCTTCGGCGCCGTCATGCGTCTGCGCCACAACATGGCCATGGCCATCCACACTTTCTTCCACGAGCGTGGCTTCTTCTATTTCCACACGCCGCTCATCACCGCCAGCGACTGTGAGGGTGCCGGCGAGATGTTCCATGTCTCGACCCTCGACCCCGAGAACCCGCCTCGCAAGGAGGACGGATCTATCGACTGGGAGCAGGACTTCTTCGGCAAGTTCACCGCCCTCACCGTCAGCGGACAGCTGGAGGGTGAGTTGGGGGCCACCTCGCTGGGAAAAATTTACACTTTCGGCCCCACTTTCCGTGCCGAAAACAGCAACACTCCGCGCCACCTGGCCGAGTTCTGGATGATCGAGCCGGAGATGGCCTTCTATCAGCTCGACGAACTCACCGCCCTCGAGGAGGAGTTTATCAAATACTGCGTCAAGTGGGCTCTCGACCACTGCATGGACGACCTGGAGTTCCTCAACAAGATGATTGACAATGGCCTCATCGAGCGCCTGAAGAGCGTGGTGGATACCGACTTCGTCCGCCTGCCGTATACCGAAGGCATCAAGATATTGGAGGAGGCCATCAAGAACGGCGAGAAGTTCGAATTCCCTGTGAGCTGGGGCGTGGACCTGGCCAGCGAGCACGAACGTTACTTGGTGGAGAAACACTTCAAGAAACCTGTCATCATGATTGACTACCCGAAGGAAATCAAGGCCTTCTATATGAAACAGAACGACGATGGCCGCACCGTGCAGGGCACCGATGTACTCTTCCCGCAGATTGGCGAGATTATTGGCGGCTCCGTGCGCGAAGATAACTACGACAAACTGATGGCCCGCATCAACGAGCTGAACATCCCGATGAAAGACATGTGGTGGTACCTCGACACGCGCCGCTATGGCAGCTGTCCTCACGCCGGTTTCGGCCTCGGATTCGAGCGTCTGCTCCTCTTCGTCACCGGCATGGCCAACATCCGCGACGTCATCCCATTCCCCCGCACCCCGAAGACCGCCGAGTTCTGATTGTCTGAAGAACAATAGTGTTCCTCTGGCACACCCTACATATACCCCACACTGCTATCCCTTTACGGACATGCCGTGTGGGGTATCTGTCGCAGAGTATCACCGGTGTGCCGATGGTACGCCGGTGCCACACAACGGTATTCAATATTATACCTCTGCTCGCCAATGCTCTCTGGAAGCATCAGCCACTCTTGTGCAAGGCATGTTCTTCCAATGTGATTGTATTGCTCCTTTTATAGATATACACGATGTCGAAATCCTTCCGTAGGTTCCTGGATGGCAGCAACTTCATCGACTCTTTCGTCACTTCCATATCTCATCGTTTTGTATGCAAAGATACTATCTTTTCTGCTTTTATCGATATGGGCTTTTGCAGGTGAAGCGAATTACTGGCTATTGGTATCGAAAGCTTCCATTAGGTGGCCTGCTGCTTTCATCAGCCGTAGGTGTGCAAGGAACACGTCGCACATGGACTCCACCTCTTCCTCTTGTTTTTTTTGGAGTTGGGCTTGTTCGCGCAAAAGGTCGGCCAAGGTGGCTTGCCCCACTTTGTATTGCTTTTGAATGATAGCAAGGTTATCCTCTTCCAAAGAAAGAGAAGATAGACTGATCTCATGTTTTAATTGTGCTTCATCGTAGAGGTTCTGTGCCTGTAGTTGTTCGAGGGCCATACGGTCGGCTATGAGGGCGCGTTCCAGTTCGCTATGATGGAGCGCTATTTTAGCAGCTTTCAAATTATGACGTGCCACGCCTGACTGGTAAATCGGGATTTTGACTGAGGCCAACAATGTAACGCTTCCTCCATCAAATATGGTTTTGTCGGAAACGTGCAGGCCATAGAGATATCCATAACTGGCTTGCACCCCTACCTGTGGCAACATCTCACTACGGGCGGTGGTTAATTTTTCTCGGTTCAGTTCCACCTGTGCTTCCAGCATGCGATATTCAGGGCGGTCTGCCACAGAGATGTCGGTTGTTTCGTTTTGCAGAAAGAAATCATCTGGAATACTGATTGCTACGACATCTTCCATCTTCACGCCCATCTGTACACAAAGGTTGCGTTGTGCGAGACGAACACCGTTTTTTGCCTGGACAGCGGAGAGCTGCAACTCTGTACGTGCCAATTCAACTTTCTTCATGTCGGTTCGTTGAGCCATGCCGTGTTCGCCAGCAGCACCAACGGCACGCATCATCTCATCGGCAGCAGTTAGTGCGGCGGTTGCAACGCTATCCAACCGTTGAGCTTTGAGCAGGAGGAAATATGCTTGGCAAGTTTGATATACAACCTCGGCTTCAGTGAGTTCGTGCCTCTCGTGTGCTACGTTTTCCCCTATCTGCGCCATCCGATAGCCAGAGGCTATGCGGCCGCCCATGTAGATGGGTTGCTGCACGGTGATGCCTGCGTGGTAGATACCACCCACGCGGTAGTCGATATCGTAGCCAGGGAAATTGAAGGGTATGGATGACGAGGAGAGAGGGATGTCAAAATTAAACTTAGGAATATCCAGCAATGTACCGTTGGAGGAGTTCCAACCAGCTATGCCTGATGCGCTGACTTGAGGCAGGAAGTGTCCACGGATGCTCAAGGCGGTCTCGTGAGCTTCGGCTATCTTGGAGTTGGACATCTGCAACTCCTTATTGTCGGAGAGGGCAGTGAGGATACACTCTTTGAGGGTTATAGGCCGTTGCGCCGTAGCACCGATGGCGAAGAGTGTCAGCGAGAGGGTGAGGACTGTCTGCTTCATGGCTTCTTGATGTTGAAGAATAAGGAATAGAGGACGGGGACAAAGACCAGTGTAAGCACCGTGCCGAAGGCTAAACCACCCATGATACAGGCTGCCAGCGAGCCGAACATCACGTCGCCCAGCAATGGTAGCATGCCGAGGATGGTGGTCAGAGCAGCCATAGAGACGGCTCGCAGGCGGCTGACGCTCCCCTCGACGAGAGCCGTGTATGGAGGCTCTCCCTCGTCGATGCGTCGGTTGATCTCGTCCATTAGCACTATGTCGTTTTTAATCATCATGCCCACCAGACCCAATACGCCTGCTATAGCAACGAATCCGAACGGCTTGCCCGATACCAGCATGGCTGCCACCACACCGATGAGCACCAATGGCACGGTGAGGATGATGATGGTTGGCTTTTTGTAGTCACCAAAGAGGAAAATCAGGATGAGGACTATGATGAGGATTGCTGCCGGATAGCTACCAAATAGAGAACTCACGGAGTCAGAACTGGCGGCTTGCTCGCCATACCATTTCACGCTGTAACCTGCGGGAAGTTCAATCTTGTCGACCTCGGCTTTCACTGCACGATATGCCTCGCCTGCCGAGCAGCCTGAGGCTGGGAAGCACTGTGCACGCTGTGCGCGTCGACCGTCCATACGGCTAACGCAGGGATCCTCCCAGTCCACGCTGATGCCACTACCCACTTGCCCAAGAGGCACGGAGGAGCCTATGAGATGGTCTATGTCGTCCAATCCCAATTTGCCTGTGGCTATGCCGAGGATGACTTCCTCGGAGAGCAATCCTTTCACCGAGGGAAGTTGCGAGAAAAGGTGTACGCCGGAGAGGTTGTCTATGGGCGATCCGTCGTCGTCCACGACACGCACATTGATTTTCTTGCGCAGTGCACCGTCGTAGTAGTAGCCGATGGGGATACCGTCGGTGGCGGAGAGGAGTGAGATGCTTACATCCTTACGCGAGAGACCACTCTGGCGTGCCTGTGGCTGGTCGTAGTGGATGGTGAGGTTTGGGGCAGGTGCATCCCAGTCGGTGGTGACAGCCGTGGTGAGTGGGCAATTGTCCATGATGGTGAGGGCCTGCTCAGTGAGCTGATGCAACACCGCTGGGTCGGGGCCACTAAACTGCACTTCCACGGGAAAGTCCATATACATAAGGTTGTATCGCTTCACTCGGATGTAGGCATCAGGATAGTGGCTATCCATATATTCTTGCAATTCAGCTACTGCGCGGGTGGCACTCTTGGAGTCTTTGAAGTCCACAATCAGTTCGCCATACGACATCGAGTTCGGACCAATGCCGCGCACAAGGTTGTAGCGCCCTGGTGTGCCACCGGTAGAGGCGGTAACGTGCAGTATGTCATCGCGTTCGGCGAGGTAGCGACGCATGCTTTCCAAAGCCGAGGCTGTGTGCTGCCAGTCGGTATTCTCGCGGCTTTTGTATGTGATATAAAGCTGATCATATTTCATATCGGGGAAAAAGCCCTGCCGCATGTGGCCGAAGCCGACGAAGGTAAGCACAAGCAAGATTACCATAGCTCCGACCGTACCCCAACGGTGCGTCATGGCAAAGTCGAGCAGGCGGCGCAGCAGTTGCTCTATGCGGTTGGGCTTATCTGATTCTGCATTCGTGACTTTCAGCGAGCGGTCGGCCAGAATGGGGACGAGGAGCAAAGCCAACACCCAGCTGAGTAGCAGCGAGACGGCCAGCACGATGAAGAGGTCGCGTATGTAGTCGCCCGTGGTGTCTTTCGATATGGCAAGCGGCAAGAAGGCGAGTATGGCAATCAGCGTGGCACCGAGCAGAGGCATAGCGGTCTTGCTGCCGATGTCGGTTAGAGCTTGGTGGCGCGGTTTACCTTGTTTGAGGTCGACCAAGATGCCGTCGATAATCACGATGCTGTTGTCGACCAGCATGCCCATGGCTAAGATAAACGATGCCAGCGAAACACGCTGCATTGTGCCTCCCGCTACGTTGAGGATGACGAACGACCCCACGACGGTAATCAGCAAGCATAGGCCTATAATGAGGCTGCTGCGCAGACCCATGAAGACAACGAGGATAAGTATGACGACGAGGATGCTCTCTATGAGATTGACGAAAAAGTCGCTCAGTGCAGTCCCTACTCGGTCGGGTTGATAGAATACCCTGTGCAGTTCCACACCTGTGGGCAACTGATCTCGTTGCAGCTGATCGACGGCTTTCTCGATGGCTTTGCCCACCTTAAGAATATCTGTGCCGTCGGCGGCAGAGACGAGCAGGCCGATGGCATCTGCGCCATCGTAGGTGAGCGAGTTGCGCAAAGGGGTATCAAGGTTCTCCGTGACCTCGGCAATGTCGCCGAGACGGAAGATATCGCCAGTGTGTCCTTGAATGATGAGGTTCTCTATGTCCTCGATGCTTTTGTAGCGCCCGTCGACGTTTACGCGCAGGCGTGAACCATCGCTTACCAGATAGCCGCTATAGGCAGTTGCGTCCTGCCCCTGCAGGGTGCTGAGCACCTCGGCCACGCTGATACCCATCATCGCCAGTCGGTCCTGTCGCAGGGCGATGTCGATACACTGTTGACGTGTGCCATAGAGCTGCACTTTACCGACCCCTTTCACCGCCCCAATCTCGCGCTTGATAAGCCCGGCATATTGGTTCATCTGTTCGTCGGTCAGTCCGTCGGCTGTGATAGCATAGAATATGCCGTAGACGTCGCCAAAGTCGTCGAGTACGCGTGTCGTTGCTCCCGAGGGTAAGGCTGCATCGCCCACCTTATTTCGAAGCCGTTGCCAAACCTGTGGCAATTCGCGCGTGGGAACATCCTGCTTCAAACTGATTTGTATCAGCGCCATATCGTTGTAGCACTTCGACTTCACGCTGTTCACCTCCGGTAGGGAAAGGGCAGCTTTCTCTAAAGGGTCTACCGACTCCAACTCAACCTGGTAGGCTGAGGCTCCTGGCTGCGTCACCAACACCACCGCTGACTTAACAGCTATGGCGGGATCCTCAAGCTTGCTCATGTTGATTGCACTTATCAATCCACCTGCTGTCAGCAGGAAGACAACAAACCATACGAGGTTCTTATTTTTAAGTGCCCACGAAGAAATATCCATCAGAGAATTCCTCCTATATTGGTTTCAGACGTTGTTGCAATAGGGCGCACAGTGTCGCCTGGCTCAATACGTCCCACGGCCGAGGTGATCACTTTGTAACCAGTATCGATGGGCAAAGCTTCGATACGGCATCTGCCACTTTTTTGCACGTCAATTACGCGCACAGACGCCGTCGTTACGTGGCAATCGGGACCGACAAGGAGTATGTGGTCACCTGTAGCATCGTGGACAATGCTCCGTGTCGGAACGCTCATGGAGGAGCTACCCGTGCCTACAGTAGCGGTGACTGTGGCATTCATGCCTTTAAGAATTTGACGTTTGCCGGTGTTTTCTATGCGAAGGCGCACAGTGTACAGTTGGTTTGAATTAGCCGACGAGGAGTAGCTTATGGGAGTGAGGGTGAAGACCTCATCAGGATATATGGAGAGGCGACAGGTATAGCTAGTGATTTTATCGCGGCTGATGTAAATCTTGTCCGATATGTGTATCTCTATCTCTGGACTACCGTTACTAAGCATTTGCACCACCGCCATACCTGCCGATACGTTCTCATGTTCGCTGCGGTTGCACGTCCCGATCACACCATCGATAGGGGCATACAGTGTGCAGTAGTCAAGCTGATTGCGGTGAAATTGCAGCTTCGATTCAATCTGCTTCATGCCAGAGACGGCCTTGTCGTAATTGCTGCGAGTGGTCGCTTCCTCGTTGTAGAGGTCAACCACCCGGCCTGCTTCTGCTATAATGGCTTCATATTCGGCTGTGGTTGCGTTCAGCTGGTTGCGATAGTCGGAGGTGTCCAACCTGGCCAGCACCTGACCTTTCTTTACATGGTCGCCTTCGCTGACGAGTATTCGGTCTATCGTGCCACTCACTCTGAACGAGAGCGAAAGTTCCTGTGCCGCCTTGACGAGGCCTGGGTAACTGATGCTGTATTCGTCGCCTTCCGACTCTATGTCTGCCACCGTGACGGCTGGGATTATCGGCTCATTGGCTCGCTCGTTATGGCGGCAGCCTGTCGCGACGAGAACTGTCAAGGTGCATAGTAGTGTGCCAATGTTGGTTATTGTCTTTTTCTGTGTCATTATTCTTAATATGTTC
>JAFVAM010000010.1 GCA_017480525.1 Bacteroidales bacterium | reverse complement strand
TCAATGTTCCGCTGAAGAAGGTGCAGACAAGCAGCGACAGCACACAGGCGCTTCTGTATTTCGACGGCAAGCAGGTGGAACTGCAGGTGGCCATCAGCGGCGTAGACGTGGATGGTGCCATCGGCAACCTCATCGGTGCCAGTCAGCCCGACTTCGAAAGCGCGCGCCGCGCCGCCACCCGGACGTGGGAACAGGCCCTGTGCAAGTTGCGCGTCGACGGCGGCAGCAAGGAGCAGCGGCGCTGCTTCTACACCGCCCTCTACCATTGTATGACAGCCCCCTATCTTTGGAGCGATGCCGACGGACGCTATCGCGGACACGACGGCCAAATACATGTGGCCGATTCGGGACGCGAGGTGTACACGGTTCTCTCTCTTTGGGACACCTATCGCGCCCTGCACCCCCTGCTTACGCAGATAGAGCCGGAGCGCACGGTGGACTTCGTATATACCGCCATGAAGCAGTGCGAGCAGAGCGGCGAACTGCCCATGTGGCCGCTCTCGGCACATGAGACGCACTGCATGATTGGCTACCACGCCGTTCCGATGATACTCGAAGCCTATGTCCATCTGGCTGAACCCGACGGAACCTTGGCGGGCTACACGCCACAGCAACTGCTTGCGGCCATGGTGGCCACCAGCAACCGCACGGAGGCCCACCGTGCATACGCCGGGCAGGGCTTTCTCAGTTCGGAGGTGGACAACGAGAGTGTGAGCAAGACCCTCGAATACGCCTACGATGACTGGTGCATAGCGCAGATGGCCGAGTTGGCCGCCGACAGCGTTACAGCGCGCGAATACTGGCTCCGCAGCCAGAGCTGGCAGAATATCATCGACAGCAACGGCTTCGCCCATCCACGGCGCAACGGCGCGTGGCTTACCCCTTTCGATCCGACGGAGGTGAACAACCACTTCACCGAAGGTAACAGCTGGCAATACAGCACCTATGTGCCGCACGACTTCGACGCATGGGTCTCTCATCTCGGCGGCAAAGGAAAGGCCATCGCCTTGCTCGACAGTCTTTTCGAGGGACACAACACCCTGAGTGGACGCGATCAGGCCGATGTCACCGGCCTCATAGGCATGTATGCCCACGGCAATGAGCCGTCGCATCATGCTGTATGGCTCTACACTTTGCTCGGACAGCCGGAGAAGACTGAAAAATATGTGCACAAAATACTCAACGAGCTATATTCCAGCAATCCCGACGGCCTTTGTGGCAACGAGGACTGCGGCCAGATGAGTGCCTGGTATGTGCTGGCCTCGCTGGGCATATATGAAGTGTGCCCCGGCAGCGATGTATGGGTGGAGACAAAGCCCCTCTTCAAGGCGGATGGTTTTGAACGGATGCCGCGCGAAGCCCACATTCTGTATGATTGCCCGGAGCAATATCGCATCACGCCTTGTCCCGCCTTTGCCGACTGGCGCATGCAGAGCCACCGCGACAAGGTGAGCGACACCATTGCGCAGAGGGAAGGTCGTCTGCCGTCGCCGAGGGTGCGCCATATTGAAGTGAAGGTCCAGACGGACAAGCGTGTCACCTACCTCACGCAGCCCGCGCCGCAATATACCGAGAACGGCCCGGAAGGCATGGTGGACAACATCTTTGCCCCGCTGAACTATCGCATCGGCGGCTGGCAGGGCTGGCAGGAGGATATGGTGGCTGTTGTGGAGATGGAAAAAATGCAGGCGGTGCATAGCGTTGGTGTGGACTGTCTGGAGAATATGCGCTCATGGATTTTCTTTCCGCAAAGCGTGAAAGTGGAGTGCAGCCTTGACGGCGAGAGCTGGATGTCCTACGGCGAGGTGACGAACACTCTTTTTGCCCACGTCCACGAAAGGCAGGAGGAGAGCGTGAGGCATGTCTTCAAAGTCGATGGGTGGGCGAAGGCTCGTTTTGTGAGGGTGACGGTGAAGAATTTCGGACCCTTGCCGCAGTGGCATGTCAGTGCCGGACAGCAGGCGTGGGCCTTTGTGGATGAAATAATAATAAAATAAGATATGACAATGAAAAAGGTGATTCTTTCCCTTACGGCCGTGGTGGCCATGACAGTTCTGGCATCGTGCGACAGCAAGCTCTGCTATTGTTATGAGAATGGGTATGAGCAGGAGGTGTATACCAACACAGACACTCCGTGCAGTTCGATGACGCGCGGCGAGCGCGGCTGTGTGGAGAGCAACGAACGCATGGATCCGGGCATGGTGGCCCTCAATCCCACGCTATAGCAACAGAATGGCGTTGGAGACCGGCCGCTGGCCTTCGTGGTCGTGGCGGTTGTTGTCGGAGGGGTAGTTGACCACACCCTTGTCTTGTATATACATGGTTGTGGAACCACCGCCGTCAAGGTTGATGGCCTCGGTGCATCCCAGCCAACGCATCACCCGTTCCAATTCGGGCAGCGAGAAGCCTTCTGCCTGCCCCTTGAAACGACCGTCGGCCACGAGGAGTATGGTTGTTCCGTCGGGCCGCAGGCCAAGGGCGGTGCGGTTGTGGCGATGGGTGACGAAGGTGCGGTCGTCGCGTTGCGGCACATATTCGCCGCCACGAAGCAGCAGGGGGCCTGCCGTCATTATATCGCTGTTGGAAAGGACGTTCTCCCAGCAGCGGTTGCTGTCGGGTACCCGCAGGGTGGCCTTGCCGTGGCCGCCGAGGGTCAGGACGGCGTATTGGTAGTATTTACGGTTCACGCTGTCGTTCTTCTGTGGTGTGTTTTCGCCCCATTGGTGGCCGCCGATGCGGAGGTAGCAGATGGGGTGGCCTTTGTCCATGTCGAAATAGGAACCGTTGATGGCGGCCCGTGCATGGGTGCGTGCGGCCAGGTCGGAGACGGTGGCCAGCGAACTGTCGCACACGAAGGCTAACCGCCTGGGCGATGTGGCTGGGATTTCGATGACAAAGAGATGCTGTGCCGAGCAGAAGAGTGTCCCCTCGCCAAAGTGGTATTTCTTGAAAACGAAGCCGTCGAGGCTGTCCACGCTCCACTCGGCATCGGCTACGCGCAGTGAATCGATGCTGTAGTCCACCTGCGAACAGGAATTGAGGCACCATGCCGCGAACAATGTGAGGATGAGTATTTTTCTCATTGTTTCTTCTTTTTGTTTTTCTTCGATTTGAAAAGGTCGCTCCAGCGGTCGAAATCTTTGGTCAGTTTCAGTCCGGCTCCCTGTTTGTAGGGCAGGTCGATGCGGGTGTAGTCGTTGGTGTTGGTGCGATTGTAGGCGAAGAGGTGGAACATGGGGCTGATACGATATCCGATGAGGGCGTCGATGATGGCGCCGTTGACGTTTTCGGCCTCCAGGTCGCGGCTTTCGCCGCCATAGCCGAGGGTGCTCTCCAGATACCATCGGCCCCAATCCTTGCTGATGTTCACGTCGAGCTGCTGGCTGGTCTGCTCGGTGGCCGATTTGTAGTCGATGTTGACGTCGACAAATTGCACCATGTCGGTCAGACTGTTGCCAACAAAGGATGTCACGATGTCGAGCGCGTTGCTGGTACCCTGTATGTTGTCGCTGTTCACATTGTAGAAGTTGCCGTTGATGAGCAGCGAGAGTGTCTGGTTGAGCATGTCGCGTTCGCTGTTGCGGTCGATGTAGGCAAACACCTCCTCCTCAACGCTTTGGTCGGCGTTTGGGAGACGAATGTCGAAACCGATGGTGGGGTCCTGCAGGGTGCCGGAGATGGCTATCACGTTCTCCACTTGGAGATATTTCTGTGTGTTGTCGACCGAGGAGAGGTTTCCTGTGAGGGTGGACATGTTGACACGCTGCGAATAGACGGCCTGCATGTCGAAGCGAGCGTCGGGCACATTGCCTTGGAAGTTCAGGCTGCTGCCGTTCTCGATGGTGAACCTCTTTTCGTATACCGAGAAGAGGCCTACTTTCATCAAGCCGGACGAAATGACATAGTTGCCCATGACCTGCGGCACACTGTTGCCGCCCAGGTTGAGGTGCATATCGCCGGCACCGGTGGCACCCACGTTGACCGCCACCTCTTTGAAGTCCATGGGCAGGGTGAGTTTCACGTCGGGTGTGATGGAGAGGTCGAGGTCGAGGTCGAAGTCCATAGGCGACTTGACCACCTCGGTCTTGTCGAGTTCTTCCGGTTCGTCGTTGACGAAAGTGATATAGTTCTGCGATTTGACGCTCTGCTGATAGCTGATGGGCACCGTCAGCTCGCAGCCTGGATTGGTGCGAGCGCGGACATAGATGCCCAGCTGGTTCACAGAACCCGACACACGTCCGTCGGCGGCAGCGAAGAGCGTGCCGTAGAATTTGTCGCCGCTTTTTTGGTTTAGCACCATGAGGTTGTCGGTTTGCAGACCAATGTCCAGCAGCAGCTGGCGGTCTTCCGTCAACTCCATCTGGCCGTTGGCCACGGCGGTGTTGCCCTGTGGGTCGTGTATCTCGAAGTCTTTCAGCACTGCCACATTGTTGTTGAGGCTCAGGCTGTCGGAAAAATGGTAGGTGACGTTGGTGATGTCTATTGTCATGGCGCCGTCCTCAACGAAGGCTTCTCCGTGGAGAATGGGGTGGAATGTGGTTCCACTGACGCTGAGTCTGCCGTTGAGCATTCCCGACACATGGCTCGAAAACGACTTGAGCAGCGGCTTGGCCATGGCGAGGTCGAGTGTGTGGAAGTCCACGTCGAAGGTCAGGCCGGGGTCTCGCTGTCCAAGTTCCAGCCATCCGTTGGCGTTGATGTTGTCGCTCAGCATCTGCAGGTTGAGGATGTTGAGTTCGGCGTTCCAGTTGCTGGAGAGGTGCATCTGCCCCATGGGCTGGGCATTGACCATGCAGCTGTCCATCGTCAGGTTGGCGTTGAAGTAGGGTGTTTCGTTGAGTCCATAGAGCGAGAAGCGTCCGTTGATTTCTCCCCGCAGGTCGACGGGGTTATTCTGGAGCAGGACATCGCTCAGCAAGTCGAGGCTGAACTGATTGAAAAACAGCTCCACACAGTCGTTGGGTTGTCCTTTGATGCTGAAGCGGGCGTTGATTTTCTGCTGCTCACTCTCGAAGCTGATGTTTTCCCCGGCGATTTTCAGTTTGCCGTCGTTTTCGAGCGTCAGCTGGTCGGCAACGAGTTCCCACGGGGTTTCGCCGACGAAGAACTGCGGTCTTGTCACCTGCAGCGTGTTGCCGTCAAGAGCCATCATCAGGTCGCCGCGCGAGGGACTGTCGCC
>JAFVAM010000009.1 GCA_017480525.1 Bacteroidales bacterium | reverse complement strand
GGCATAGCCACCTATCACGCAGAGAGCAAGCGTATTGTCGTATCTGTACAGTGGCAGCAACGCATCGGACCACCAGCTCTCCAATGTGGATTGTATCACCTGGCGGCAATAGTCGTCGTCAAGATGCTGCACCGCGAAGGGGGCCAGCGAGGCCAGGAAGCGGTTGGGGTGGGGCTGGTGATAGACGGCATCCATCAGCTGGGCGTCGCTCAAGCGGTAAGCGTCATGGAACATGCATCTTAAATCATCCGGCATGCGATGGGTGAGGTATGCGTCGAGCAGGAGGCGTCCCACATGGTTGGCCGAGCCTTTGTCTCCAAGGATATAGCCTGTGCTGACAGCCTGATGGACAATGTGCTGTCCGTCGTAGAGGCATGCGTTGCTGCCGGTGCCGAGAATGGCCACCAGGGCAGGGCGAGTGCCAGCAGTGGCGCGGCAGGCGGCGAGCATGTCGGTCTCGACATGTATATTGCTTGTTCCAAAGCACTTGCAAAGCCATGAGGACACTTTCTTTCGCTGTGTCTCCATGCCGCAGCCTGCGCCATAGAAGACGATGGTATGCAAGCTGGTAGCCAGTGCATCTGTGTCGAAGGCAGGATGCCTGCGTACCACGTCGCAAGCTGCCATGAATTGCGCCTCGGTGGTGAAATGGGGGTTGAGACCTTCGGTAACAATCTTGTTTCCAGTCTCCACCTCCATCCACGTGGTCTTGGTGCTGCCGCTGTCGGCAATGAGGGTCATACGATGCCTATGATGTCGTTGATATCGTTGATACCATGGTTTTTGCACCACTGCTCCATGCCGTCGATAATCTTGACGGTGATGGCAGGATCGATGAAGTTGGCGGTACCCACTTCGATGGCTGTGGCACCTGCCATGAGGAACTCGACGGCGTCCTCGGCA
Organism: Bacteroidales bacterium; assembly: GCA_017480525.1. Lineage (GTDB taxonomy): Bacteria > Bacteroidota > Bacteroidia > Bacteroidales > P3 > Colimorpha. The sequence goes on along the minus strand of JAFVAM010000009.1, from coordinate 7,396 downwards.
GTGCAGATGCCGCCCAGACCAACAACGGGAACCTTCACGGCATGAGCCACCTGCCACACCATGCGCACGGCCACGGGCTTCACGGCGGGACCGCTGAGACCACCGGTGATGTTGGCCATGAATGGACGGCGATGCTCAATGTCGATGGCCATGCCCAGCAGGGTATTGATGAGCGACACACTGTCGGCTCCTGCCCCCTCGACGGCTTTGGCAATGTCGACAATGCTGGTGACATTGGGCGAAAGTTTCACTATCAACGTCTTGTGGTATACCTTACGGACGGCCTCCACCACCTGGGCGGCCATTTTGGGGTCGGTGCCGAAACCCATGCCGCCGCACTTGACGTTGGGGCAGCTGATGTTCAACTCGATGGCGGGCACTCGCTCCAGGGCGTCGATCTGCTCGGCCACGGAGCAATATTCCTCTATGCTGGAGCCGCTGACGTTGACGATGATATTGGTGTCCAAGTCCTTGATTCTATGATAGACTTCGGAGCAGAACTTCTCCACGCCGCCGTTCTGGAGGCCCACGCTGTTGAGCATGCCGGAGGGGGTCTCCACCATACGGGGATAAGGGTTGCCCTCACGATGGCTGCCGGTGGTGCCCTTGACCACAAAGCCGCCCAATCGGTTGAGGTCGATGAAGTCGGCGAACTCTTCGCCGTAGCCGAAGGTGCCGCTGGCGGTCATCACGGGGTTCTTCAGCTTCAGGTTGTGTATGTTGACGTTTAGCATTGGTACCATTTTTTCATTGTGGAAATGTCGAACACGGGACCGTCCTTGCACACGCATCGGTGACCCTGGTCAGTGTCGGTGACGCAACAGAGACAGGCACCAACGCCACAGGCCATCATGTTCTCCAGGCTCACCTCGCAGCGTATGCCTCGCTCAGCGGCGCTACGGGCCACAGCCTTCATCATCGGCGTGGGGCCGCAGGTGTAGACCATGTCGTAGGCTTCAGCGAAGGCGGGGTGCTGGGTCACCAAGCCATGATGACCACGCGAGCCGTCGTCGGTGGCGATACAGAGACGTCCAAAGGCGGCAAACGCATCGCTCACCGGGATGAGACTCTCGGTGCGCCCGCCAAGGATGACAGTGCAGTCAACACCCTTGGAACAAAGCACTTTGCCAAGGTGGAACAGCGGTGCTGTGCCGGCGCCGCCGCCCACGAGGACCGCACGGCTGCCAGTGGGAAGGTCGGTGGTGAAGCCATGGCCGAGGGGGTAGACAATGTTGAGCCTGTCACCCTCGACCAACTGCGACAGACGGCGTGTACCGTTGCCTACAATCTGCACAAGCAACGTCAAAGTGCCGCGCTCGCTGTTGACATCGTGTACCGAAATGGGGCGGCGCAACATCACCTTGGGTTCTCCCTCTACCATCACCTCGACAAACTGGCCGGGAGCCACGGACTGCATCTCCGCGCCATGCCCGAGCACAAGCGAGAAATAACTCTCGCCCAACCGATGGCGCTCTAAAACAGTGAAATCGTGTATTTCTTTCATATTATATCGTACAAAATGACGTTGCAAATATACGAAAAAAAGGACATTCGATGTTACTTTTTGACAAAAAAAACACCCTGTCGAAAGCTATCGGCAGAGCGCCAGGGGAAAAATATTTCGCTTTGGGGGAAATTTCCCCGTTTTTTTTCTCTATCTTTGCAATCGGAAAAGAACGAGAAAAAAAAACCAAAAAGAAAGGAGCAACGATATGAAAACTTCAAGATTAATAGCCCTGGCAATGGTCGGCCTGACATTGAGTTTCACACCGGCACTGGCACAAAGAGGCGGTGGCCGCAGCGGTGGCGGACACAGTAGTGCACCGGCGGCGAGCCGCTCGTCGAGTTCGTCGAGCAGCCGCAGCAGCTCTTACAGCAGCCCCTCGCGCAGCAGCAGTTCTTACAGCAGCCCCTCACGCAGCAGCGCTACACGCAGCAGCAGCTCTTACAGCAGCCCCTCACGCAGCAGCGCCACGCGAAGCACCAGTTCCTACAGCAGCCCTTCGCGCAGCAGCGCCGCCTCGGCCACACGTAGCAGCTCGGCGAGCAGTCCCACACGCAGCAGCGCCACACGCAACGCCAACTCTTACAGCAGCCCTTCGCGTAGCAACGCCGCCTCGGCTACACGTAGCAGTTCGGCGAGCGGTCCCTCGCGTAGCAGCAGCGCCACCCCGGCCACCCGCTCGCACGGCAGCGTAAGCTCCGGCAGACATACGGGCAGCGCCACCGTGGGCGGACGCCCCTCGTCGAACGCCACACCATTGGCACGTCCCGCATCGCGCAACGTGGGCTATGCCCGCCCCGGACACCCCGGCCCACTGCCGCACTCCAACCGTCCCATCCACCCCGCCCCCTACTTCTACCACCCATGGCACGGCTATGTGGTCCACTGCCACCCCGTCTACTGGGATCCGCTGCCCCTGCGCCCCTGGTACTGGCCTGGCTTCTGGCACTACTGCAACAGCTACTGGTATGACTACCACGTGACCGATGTGGTTGTGGTCCACGACTATGTACAGCAGACCTACAATGTCGACATGATTACCTACGGCATCAGCGGCGACGTGATGTACGCCATCGTCCGCGACGCAGGCACCACCTACCTGCAGGTATACGATAAGGACGACCACCTGCTGGCCGAGCAGAAAATCAACAAGAAATATTGCAATCTGGTCATCGACGCCGAGAGCGGCGGATGCTGGATTAGCAAGAATCACGACAAAGACCCCCTGCTCTTCCTCTGGGTCGATGGACAACTCCTCATCTACGAGGCCGACTAAAAAAAGCGTATGAAGAGAGAGCGGGCCGCCCACCAGTGGACGGCCCGCTCTCCGTTTGTTTCGGGCAAGTTGCCAGCATTTTACTGCAGCTTGGCCAAAGCCTCTTTGATGCGGCGGAGAGCCTCGCGAAGGAGATCCTCGCTGGTGGCGTAGGAGAGACGGATGCAGCTGTCGTCGCCAAAGGCACTGCCCATCACCGTGGCCACGTTGGCCTCGTTGAGAAGGTAGAAAGCCATGTCGGTGCTGTTCTCAATCTTCTTGCCATTGAACGACTTGCCATAGTAGGCACTGACATCGGGGAAGAAATAGAAAGCACCCTGCGGCAGGCGCACCTTGAGGCCGGGGATGTCGCAGAGCAGCTTGTAGACCATGTCGCGGCGCTGCTGGAAGATATTGCGCATGTCGATGATGTCTTTCGAGGTCTTGGGATCCATAAGCATGGCGCAAACGGTAGCCTTCTGGGCAATGGAGCAGGTGGCGCTGGTCACCTGACCCTGCAACTTGTTGGCGGCCTTGGCGATGACTGTGGGAGCGGCGATGAAGCCGATGCGCCAGCCAGTCATGGCAAATCCCTTGGCCACACCGTTGACGGTGATGACACGCTCCTTCACCTCGGGGAACTGGGCGATGCTCTCGTGCTTGCCCACGAAGTTGATGTGCTCATAGATTTCGTCGGCCATGACAAAGAGGTTCTCGTGGCGAGCCACCACCTGGGCGATGGCGCGGAGTTCCTCCTTGCTGTAGAGCATACCCGTGGGGTTGCTGGGCGAGGAGAACATGATGAGCTTGGTACGGGGGGTGATGGCGGCTTCGAGTTGCTCGGCTGTGACCTTGAAGTCGTTCTCCAGCTTGGTCTTGACAAAGACGGGTACACCCTCGGCCAGGCGGACGAACTCCTTGTAACTCACCCAGAAGGGGGTGGGGATGATGACCTCGTCGCCGGGATTGATGAGGCACTGCACCACCTGAAACAGGCTCTGCTTGGCACCGGTGCTGACGACAATCTGTTCGGGCTTGTATTCCAAACCGTTGTCGCGACGGAATTTCTCGCAGATGGCCTCGCGCAGGTCAGGGTAGCCCGGCACCGGAGGATAGTGCGTAAAGTTGTCGTCAATCGCCTTCTTGGCGGCTTCCTTCACAACTTCGGGAGTATTGAAGTCGGGTTCGCCAATGGAGAGGCTGATGACATCTTTGCCCTGGGCCTTGAGCTCGCGGGCCTTGGCAGTCATGGCGAGAGTCTCGCTCTCGGCCATGTTGAGGATTCTATTGGATAGGATTTCCATAATATATGTTTATTGTTTGCTGTTCTTGAAGGTAAAAAGCATGTTGCCGAAGAAATTCCAGAGGGTGACGACGGCTGTGGCGATAATCTTGGCCACCCAGAAGTCCCAATCGAGCGTGGTTTCGACAAAGCGCGGCACAAGGTTGACATCCTTCAGCAGGAATACAATGAGCGAGTTGAGTCCCAGCCCGATAACGGAAATGACGATGAACTTGGAATATTCGATGCCGACATTCTTGGAGGTGCTTCTCCATGTCCACGTGCGGTTGAGGATGTAGTTGTTCGTGGCGGCGACGGTGAACCCTATGGCGTTGGCCAACAGTTCGGGCATCCCGAAGATGCCTTTGCAGAGAGCCGTCAGGCCAAAGTCGATAACAGACCCGAAAGCGCCTACAACGCCGAACTTTACAAACTTAAAAAAGAGTGATTTAAGTTCCATTCCAGATCAGTCGAACACTTTCTCCTCGGGACTGTGGATGATGCCGGTCTTGCGGACCTTCTGCTTCTTGTTGCGCGACTTCGACTTGCTGATACGCGGCTGCGGCTTCTTCACCCGCGGGACAATCTGCACATCGCCGTCCTCGTTCACCTCCAGACCATAGACCTTACGGGTGTTGAGGTTGCACTTGATATGCCAAAAGTGGCCGCAGCCGCCTCGCGTCAGGATGACATCGGAAGCCAGCTGCTCGTCGGTCATGGACTCGTCCCACAGGCCGCTGAGCCAGATGATGTGGTCGCCGCGGTCGTTGGTGAAGCCTACATACTGGCGACGGTATTTGCGCATGTGCTCGTCGATGACGGGACACATGCCGCCCTGGTTGTAATGGTCGCGGTTTTCGTATGCTATGCGTTTCTGCACCAGATATTCAGCATCGGCAATCTCGGCATCGGTGGGCGTGAAACGTCCGTCCTGCCCCTCGACGGTGAAATCCACCTCCACATCCTGATGGAACGACCACCCGTGGTAGTTGTTGCCCCACACCTCGGCCACTTTCCATTTTTCCACCGGCTCAATGTATTCCTGAGCATTCGCAAAGGAGGCAAAAAGCGTGATACCAAGCACCAAAATCAACTTCTTCATCTCTTTTTTTCATGTTAGTTTTCAACTGCAAAAGTACTCATATTTCGGCATCCGTGCAAATTTTTTTTCCAGATTGCAAAAAATGTAGTATATTTGCATCTCGAAATTAATAACGCAACAATAAGTAAAATAGTATATATCATGAACAAATTTGTCACAGTAAAAGAGGCCGCCGACAAAATTCACGACGGCATGACCGTAATGGTCGGAGGATTTCTTGGCGTGGGCAACCCCATCGCCCTCATCGACGAACTGGTGGCCCGCAACGTGAAGGACCTCACCATCATCTGCAACGACACCGCCTATCCCGAAGTCGGCGTCGGCAAGCTCATCACCAACCACCAGGTGAAGGAACTCATCGCCACACATATCGGCACCAACAATAACACCATCGACCAGATGAACGCCGGCGAGCTGAAAGTGACCCTCCAGCCCCAGGGCACCCTGGCCGAGCAAATCCGCGCCGCCGGCGCAGGCCTCGGCGGTGTCCTCACACAGACCGGCCTCGGCACCGTGGTCGAGAACGGCAAGCAAAAAGTGACCGTCGACGGTAAGGAGTACCTCCTGGAGAAACCCGTCCGCGCCGACGTCGCCATCATCGGCGCCAACATCAGCGACGAAGAGGGCAACCTCGTCTACAAAGGCACCAGCCAGAACTTCTGCCCCATGATGGCCACCGCCGCCGACACCGTCATCGTCGAACCCCAGGAGATTGTCGCCACCGGTGCCATCGCCCCCGAAAACGTCAAGACCCCAGGCATCTTCGTCGACTATATCATCAAGAAATAAGCGGACTGCAACACCCGCAACAAAAACCGGCACAGTCTGTGTCGGTTTTTTTGTTCGCCATACCCCTTGCAACCAGCGCGTCGGCCGGCAGTCCGCGTTTCAGAGGCCCCAACTCTTTCTTTCGCGCCACACAATAAATGCGGCCTCCTGTCGTTCAAAGAAAAGTATGGAAGAAAAAAACGTCATCGAAATCAAGAATAAACGCGCAGCCTACGAGTACTTCCTCATGGACGAGTACACGGCAGGCATCGCCTTGATGGGCAGCGAGATAAAAAGCATCCGCGAAGGCAAGGCCAACCTCGGCGACGCCTGGTGCACCTTCGTGGGCAACGAACTCTTTGTGCGCGACATGCACATCTCCGAATACAAGTTCGGCTCCTACTGGGGCCACCAGGCCAAGCGCGACCGCAAACTGCTCCTCAACCGCCGGGAACTGCGCAAACTGCAAAACAAAATCAAAGAGCGCGGCTACACCATCGTGCCGGTGATGCTCTTCGTCAACCCGCAGGGCTACGCCAAACTGCAGATTGCCCTGGCCAAAGGCAAACACCACTACGACAAACGCGAAACCCTGAAAGCCAAAGACTCGCGTCGCGATATGGAGAGAGAGTTGGCATGAGGTCCGCATTGTATGTTCTGAGTTTTCAGTGAGTCTCTAAGTTTTAAACTAACAATATGAAGGTATTCAAGTTTGGCGGTGCGTCGGTGAACAGTGCCGACGCGGTGCGCAACATGGCGCACATCGTTGAAACACACTTGGAATCAGACCCCTTGGTTGTCGTGGTCTCGGCCATGGGCAAAACCACCAACCTGCTGGAGAAACTCGTCCCCGCCTCCACCACACAGGCCGCCAGCCAGCGACAGGAACTTCGCCACCAGTTGGAAGACTACCACCTCGAAATCGCCAACAGACTGATTCCAAACGACGAAGAACTCATCGGCAAGGTGCAGGACCTGCTGCATCGGCTCGACGAAACCATCGCCTCGCTGCAACCCCTGCCGGAACACTACAACTACAACTACGACCAGGTAGTCTCCTTCGGCGAACTCATTTCCACCACCATCATCGCCCACTACCTCAACCACCATGGAATAAATACCCAATGGATCGATGCACGGCAGATTGTGACCACCGACAACCACTTCCGCGAAGGGCGTGTGGACTGGGAAGCCACCTGCGGCGAATGCAACCGCTTCGCCGACCTAGCCTCGGGCCATCAGGTGGCAATCACACAAGGGTTCATCGGCGCCACATCGGACATGAAAACCACCACCCTCGGACGCGAAGGCTCCGACTATTCGGCCGCCATCCTCGCCTATGGTCTGGGGGCCGAGAGCGTAACCATCTGGAAAGATGTGCCGGGCTTCCTCAACGCCGACCCCAAGTTCTTCCCCGACACGGTAAAAATCAGCGAAATACCCTACGACGAAGCCATCGAGTTGGCCTACTATGGAGCCTCCGTC
>JAFVAM010000127.1 GCA_017480525.1 Bacteroidales bacterium | reverse complement strand
GCTTGAAACGGCTTCATGAGAGCCTTTTTGAGCGACTTTGTCGACTTCTCCGCATCTGCAACGCCACTTCTCCAAGAAGTCCGGCATACACCATGGCGATGCACTAGAGCAAAACTCGTTTGTAAAAAAAAAGAGAGAGGGCGCCTTTTGAGACACCCTCCTACTTGCTATCAAAACCATGAAAACTTTTCTTTGCGGATGTAACCTTTGTTTTTCTCTCTTGATTTCGGTTGCAAAGATAGTGCATTTTTTGTCTCCGCAGCGTTTCTCTCGCTCCGAAACGGCAAAAAGTTTTCCTGAAATGTTAGAAATAAAGGTCTCGTTCGCCTTCGCCGATTTTGCATAGGTTGCCTTCGACGCGCCGTTTGAGTTCCTCTTTGGGGAAAGTCTGCGTCAGCTCGTTGAGCAGACGGAGGCCTTTCTCCTTGGTGCTGGGGGAGGCATAGTCCTCCAGGTACTCGCGGAAGGTGAACATGGCGTTGGGCTTGCAAAACTCCTTGATGAGGCCGGGTTTGGCGAGGTCCATGAAGTCGGCGCCCACGCGGCCCTTGCGGTAGCATCCGGTGCAGAAGGAGGGAATGTAGCCGCTGTCGATCATCATGGAGATGACCTCGTCGAGCGAGCGGTGGTCGCCGAGGGTGAACTGTGCACCGGTGTTGCCGGTCTTCTCGTAGGGCTGTGCGGCGGTCTTGTCGCCTTCCTCATCGTAGCCGCCGGGGTTGGTCTCGCTGGCGGCGGAGATCTGGCTGGCGCCGTAGCGCACCAGCTGGTCGCGCAGCTCGGGTCGCTCGCGTGTGGAGATGATGATGCCGGTGTAGGGCATGGCGATGCGGATGATGGCCACAATCTTCATGAAGTCCTTGTCGCTCACGGGGTGGGGGATGTTCTCGCGCTGGCTGAAGGGGGTGCCTTCGGCGGGTTCGATGCGGGGGAAGGAGACGGTGTGGGGGCCGCAGCCAAAGTCCTCTTCCAGATGGCGCGCATGCTCCATGATGGCGAGAATCTCGAAGCGGTAGTCCACCAGTCCGAAGAGGGCGCCGATGCCCACGTCGTTGATTCCGCCTTCCATGGCGCGGTCCATGCAGGTGAGGCGGTAGAGGTAGTCGGACTTGGGTGTGCCGGCGGGGTGGTATTTGGCGTACTCCACGGGGTCGTAGGTCTCTTGGAAACAGACGTAGGTGCCTATTCGCTCGGCCTTGAGCTTGGCGTAGTCCTCCACACTCATGGGAGCCAGCTCGACGTTGATGCGGCGGATGGTGGAGCCTTTCTCGTCGCGGGCGGCATAGGTGCGGCGGATGGCCTCGACCATGTAGTTGGCGTCGTTGCGCGGGCTTTCGCCGCAGATGAGCAGGGCGCGTTTGTGGCCCATGCGCAGCAGGTGCAGCGTCTCGGTCTCGATTTCGTCGAGGGTGAGGATTTTGCGCTTCAGCGCCTTGTTGTCGCGGCGGAAACCGCAGTAGACGCAGTTGTTGACGCAGGCGTTGCCGGTGTAGATGGGGGCGAAGAGTACCAGGCGGCGTCCGTAGATCTCGTCCTTGCAGTATTCGGCAGTGTCGAGGATTTTTTTGATGCCGGCTTCGTCCTCCACGCCGAGTAGCTTGGCCACGTCCTCCAGGTTGAGGCCTTTGAGTTTGCGGGCCTTGTTGAGGATGGCGTCGAGTTGCTCGGTGCTGGGGGCGTTGTCCTCCAGCATGCCATAGAGTTTTTCGCGGTCGATGAAATTCTGGTGTTTCATTGTGCTATGTGTTTTAAGATTGTTTTTTTCTGATGGGTCCTGATGGCTTTTTTTTCAAGAGGCCAGGGCGGCCTTGCAGGAGAGGCCCTGCAGGCGACCCAGACGGCCGGTGAGGGCATTGATGCGGTCGGCGGTGCCCTCGACAATGAGCGCGATGACGGCCACGGGGCGGTCGTGGAAGGGGAGACCCTGCCGACAGAGGATGATGTCGGCATGCTCGGACAGCAACTGGTTGACAGACGGCGAGATTTCGCGGTCGCGTATGAGTATGGTTATCGTTCCTATTCTCTTCTCCATCAGGGGTTAGGCTTTTGGATTAGACATGGGTTTCGGGAAGCAAAGGTACGAACTATTTTCGACATGGCAAATTTTTTTTTGCACCCTGCCATCGCCCTACCATCTTCTACTGTGGTAGGGGTGGGAAGGAGGAGGGGAAGAGCCGGAGAACAAGCGGGGAAGAAGATGATAGGATGAACGTGCTGAAAACGTGGTGGTTATGCGGAGGGTGGAAAAGGTGTTTCCGAAGGTGGTGTTGAAAGAGGTTCAAGTTGTTGGAAATCACTCTTTTGGTGTCAAAAATAAAAAAAATGTGCCGCAGAGGGTTGCCAGTTCGTTTTTTCTTCGTATCTTTGCATTTTGAAATTAAAGTATAACATATTGATATGAAAAAGGCATTACTCGTACTTTTTGCTGTGGCGGCTGCCACGGTTTCGCAAGCCCAGTTTGTGCTCGGACTTCAGGGTGGATACTACTGGCAGGAGAACAGCACCTCGCTCACGGCCGACAAGACGACGTCGTCGTATGCGGTGGGAGGACTGCAGGCGGGCTACAAGGTCCTGCCGAACCTGTATGTGGGCGTGATGGGTGGCTATGTGAACACTACGACGGATACGCTGGCGGTAGAGGATGTCTATTTCTACAGCCGCGTGGGTATGAACATTGATGTGAAAGACCACAAGAAGCACCTCCTGCGCGAGGGCTGGTTTGTGGCTCCGCAGGTGAAATGGGAGTTCCTGCGCTTCGGCAACATGCACTTCAACCTCATGCTGCAGGGTTCGCTGCGTATGCTGGGACCCAACAAATACACGGAGAGCTATATCTCGGTTTCCTATCCCAACCCCAACGAGTATCGCGAGGAGGAGCCGTGGGACAACCACACGAGCGACATGACGTGGGGCGTCAGCCTGCGGCCTACGCTCGTCTATGAGATTTCGGAACACTTGAGCGCCGAGCTGATGCTCGACCTTCTGTCCGTGGGCTTCATCAGCGAGACGGAGACCTATGACCCCGAGATAGAGGGCGTCGAGCCCGTGGAGCGCAAGACACGGATGTTCTACGCCGGCCTGAACTCGTTCACCGACGTGCTGCGCTGGGAGAACACGCTCCTGAAACTGGGCTTCAACTGGACCTTCTAAACAGCGACAGGCGCACTCATGCCCTGGCGCATTGACTCAACAACTCATTTACACACACAACAAGAATGTACAGTAAGGAACAAGGACTATACATAGCGCACTGCGACGAGGGTGCGCTATCTATTTGTGGGCGCATGGCCAACCGCCATGGGCTGATAGCCGGTGCCACGGGCACGGGCAAGACCGTCACCCTGCAGGTGATGGCCGAGACGTTCTGCCAGGCCGGGGTGCCGTGTTTCATGGCCGACATGAAAGGCGACCTGAGCGGCATCAGCCAGGCGGGCACGATGAGCGGCTTCATCGAGAAACGCAAGGACGAGTTCGGCATCCCGCAGCCGGAGTTCCAGGCCTGCCCTGTGCGGTTCTTCGATGTTTTCGGCGAGCAGGGCCACCCCATCCGCGCCACCATCAGCCAGATGGGGCCGCAGCTGTTGAGCCGTCTTCTGGGCCTCAACGAGACACAGGACGGTGTGCTGAACATCGTCTTCCGCATCGCCGACGAGCGCGGCCTGCTGCTGCTCGACATGAAGGACCTGCGCTCGATGCTCGACTATGTCAGCAAGCATGCCAAGGAATACACCACCCGCTACGGCAACATCTCCACAGCCACGGTGGGCGCCATCCAGCGCTCGCTGCTGCAGTTGGAGAATCAGGGCGCGGAGCAGTTCTTCGGCGAGCCGAGTTTCGACATCTACGACCTCCTGCAGACCGAGGGCGGCAAGGGCATCATGAATGTGCTGGCCGCCGACAAACTGATGATGCAGCCGAAGCTCTACAGCACCTTCCTCCTCTGGCTGCTCAGCGAGCTGTACAGCACATTGCCAGAGGTGGGCGACATGGAGCTGCCGAAGCTGGTCTTCTTCTTCGACGAGGCCCACATGCTTTTCGAGGACACCTCGAAAGCCCTGGTGGACAAGATAGAGCAGGTCATCCGACTTATCCGTTCCAAGGGTGTGGGCATCTATTTCGTCACCCAAAGTCCGACGGACATCCCGGAGAACATTCTGGGCCAGTTGGGCAACCGTGTGCAGCATGCCCTTCGTGCCTATACCCCCAAGGACCAGAAGGCTGTGAAGACCGCAGCAGACACTTTCCGCGCCAATCCCGCCTTCCGGACCGACGAGGCCATCACGAGCCTTGAGACCGGCGAGGCCCTGGTGAGCCTGCTCGACGAGAAGGGCGCTCCCGGCGTTGTGCAGCGCGCCAAGGTGCTTTTCCCCTTGAGCCAAATCGGTGCCATCAGTGCGGCGCAGCGCACAGACATCATCCGCGGCAGCCGCATAGCAGGCAAGTACGACACGATGGTGGACCGCGAGAGCGCCTTCGAGGTGCTGCTACGCGAGAGTGAGGAGGCCGCGATGGTGCAGGCCGAGGAGGAGAGCCAGCGCACGCCAAAGGGGCGCAGCGCACAGTCGGCACCTGCCCCACAGGCGACCGGCGCGACGAAGAGCCAGGGCGCACAGAAAAAGAGCATCTTCTCGAAGGTGATGAAGGCTGTCGTCACCGCTGTGACGGCCACGGCGGCCACGGCGGTGGGCACGGCGGTGAGCGACAAGGTGACGGGCAAACAGACCAAGAGCAAGACGTCGACCACGCAGAAGGTGGTGAAGAACGCCACCTCGGCGGCCACCCGCACCCTCACGCGCGACATTCTGGGCAACCTCATCAAGATTTGAACATCCACACAAACAAAAAAAATCTGTCAGCGATATGAAACGAGTGCTGTTCCTCTCATTGCTTCTGCTGGCCGCTGTGGCGGCCGGCGCACAGACCTACATAGGCACCATGAAGGTGGGCGGCGTGACGCACAAGGATGTCTACGTGAAACTCACCGTCACGGGCGACACCGCCACGGTGTTTGTCCACAATGTCTTCATGGACCGTCTGGGACACTATAAAATCGACCTCACGTTGCCCGACATCCGCCTTGAAGAGCAGCCCCAACGGACGACGATGGTGTGCTACAACATCGTACCCACATCGAAAGGTGAACCCTATCCCGAATATCTGATTCGCCGGCTTCACGGCTCGATAGCCGTGGGGGTGTTGAGTTTTTCGTGTATGCTGGACGAGACGTTTGTCACCTTCAGCGGCGTGATCAACCAACGGTTGCGGTAGCTTTATATCGTTTTTCCCCTACGCCCCGGAGAGTGGAATTCCCTTTCCGGGGCTTTCTTTTGTGTCCCATGGGGCGAGGAGGGAGGGCTATTTTTGCTGGAGGAGGAGCTGTTCGCGGGAGAGGGTTTGCCAGGTGGCAATGAGTTGGCGGTAGCGGCCATACTCCTCGGTGCTGATGATGCTCTTGTCGATTTTGAGTTTGCGGACCACATGGAGTTTCTTGCCACTCTGTTTGACAGAGACCTCGAGACTGCCGATGCCGGGGAAGTCGAGCTGGCGCTGGATGCCGTCGCCGACGAGCTTGAGGTTTTTCGGCAGGGTGTAGGTAATATCGCTGCTGAGATTGCAGGCAGAGCCCACGAGGGGTGTGGAACGCTGGAGGGTCAGGCGTGTGGCGTCGACGGAGGGTTCGCCCTGCAGGCGGGTGAAGACGGCGAGGTGGAAGAAGCCGTCCGCGAGACTGTCGAGCAGGGGGGCGGCGTCGAGGGTGTTGGTCTGTTCGAAGGCAACCATCTCGTCGCGGGCTTCGCCGTTGATTTCCATGGGAGTCTTCTGGCGGACATCGAGGCGGTATTCGAGGGTGTCGATGGTGACACATACCTGGTCGTAGTCGTCGCCGACAACGCGCGCGGGGAATTTCTCGTGGTTGAGTGCGGCGGCAAGGAGGACGGCCTTGTCGGTGGCGGTGCCGCAGCCTGTGGACCAGGTCTCAAAGGGGGTGGCGTGGACATAGCCGAGATGTGAGGGATGGATGTCGTTGAGATGGATGTTGTCGACAATGAAGTCGCGCATGGCGGTGACGGTGTTTTTTTCGTCGGGAGTGTTGAAGAGGGTACCCATGGCGTCGGAGGCGCCGTCGAAGTCGGGCTGGTTGTCGAAGGAGGGTGTGTGCTGCGGGGCACCGTTGAAGAAGCGCAGCGTGGGGATGATGTCGGAGGGCATATAGGGTTCGCGCGGCGCCTGCGGGATGTTGGTATAGGTATGGGTGGTGGTGCTGCTGGGAGTGCCGCTCTTGCTGTGGTCGGCGGTGCGGGTGTTGCTGTTGAAGGTGATGTATTGCTCACCATAGGTGTCGTATTTCACGTTGAAGCCACTGTTGTTGTTCACCACCACCTCCAGTTTTTCGACGGGGCATTCGCGCTGCAGGGGGACGCTCTCGCGGAGGAGGTTGTAGCGGCGGTGGATGGTGTAGTCGACGATGATGGTGCAACCCAGTTCCATGCCGGTGTGTACCATGGCCAGTTCGCGGAGGTGGTTGAAGCGGCCGCAGTCGGCGCATGAGGAGGGCAGTTGGTAGACGAAAGCATTCTGCGGCATGTCGACGCGGGTGCCGTCGAGCTGGAGGGTATAGACCTCGTTGACGGTCAGCTCCTCATAGTCGGGGTTGAAGACCACGAAGGTCTCTCCTTTGTCAGCGTAAGCCGTCAGTGCACGGTTGCGGAGAATCTGCACCTCGTGGCGGTAGTGGTAGTCGCTGGAGCCGTCGGCGTTGACGGTCCATTCGTAGCGCAGCAGTTTGTAGACGGCGTCGGGCTGCTGGGCTTGGCAGACGGAGAGGGGAAGGCTGAAGAAGGAGACTATCGCGGCAAAAAACAATGTTTTTTTCATGATGTATATATTATATAATATGTTCAATTATAAAAATTCCGTGTTGATACAGTGGCAGTCTGTCTTTTTTTTGTTCATTTGGTCAGGAGGAGCGGGGTTTGCGACACCTGGAGCTGTGCCATGGCGCTGGCGCGGAAAGCGGGCCAGTCGGAGGCCTCATAGATGCGTTTGCCGAAGACGGCTTGCTCGCCGAAGGAGAGCGTGGTGCCTTCCATCTGGATGCCACAGCCGAAGGCGGCGGCAGGGGTGGCCACGCCGTCCACCATCGGATAGTGAAGCTGCGAGGGAGCAAAGGGCAGCTCGACGGTTTCGCGGATGTCCACCAGCCGCGAGCAGCGGTCGCTGAAAGGTTGGGTACGCTCGGCCTGACGGAAATCGAAATTGAGGTGGCTCATGGCGCGTTGGAAGAAGTTGCGCGCCGTGAGGGGGATGAACTCTATGGCCTCTTTCGACACGGTGGCGTAGTGGGGAATGGTGTAGTGGTAGGTGATGGTTACCGGCTGCTCGAGGTAGCGGTCGGGGTCGGTATATTCGATGTTGGTGATTTGGGCAGTGGGTGCAATGCGCAGGAGTTCGAGTTCGAGGTTGTGGCGCCAGTCGCTCTGGCGGGCGCTGAAGACACCGCGCACGGCGGCGTCGCTCTGGCCCTCGCCGGTGATGCTGATGGTGCCGTCGAGGTTGCCGTCCTTGTCGATGCGGCTGTTGCCGAGGATGCGTATGTAGTGGTTTTCGGCGGGGGAGATGGGTGTCTCCATGAGGTCGCATCCTTCGGCGGTACCGATGAGGTAGCCCTGCTGCTGCTCGGCGCTGCTCCAGAGTTCACGCACGTTGGGTACCCATGTGGGGTCAAGCATGCGGAAGGAGCCGTCGCGGAGCTGCACGGCGCAGACGGAGTGGTTGAACTGGTCGGCGGGGATTCGGTCGATGCGTTCGCCGGCCATGGTCATGGCGGCGTAGGCTTTGAAGCCAGCAGCGCGCAGGAAGGTGACAAGGGTGGAGGCTTTGTCCTTGCAGACACCGCAGCGGTCGGTGAAGTTCATGTCGGCGTTGTGGAGCGTGAAGCCCTCGCCTTCGCCCATGGAGATGCCTGCGTAGCGTATGTTGTCGGCCACCCAGTGTGTCAGGGCGGCGATGCTGTCCATTTCGGAATGGCATCCACGCAGGAGTTCGTCGACTTTGCGCTGGACGGCGGGGGTGGGGATGAAGCTGCCGTAGTCCTCGTTGACGCCGAAGAACCAGCGGCTTTTGGCCTGCCAGTCGGGGCTGGTGGAGAGGAGGAGTTTGGCGCAGATGTCGTTTTTGGCCAGAGCGCGGGGTTCGTGACGGAGGGGCATGATTTCTTCTTTGTTGGTGAAGGTGTAGAGGCTGCGGCCTTCCTCGTCGGCAGTCTCGCGGCGGATGTCGAGGTCGCCGTTGTAGACATTGTATTGCAGCTGCTTGCTGTCGAGGATGTTGAGTTGGTAGACCTTGCGCTGCACGGGTTGGTCGCTCCAGAAGGGGACGATGTCGTAGAAGTGGCCTTTCATGGGAGGCACGTAGCGGGCGTCGTCGTCGGGGAGTGCGGCGAAGGTGCCGTTGAGACTCGCCGTTCCGCCTGTGCCATCGGCCAGCAGGGCGTAGGTGTAGCCTTTCTTGTAGGTCCATATCTCCACCTCGTCGCCACGGTCAAGGTGCCCCACCTGGACCATCTTTTGGCTGGCACCCCAGTAAATCATGCGGGCGGGAGCCACGTAGTCGTAGACGGGGTTGTTGCCGTCGCGACCCGGCCAGAGAAGGGTGTCGGTACGACCGGCATCGCCACGATGCACCAGCACACGCTCGATGTCGCAATAGGCCGAGAGGGGGTCGTAGTCAATCTTGATGGTGCTATAGTCGGAGCATCCTTTGAAGGAAATCATCCGGACGCGCTTGTGGGTCAGCACATGGCTGAGGCCGGACTCTTCCATGTATACGCCGGTGGAGTCGAAGAGCGTGAGGGTCTTGCAGCCGGCATATTTGTCGGGCAGCGCTTTCTGCTGGGCTGCGGCGAGGGTGGCCGTAGCCGCTATGAGTGTGAGGAATACGAATGATTTTTTCATCTCTGGTGTTATCTGTTTTGAACTGCAAAAATACGAATAAAATTCAATATATTTTGTTACATTAATAAAAAGTTTCAAAAAAAAGGTGTCCCACGATGATAGAAGCTTGACAATGGGATATTACAACTCGTTTTGAATCAGTATATAGTGTTGTGGAGACGGGCTGAAAGTTCCATTTCTGGAAAGGATTCCATCAGAGGGGACTCGATGCCTGATTGTGTAGTGGCCGTGTGCCTCGAACGACAGTCACTGTCAACCCCATCCCGTTGTGTGCTTGTTTGTTGCCGACGATGGTGTACAATTCCCCTTGGGGTGGTGTCCGCTCAGAACCTATTTATCGACACAGGGTTATGCAGGTGTACCGTTTTGCAGCTGAACCGCTAAAAGTGTCTACAAAATGACTATGAAAAAAACAAAAGCCACTGAATTTCAGTGGCTTAATTGTTGGTTTTGTTGTCCTACCTGGATTCGAACCAAGACAAGCTGATCCAGAGTCAGATGTGCTACCGTTACACCATAGGACAATCGGTGTTTTCCTTTGTTGGAGTTGCCTCTTTTTGCTCTCGAAAACGGGTGCAAAGGTACGAACTTTTTCCGAACTGGCCAAATTTTTTTTCAACCGGCAGTCTCTATTTTCTTTTAATTGTTGTTGTATCAGTTGGTTGTGTCGATGAAAAATTGTTGCCACTGGTGGCGGTGCGCCGTTGCAAAGGGAGGAGTTGTCGGGGGCGGAAGGCATAAATCGGCCTACTTCATGCGGAAAGCCACCGGCAGGTTGAACTGCACTCTGACGGCGTCGCCATTCTGGCGGCCGGGGTTCCATTTCGGCATGGCGTGCACCAGCCGCAGGGCCTCTTTGCCGCAGCCGCTGCCGATGTCGCGCAGCACACGTGAATTGCTCAGCGTTCCGTCGGGTTCAACGATGAAGGTGACGTACACTGTGCCCTCGATTCCGTTCTCCTTGGCTATTTCGGGATACTGCAGGTGGGTTTCAATCCAGTTGAGCATAGCCTCCACGCCGCCGGGGAAAGACGGATCGACCTCCGCCATGATGTAAACCCCTTCGTAATCAATCTCACCTTCCTCAATAATTTTCATATCGTCCGTATCAACAAAAGGTTCCGTGCGTGACATCACGCCCTCGGTAGCAGTAACAGTATCATATGCTGCCGTGACATCGGGTGGCAGATATTCTTCGAGGTTGGACAGGGACGATATCTCGTAGATTCCACCTACCTTGCCCTCGTCGGGCCGGTCGGCACTCACTAGCGGACCGCCGTGGCCGCAGGCCGTCAGCGACAGGCCCAGGCCGGCCACCGTGGCCACCTTGCCCAGCCGCAGGCGTTCCGCAAGTGTCTGCTCCAGGTATTGCACCTCGGCCTCGCAGCTCGGACAGGTACCTTGGCAAG
>JAFVAM010000126.1 GCA_017480525.1 Bacteroidales bacterium | reverse complement strand
TCGGTCGGAACGGGTGGGAATTCGCTGAACAATTTGTTGTCTTCCATTATATTGTATCGTTTATCTGTTTCTATTGTAAAAGGCAAAGATACAAAAAAAATCTTTAATCCGGAAAAAATATTTACGGTTTTTATAATCGCGTGCCATGGTGAGTGGCGGCCGCACCCCCTGACGCAGGTGCGGAACCCGCAGCGGCGGGGGACGAGGGATGGGCAAAAAAACGCCCCCAAAGGCCTTCACAGACCCGAAATTGGAAATCAGTGTGTTATGTGCCGATTTTTCGTCATAACTACCATGTTGTGAGTGTTTTAAGTGAAAAATGAACATGTAAAGCGTTGATTTCCAGTAGACGAAAGGTACCAACACCGTATCAACTCCCTACCAACTCCCTACCAACACCGTACCAAGTCCGACCGCGGTAGGAGATGATAGGGCGATGGCAGGGCGATGGCAGGGTGAAGGTGGTGGGGTGGGTGTGTGCGGGTTTTGAAAAAAATGCGTATATTTGCAGATGGATTAAAACGATGTAAGGATATGGAGAACGCTGCAAAAGAACCTTTTGTGATTTGCAAGGCGTCGGCCGGGTCGGGCAAGACCTTCAATCTGGTGCGCGAATATCTGACGCTGGCCATGGCCGGCGGTCCGGGGCGTGTGGACGACGCTTTCCGCCACATTCTGGCCATCACTTTCACAAACAAGGCTGCCAACGAGATGAAAACGAGGATTATGGACACCCTCGACGACATCGCGCGCCACGGTGTCGACCCGAAGCGGTCGAAGATGGGGCAGGGACTGCTCGACGAGCTCAATGCGCGACGCCAGGGGCAGAAGCCTTTCGGCGAGGGCGACCTCCGCACCATGGCCGCCGAGTTGCGCAGCGCCATCCTCCATCGCTACAGCGATCTCTCGGTGTGCACCATCGACAGTTTCATGCATCGCGTGGTGCGCACTTTCGCCCACGACCTCTCGCAGCCCGTCAACTTCGAGGTGATGATTGACCAGGACGAGCTTGTCGAGCATGCCGTCAGCGGATTGATGTCGCTCGTCGGCACTCCCGGCCACGAGGCCCTCACCGAGATGGTGCGCCGCTACGCCGTGAGCAACATGGAAGCCGGAAGGAATTTCGACATTGTGCTGTCGCTCACCAAGTTGGCCAGGCAGCTTTTCTCCGAAGGTTCCGACGACTTCCTGCGCCGTCTGGCGGGCTATTCCTTCGACGACTATATGGAGATGTACGACGGCTATGAGAAGCGCTGCCGCGACTTCGAACGGCAGCTCGAGGCGCTGGGCGCCAAGGCCATGGGTCTCCTGCGCAGCATCGGCATGGGAATGGAACATTGCAACGGCGCCTCGCGGGGTTTCTATGCCTTCTTCGACAAAATCGAGCATTTCCGCGACACCCTTCGCGACAACCGAACCTTCATGCCCAGCGACACGGTCAGGAATATCTTCGAGTCGGCAGACTACAGCGGCGACCTCCTCTGCCGAAGCAAGACCACCTTCCCCGGCACCGAGCGCGTCGCGCAGCCTCTGCGGACGGTCTTTTTCGACATAGCGAAACTCCTTGGCGAGCCGTTGGTGGACTACAACACAGGCTGTCTCCTGCTGCGCAACCTCTATTCCATGGCCCTCCTCGGCGAACTCAACCGCCAGATGCACCTCTATGCCAAGGACAACGAGATGGTGCATCTGTCCGATTTCAACAGGCTGATCAACAAGGTGGTGCAGGAAGAGGATATGCCGTTTGTCTATGAACGTCTCGGCTCGTTCTATCGCCATTTCCTCATCGACGAGTTCCAGGACACCTCTGTGCTGCAGTGGCACAACCTGGTGCCGCTCGTGGAGGGTGGTGTGGCCGAGGGGCACGAGTCCTTTGTGGTGGGCGACGGCAAGCAGGCCATCTACCGTTTCCGCCAGGGCGATGTGCGCCAGTTTGTCGACTTGCCGCAGGTGAAAGGGCTTCCGCGCCACGGCCGGCTGCTGTCGCAGCCGGGCATGTTCCGCGAGTTGTCGCTCGCCGTCAACTACCGCACGACGGGCGCCGTGGTGGACTTCAACAATGCTTTCTTCTCCAATCTCGTCCGCAGCCGCTATGCGGCGCCTGCCGACCCGTCGTCCCCCTCCGCGTCCGCCGGACCCTCGCTGGCGGAGCGTATCTATATCGGCCCCAAGGGCCTCGAAGCCAAACTGGAGGACGAGGCGCTCTACCAGATGCACGACGTCGGCAAAACCTCCGCTTCGGAGGGATATGTGGGGTTGGAATTCGTGGACGCCGAGAACAACAACAACGAGCCTATCTGTGCCAAGGTGCTGGAAATCATCAGGCTCCTTGTTGACGAGCGTGGCTATCAGCCTCGCGACATCTATATCCTCGGCCGCACCAAGGAGGAACTGGCCATCGTGGGGTCCTACCTGCTGGAGCACAGCTCGATAGAACAATGCTCGGCGGAGTCGTTCTATCTGCGCAACAGCGAGGCTGTCCTGACCCTGGTGGCAGCGCTGCGCTGCCTCTTCGATGCCTCCGACAAGGTGGCTGTGGCCGAACTGCTCCACCGTCTTCACGCCTTGGGCCTCACCACGTCGCCCCACGATGAGGCCTTCCTCGTCGAGCCTGCCGTCCCTGTGGCCGAGGTGCTGGCATCCGAAGGCCTGGAGTTCGACGCCGGAAGGCTCCTCGCGATGGACCTCTACGGATGCTGCGAGGAACTCGTCCGCTGCCTGCGGCTCGACGGCCTCGACATGGCCTACATGTCGTCGCTGCTCAACAGGGTGGCGGCCTTCTCGGCGCGCCACAACCAGAGCCTCGGCGATTTCATAGAGTGGATGGACGGCCACGACAAGGCCTCCGCCGCCACCTCCGACGAAGGCAACGCCCTACAGCTCATGACCATCCACAAGGCCAAGGGATTGCAGGCTCCGGTGGTAATCTGCCCCATCTTCAATGCCAACCCTCCGGAAAACTCTGTGTGGGTCGACGCGGCAAAACGTTTTCCCATGCCCGGCAAGACCCTCCCCGCCGCCTATGTGCGCCTCGGCCAGAATTCCACCCGCTTCGACGGCGAACGCGATGCCGAGAAAGTGGCCTCGGATGTGGACGACCTCAATATATTATATGTAGCCTTCACCCGTCCCGAGGAGCAGCTCTATGTGGTGTGCCAGAAGCCCGACAAGAGGAAGGGCAACTTGTGGTACTCTGTGTTGGCCGACTATGCCGAGAGGCACGGTGCCTCCTTTGGCGACAAGGAGTTCCGCCACAAGCAAAAGAAGGAGAAGGCGGCGGACGACGAAGCCGGGGAGGTTGCGGTGGAGCCTGTGGAGCTGCGACCCCATGTCAGCGTCAACTGGCTGAACAATGTGGCTTTTTCCTCCTCGTCGGAGAAAGCCCTCACTCCGCTCCTCGAGGAGAAGGTGCGCTTCGGCATCCATGCCCACGCCTTGTTGGCCTCCATCCTCCACGCCGACGACGATGTGGAGGCTCTTTTGGCTGCCTACGGCGAACGCGAGAGGGTAGGGCCGGAGGAGATGGAGCGGCTGGCGGCCTTGGTGCGCGATGTGTTGGCCAGCGAGGCCACGGCGCGGTTCTTCAACCCAGCCTACGAGGTGCGCAACGAGATTGCCCTCACCGACGGCGACCGCGAGGGGCGTCCGGACCGTGTGGTTTTCGCCCATGGCGAGACCTGGGTGGTCGACTTCAAGACGGGTGTGGACCAAAAGGAGAAATACGACGAGCAGTTGCACCGCTACTGCCGCGCCCTGTCGGCCATGGGCTTCCCGTCGGTGAGCGGATGGCTGGTGTTCCTTCAGCCCCGGGTACGGGTGCGTGAAGTGTTGCCGGAGCGGCTTGTTTAAAACTTTTTTAACAAAAAAATGTTTGTAATTCAATTTTTTTTTGTAATTTAGCGGTGTGAAACAAAGGGGACGAAAGTCCTGCGGAGTGAAAATAAATAGTTAAAAAACAATAATATGGAAGCAAAGAAAAATCCCAAAGCCGACCTCGAAAAACGCAGAGGTCTCTATCTGGAGATAGGTTTGGTGGTGATCCTTGCTGCTTCCTTGGTCGCCTTCGAGAAGAAGTCCTACAACAAGGACGATGCAAAGGTTTTCGAGCGTGAGGTGACAGAGGAAATCGAGGAGCAGGTCCTCCAGACCGATGTGCCGGAACCCCCACCACCTCCTCCCCCCGAGGCCCCCGAGGTGACTACCGAGTTCGAAATTGTCGAAGACGACAAGGAAGTGGAGAACAAACTGGTGGTCAACGCCGAGGTTACCGAGGAAACCAAGAACACCGAGATTGTCCAGGTTGTCATTGAAGAGGAAGAGGATGAGACGGAGAAGCAGATTTTCACCGTCGTTGAAAACGACCCTGAGTTCCCCGGCGGCATGGATGCCCTGTACAAGTATCTTGCCCAGAACATCAAGTATCCCGACCTGGCCCGTCAGAACGGTATCACCGGCAAGGTGTATGTCACCTTTGTGGTGGAGCGCGACGGCAGCATTGCCAACCCCAAGGTGCTTCGCGACATCGGCGGCGGCTGCGGCGCCGAGGCCATCCGTGTGGTCAAGTCCATGCCCAAGTGGACGCCCGGCAAGCAGCGTGGAAAGGCAGTGCGTGTGCAGTTCAACCTGCCCGTCAGTTTCAACCTCAAGTAAAAAGAATAGTCAAACCTCCGTTTGCTGAAACAATTCGGGAGCGGCAGTGCAATGTCTGCTGCTCCCTTTTTTCTATATGATTAGCGTCAACAACCTCTCGGTGCAATTCACTGGCACCAACCTTTTCGACCATGTCACCTTCAACGTCGGCGACCACGACCGCATAGGCCTTGTGGGCATGAACGGAGCGGGCAAGTCCACCCTCCTCAAAATACTCTGTGGCTGGCAGGAGTCGGAGAGCGGCACCATCGTGATGGCTGCGGGGCAGACGGTGGGCTACCTGCCGCAGGAGATGGTGCCCGACGCCGTGGGTACCGTGCTGCAGGAAGCCCTGACGGCTTTCAGCCAGCTCGACGACCTGGAGCGTGAGCAGGAACGCCTCACCGCCGAAATCGCCGAGCGCACCGACTACGAAAGCCCCGAATACACACGCTTGCTGGAACGCCACAACGACGTCACCGAGCATCTCGCCCTCCTCGGTGGCAGCCGCCGACAGGAGCAGGCCGAGAAAGTGCTCCTCGGCCTGGGCTTCCACCACTCCGACTTCGACCGCCCTGTGGCTGTGTTCAGCGGCGGATGGCAGATGCGTGTGGAGCTGGCCAAACTCCTTCTGCGCCACCCCGATTTCCTGCTCCTCGACGAGCCCACCAACCACCTCGACATCGTCTCCATCCAGTGGTTGGAGAACTACCTCTCGTCCTATAGCGGCGCCGTGGTCCTGGTGAGCCACGACCGCACATTCCTCGACAACATCACGCGCCGCACCATCGAGATTACCGCCGGACGAATCTACGACTACAAGTGCCCCTACTCCGAGTATGTCGTCCAGATGCAGGAACGCCGCGCCAGCCAGATGGCTCAGCTCACCAACCAGCAGCGTCAGGTTGCCCAAATCGAAGCTTTTATCGAGCGTTTCCGCTACAAGGCCACCAAGTCGAAACAGGTGCAGAGCCGCATCAAGATGCTGGAACGCATGGAGGAAATCAAGGTCGACGAGGTCTCTACCGAGAGCATCCACTTCCTGTTTCCGCCTGCGCCCCACAGCGGCAAAATCGTTGTCGAGGCGCACCGCCTTGGCAAGGCCTATGGCGACAACCAGGTCTTCGACGGCGTCGACTTCCTCCTCACCGCAGGCCGCAAGGTAGCCTTCGTCGGCCGCAACGGCGAAGGAAAGAGCACCATGGCCAAAATCATCGTGGGCGACATCAATGACTATAGCGGCACCTTCCGCCTCGGCGCAGGCGTCCTTGTGGGCTACTATGCCCAGAACCAGGCCGCCATGCTCAACCTCGACAAGACGGTCTTCGAGACCATCGACGACATCGCGCAGGGCGACATACGCCCCAAGATACGCAACATCCTCGGCAGTTTCCTCTTCGGCGACGACGACATCGACAAGAAGGTCAAGGTCCTCAGCGGTGGCGAGAAAGCCCGGCTGGCACTGGCCAAGCTGCTTCTCACGCCGTGCAATCTCCTCGTCCTCGACGAGCCTACCAACCACCTCGACATGAATTCCAAGGACATCCTCAAGAATGCCCTCCTCCAGTTCACCGGCAGCCTCATCGTCGTCAGCCACGACCGCGACTTTCTCTCCGGCCTTACCGACGAACTCTACGAGTTCCGCGACGGCGCGGTGCATGAGTTCAAGGGCGACATCATGGAGTTTCTCGAGAGCCAAGTCGAGGGGGAAAGCCAGAGTGGGTGGAGTGGACAAAACAGCCTGAGTGCTGCGAGGGTTTCGTCGGCGGGCAAGGCTGCTTACGAGCAGAGCCGCGAGCGCGAGCGCGAGCGACGCAAGCTGCAGAACGTCGTCAAGAAGAAAGAGCAGGAAATCGAGAGTCTCGAGGCTTCCATTGCCGCCAAGGACACCATCCTCGCCACCGGCGAGGTACAGAGCCAGGAGTTTTACAAGGAGTATCAGCGGCTGAAGGACCAGCTCGAGCGCAAGATGATGGAGTGGGAAGAGGCTGTCATTGCCGCCGAGGAGTAGGCCACGCGTGCCTGCTTACAAGCACACAGTCATCCGTTTGTCGTCATGGGATGGCCTGTCGTCACACCGCCTCGCCTGCGGCGTGGCCGGTGGAGAAGGCTATCTGGAGGTTGTAGCCGCCGGTGTCGGCATCGAGGTCCAGCAGTTCGCCGACGATATAGAGGCCATGGACCAGACGGCTTTCCATCGTCTTGGGGTTCACCTCGCTGAGGGACACTCCCCCTTGTGTGACGATGGCCTCGTTCCAGTCGTGGGTACCCGTGAGGGTGAATTCCACCCCCTTGAGCCAGCGGCCCAGGCGGCGGCGTTCCTCGCCGGTGAGTTGATGAAGGCGTTTGTAGTATTCTATGTGCAGTTGGGGCAGTGCCAGCGGGATGAGTTCGGCGGGAAGCCAAAGGCGCAGTGCATCGTTGAAGATGCGAGAGCCGTTTTGGTCGATGTCGGCGAGCAGGCGGCGGTCCAGTTGGTCGGCGGTGAGGCCGGGCTTGAGGTCAATCAGGGCTTTGAGGGTGCGGCCCTCGTGGAGTGGACGGGTGGCGATGCGGCTGGCGCTGAGGACGAGGGGGCCTGCCAGTCCGTCGGGCGCAAAGGTCATCTCGCCAACCCCCGACCTGAAGGCCGGGGCGCAGGACAGACTGTCGCAGAGTGTCAGCTGCACGTTCTTCAGCTGGAAGGCTATGAGTTCTTCGGGTATTTTCTCTTTGCACTTCAGGGCCACCAGTGAGGGGAGGGGTTTCACCACGCTGTGTCCCACCTCGGCGGCCAAACGGTAGCCTGCGCCGGTGCTGCCTGTGGTGGGGTAGGAGAGGCCTCCTGTGGCCAGGACGATGTGGCGGCAGCCGATGCGCTCGCCACGGTCCAGCACCACCCCTGTGGCCTGTCCCTCGAGGGTCTCGAGGCTTTTCACTGTCGCGTTTTTCCTTATGGTGACGTTGGAGCTGGCTTCCAGTTCGCCGATGAGGGCCAGGAAGATGTCTATGGATTTGCCGCTGGCGGGGAACACACGTCCGCCGCGCTCCTCCACCAGTGCCACCCCACGCTCCTCGAACCACTCCATCAGCTCGCGGTTGAAGAAGCGTCCGTAGGCGTTGCGGAGCCAGATGCCGCCCGTCTGGCCGGGCTTCTTGGTGGAGCCTGCCGTGCTGCTGCCGATGTGGGGCAGCGTGTCGCGCAGCGATGCGGTGTTGGTAAGGTTGCAGCGACCTTTGCCGGTGATGCGCAGTTTGCGTCCGGCCTGGTCCATCTTTTCCAGCAGCAGCACACGCTTCCCGCGTCGCGCCGCCATGGCGGTGGCCATCAGCCCTGCCGCACCGCCTCCCACCACAATGACGTCGTAGTCCATAGAAGGTCAGATTCTTGCCGAGACGTTGATGTAGTCGGCAGGATGGATGCAGAGCACGGGAATCTGCGAGCGGTGTACAATCTGTTGGGCGTTGGTGCCAAGGAATATCTGGCTGATGATGCGGTCCTGCTCGGTGTTGATGACTACGAGGTCGGCCTTGATTTCGTCGGCGAAGTCCATCACGGTGTCGCAGTAGTTGGAATAGGGACGCATGACGGTCTGATAGTTCACCCCCTCCTTCTCCAGATAGTCTATCGACTGTTGCATATAGGTGCGCAGCACCTGCTCGTCCTCCTTCATGTCGAGCAGGCCGAGGATATAGACCTCCGAGTCGAAGATTTTGGCCATGGAGGCCGCAGGCGGCACCTTCTGGCGTGAGTTGGCGTTGACGCGCAGCGGCACCACGATGCGTTCCAGTTTCTTGTGGAAGTCGTAGCCCTGGCGCACCGTCAGCACAGGGCAGGGTGAATCCTGCACGATGCGCACCGCTTGGCTGCCGATCCAGTATTTTTCAAATCCCGAGGCTCCGTTGGTGCCGATGATAATCATCGAGGCCAGCTCGCGGGTGGCTGTTGTGGACAGGGCCGGTGCCACCTTTCCGTTGGTGATTTGCCAGCGTAGTTTGCCAAATTGCATGGCCGGCTGGAATTTGTCGCAGAGGGCCTGCAACTTGTCCTCGGCAAGGTTGGTCATGATGGACAGTTGCTCGTCGTTGAAAAGGAGTTTCTCGCGTCGCGCCCAAATCAGGATGATGTCGCTTTGGAAGCGGTTGGCAACGTCGATGGCCAGCTCCAGAGCCATGTAGGAGCCTGCGGAAAAGTCTGTTCCGACAATGATAGGTTTCATGCTTTCAATATACTTTTTTCAATATAACACACTTTTTTTAACGCAATCCAGCCCTGTATATTGTGTGGCAGTTATATTTTTTCGTTTTATCAGACCTTGCACTACAGATGTTTCGTTTAGTTTTGATTGTCTTTGCATCGTGCATAAAAGACAACGAAACAACCGGGTCCGTCGGTGTGGACAGTCCAGCCGCACCCCATCCAAGAAACTATATTTTCCATAATCCAGCAGCAGGGTGGATATGTGTTGTTGAAGGATGCGGAGGAAGGGTGGAAGCGACTGTTAATAAGTGCGTTAAACTGTAAAAGAAAAAAAATGGACGGCCATTCCAAAAATTATGTGTACTTTTGCATTTGCTTACGAGAGTATACAGTAGGCTTAAAAGATGCAAGAAAAGCATTACTTGGTTTTGTCCTTAATCTGAAAGTTCGCCAAAATCATTCAAGTAAGGGGACGGAGCATTTTTGCTTTCGCTTGTGTGTATGCTACATTTCTTCAGCATACTTTGCAGGCGTGAGTTTTGTTCCCATACAACCCGCCCTTACGATGGTGTTTGGCGATACCACAGATTAGACGGACATGAGAAGTACGAACCTCATGCCTTTTCTATTTGTAGTGTATCATCGCCCGTTGGAGGTTCGGGCGAAAAAAAGATTGGAGAAGGACATACAGCGTGTTTAAGATTGTATGGGACAAGGAGTATAACGGAGTGCGGCTGACGCAGAACTCGCATGGCGAGGCGCTGAACGTGTCGCCACGGCCTGTGTTTTGGGAGGAGCTCGACTTCCTCGGGCTGGCCGAGCGGCATGGGTGGCGCTATCCGCACTGCCGCGAGCCGCTGCTTTGGGCCTGCGAGAGGCGCTACTTCTACTATGGCGAGCTGGTGCTGGAGGTGCATGGCGGCAACCTCTTCGATGCGCCCAGCGTGGAGCCGCGGGTGGAAGGGCTGCAGTTGGAGCCGGTGGACATCGAGCGGCTGCGCGAGGCAAACGAAGATGCCATGTTCATCATCGAGCATGAGGCTATGACCTTTATTGCCGACACCTATCGTCGCTACAGCGGCATGGCGGCTACCGCTGCCAAGAACCCCGACATCGACTTCCAGCAGCTGGCCGAAGGGCTAAGCAAGAAGACGCGGCAGAGCCATGTGGTAGTGCGGCAGGACTGCGACAGCTTCGACATCATGCCCCTCAGCGAAGCCGAGCGGCAGGGCAAGAAGCCTGTGTTGAGCGGACGGGTGGAGATGTTCATAGCCTCGTTCAGCGGCGGCAAGGACTCGCAGGTGGTGCTCGACCTGGTGAGCCGTGTGCTTCCGCCGGAGGCCTTCTTGGTGATATATAGCGACACCGGCTACGAGTTGCCCACCTCGCTCACGCTCTACGAGCAGGTGCAGCAGCACTACCACGCCCTCACGCCCAACCTCCGCTTCTACACCGCCCGCAACCACCAGCCCGTCCTCTACTACTGGGACGAGATGGGGAGCCCCAGCAATACGCATCGTTGGTGCTGCGGCGTGATGAAGACTGCCCCGCTATATCTCAAGCTGAAAGAAATATCGGGACTCGACCGCCAGCCGCACGTCGTGTCATATATAGGCACCCGCGCCGAAGAGAGTGCACGCCGCTCTGCCTACGACAGGATAGCCAAAGATGCCAAGCATACCAATGTGGTCAATGTCAGCCCTATACTTGAATGGAATGCTACGGAAATATGGCTGTATATGCTCGTACGGGATTTGCCATTCAATGAGGCATATCGAAAAGGGTACAACCGCGTGGGCTGTATCCTTTGTCCTTTCGGTTCTGACTGGACCGACCATTTGGCCGAGCATGTCTTCCCCGACACAACACAGCCCTTTGTCGGCATGATAGAACAGATTGCAAAGCGTCGGGGGGTGGTGGACTTGAAAACATATATCGGCACCGGCAATTGGAAACTCCGCGCTGGTGGAAACCGCAGGAGCCGTAAAACGGTTGTCTCTATCGGGAGTTCCTCCCCCGACTTCTCGGCAACCATTGAAAACCCGAATGAGGATATTGACGAATGGGTCAAAACCCTTGGCGGACATTATAACGAGAGCGGAATTGTGCTGAAGGAGAAAGAGCAAGTGCATACAATAAGCATCCGCAAAGAGGGGGAAAAGAAAGTAACTGTTCAGATTAACAACGTTGCCGACGACATTGCGCTAATCTCTCACGTGAAAAGGATAATCAACAAAACCGCCTATTGCGTGCATTGCGAATTGTGCGAGGTGGAATGCCCTGTCGGAGCATTGACGGTTGTGCCACGGGTGCATATCGACGGAAAGAAGTGCATACACTGCCATCGTTGTCTTGATTTTCATGAAGGTGGCTGCATTACATACAGTTCAATAAAACAATCAGAAGGAATGAAAATGGATACAAAGAAAGCCGAAAAGACCACAATCAATCGTTATAACACATTTGGTTATCGAGAGCATTGGCTCAGCTATTTTATGGACAATCACGACACGTATTTCGACAACAATAATCACGGCCTGACTGTTCCCAACCAATATACCCCATTCCTCAATTATCTCCGCGACTCTGATATTCTCGAAGGGGCTTCGAAGAATATCACCCCTGTGGGGCTGTTGCTTGCAAATGCCTACGCCTTGAACAAGACAAAGGTATGGGAGATAATCTGGATAAACCTTTTTGCCAACTCGGAGATATTCCACTGGTATGCAAACAACATTGATTTCAACCGCATGTATTCGAAGGACGAGGTCTCGATTCTGCTCGAGGAGATGATGCCGCAGTTCGGCGCTTCGGTCAGGAAGAATGCGTTGGCATCGCTGCAAGACACGCTCAACAGCAGCCCTATTGGTCGCCAATTGAAGGTGGGAGATGTACGAAAGGAGAAAGGGAAGCCATACTATTACCGTGAGCCGTACAACGACCTCTCGTTGGTGGCGACGGCCTACTCGCTCTACCGCTATGCGGAGAAGGCAGGGCGTTGGGACTTGACGCTGGGCGAGCTGTACAACGAGCAGCAGAAGGAGGGCATCGTGCGGCAGTTCGGCATAGAGCGCGAGGCATTGGAGCGCAAGCTCCGCTCGCTGCAAGAAGAGGGCAACCGCGTGCTGAGTGTGGAGCTGAACATGGGTCTCGACAATATCAACCTCCGTCGTGACCTCACCTCCATCGACGTGCTGCGCATGCTGCTATAATTGATATATGACAATAAAACAACGAGAGATATGGCACAACGATACAGCGATTTTATCCGTATGCAGGAAGACTTCCTGCCGGTGTACGACATCACGGCCGAGCAGTCGGAGACGGCTTGGAAGTCGTTTATCCCCACCAAGCAGTTCTGCGCCCTGCTGCGCAGCACGCTGAACGACCTCACGGCCACCGAACCCACGAAACGCTACAGCGTGTGGCTGCGCGGCACCTTCGGCACAGGCAAGAGCCACGCCAGCGCGGTGGTGAAGCACCTGCTCTGCGACCCCATGGAGGCGATAGGCAACTATGTGGACGAGATACCCGACGTAGACCTCCGCGAGAAGCTGATTGCCCTGCGCAAGAAGAAACGCTACTTTGCGGTAACCATCAAAGGCGTGGAAGGCTCGTACGACGTGCCGCGCTTCAAGCTGTCGCTCCAGCGCGAGACCATGAAAGCCCTGCGCACGGCAGGCTACGAGAGCATCACCGTGGGCAGCGACTTTGCCACGGCGCTTGCATACGTGGAGCAGCACGAGAAGATAGTGGGCGAGGTGCTGGAGAACGACATGCAGCTGCGTGCCGTGGCCAGGACGACAGAGAGGTTGAAGAAACGCCTCGCCGAGGACGACAGCGAGACCTACATGCAGCTGGAGCGTGCGCTGCACGAGCAGCACAGCATCTACCTCAGCACCGAGAACATCAGCGACTGGCTGCAGGAGGTGGAGCAGAAGATAGAGCAGATGGGCATAGCCGACGGGCTGATTATCTTCTGGGACGAGTTCACCTCGGTGATAGACACCACCAAGAGCGACATCAAGAATGTGCTGCAAAACATAGCCGAGAAGAGCAAGCATGCCAACCTGTTCCTCTTCCTCATCTCGCACCGCGTGGAGAACAGCAGCGACAACAACAAGATCAGCGACCGCTTCGATGCCATCCACTATGAAATGGATAACGTGAGCACCTACCACATCATGCGCCACACCTTCTCGCCCAAGAGCAAATATGACCTGAACATCATGCGCTACAACATGGAGAAGGACATGGGCAAACTCTTCGCGCACCTCTGCGGTGGGAACGAGGAGGAGCGGCAGAACATCGAGGAACTCTTCCCCCTGCATCCCTACACGGCCTTCCTCTGCTCGAAGATGAGCAACTGGCTTGGCTCGGCCAACCGCAGCGTGCTGCTGTTTATGAACGACGAAGAGCATGGCTTCCTGGGCTTCATTAAGGATGAGAACACCTACGACGACCGCGTGCTGCTCACCGCCGAGCGGCTATGGGACTTCTTCCTGCCGCAGTTCGAGGCCGACAGCCGTTGCGGCATGTTCCTCTCAACCTACAACACCTACCGCGACCGTGTGGAGCAGCAGGGGGCGGAGCATCTGCGTGTGTTCAAAGCCATCCTGCTGCTCAACGCACTGGGAATGGGCTTCGACAAGGATGGCAGCTCGCGCCTGATTGTACCCAACGACGAGAATATACGCTTCCTCTTTGCCGACGACAATCATATTGGCAATGCCTTGCCCACAGTACTCGACTGGCTCGACAAAAGCGACATTGTGAACCGCAACGTGATGGGCGAATACAAGATTGCCTCTTCGAGCTACGACCCCAAGGAGATGCAGCAGGAGAAGCAAAAAGTGGAGGCACAATACAACGCTGCGGTGAAGTTCTTGGAATACAACCGCGAGCAATACAGCGTGCTGCTGAATATGTTCGCCCCCGCAAGCACACAGAACAGCAAGGGTTTGCTCAACCGCCCGGCCAAGGTGTCGCTCTGCTCGGCCGAGGACAACGAGGCATTGATGAAAAGCATGATGCAGAAGCTGGTGAGCGACAAGCCCAACCACCTGCACATGGCCATAGTGCTTTCGCTCACCGACGAGGCACGCGACGGCGTGATGCAGCGCTTGAAAGACCTCTCCGACAATATCCCGGGCTTGATTGTGCTGCTGCCCGACGCAGTGCTGGGCGAGAAGAGTCGCACCCAGTTCATCCAGCAGCAGACCAACTACAAGGTGGCCAAGATACACTTCAACGAGAAGGAAGCTGACGAGGCCGAGCGGCAGTCGAAGCAGCACATCGTGGGGTGGATGCAGAGCCTGCTGGGCGGCTCGTACAGCCTCTACTTCGAAGGCATGCGGTATAGCGACGGTGTGGTAAACAACGTGCCACGCTTCATCAACACCACAATTTCGTACAAGATATTCAGCCAAGGCTTCGAGCATGTGAAGAGCTATCGCGACGGGTCGGAAAGCTCCACCTTCTTCAAGGTGGGGTCTGCGCTATCGTTGGCCAAGCAGGTGATGGAAGCCAAGACGAGGGAGCAGCTGCTCGCCTTCAAAGGAAGCAACACGCCAGCCAAGCGCGTGTTTGAATACAACGACAACAACTTGATTGACGATGGATGCCAGATGAGCGACACCATGCTGAAGGGTGGGTCGTGGCTGGCTGCGGTGTGCCGCAAGGTGGATGAATGCATGGATAAGGCGAGGAAAGAGTATGCCGACCGCTTCTACCTGAGCGAAGTTCTGGCAGACCTGCTGAAGCCACCCTACGGCATGTTCCAGACCTCTGCATGCTATGCTGCCGTAGCATACGCCTTGCGCCGGCACAGACAAGACCTCTTTGTGCCCAGCACCTCGCAGGTGATCTCCGAAGAGAAACTGGAAGATATGATAGCCATACTCTTCAAGCAATGGCAAGAGGGGAGCAGCATGGAAAACAAGAACCTCCTGCTTCGCTTCGGCTCAAAGGAGGAAAGCCGCATCACCGAACTGCTGGTGCAGATATTCACGTTTGCCAAAGTGCCAGGCATGGCTGGCACGGTGGTGAACAGTTTCGCCATGGCAAGGTGGGGTATGCAGCAATATTGCAAGGAGGTTCCCGGCTTGCCGCTGTGGACGGTGACCCACAGCAGCATGAGTACGCCGCAATTGGGTGATGTCATGGAGAAGCTTATGAGCCTGCTGTCGGAGGAGACCCCCACGGTGGAGAAGATAAAGGTGGTGGTGCCGCTTTTAGAGAAAAGCAAGGTGGATATACACGACCTGCTGACCACGGTGGACAACTACACGGAGGGCTTCCGCCGCTTCGTCCACAGCAT
>JAFVAM010000125.1 GCA_017480525.1 Bacteroidales bacterium | reverse complement strand
TCCAGCCCCTCCCCTGCCCTCCCCGTCCATTCCCCCACCTCCGCCCACCACCAATACCCTACGTTCACCTTACCAAACACCTACCATCTCCTTACCAACTCCTACCACAGTAGGACATGACAGGGTGTTGGAAAGTCGGGGAAAGGGCGTTTTTAACGTCCTTTAACATAGTTCGGCCTCTTTTGCACGGGACATGTGATTTTACAGACCGGCATATCTGTTTTTTTTGTACCTTTGCAACGTGCAAAACGTTATCGCAATGGCTACAAAAGGTTCATATACATACGATTACCCACGTCCGATGCTGACGGCGGACTGCATCGTGGCGAATGAAAGGGGAGAGTTGTTGCTTGTGCGTCGCGGCAGCGAACCCTTCAAAGGCTGCTGGGCGCTGCCCGGCGGCTTCATGGAGATGGACGAGCGCCTTGAGCGCTGCGCAGTGCGCGAACTGGAAGAGGAGACCGGCCTCGTCGTGGGCGAAGAGGACATCCGCCTCGTGGGTGTCTACAGTGCACCTGAACGCGACCCACGGGGACGCACGGTGTCAGCAGCTTTCCTGGTGCAAGGAGCGTGGCCGTCGGCGAAAGGAGAACCGCATGCCGGCGACGATGCCGCCGAGGTGCGCTGGTGGCCGCTGGCAGCACTGCCAACACTGGCCTTCGACCACGCGGAGATTGTGGCCGACGCTCAACGGCAGATGCTTACGAAATAGCCATCAGAAAGCATAGACCATGCTCAACGACAGGCGCAGATTGCCCACGGGGTCGGCGGCGCCACCGTAATCGGCGCTGGTGTATTCCGCCTCGGCAGTGAAGGAGAGGCCGTTGAGGGTGGTGTAGGTGAGGCGAGGCTGCACGCGCCAAAGCATGTCGATGTCGTGTCCGCGTCCGAAGATGTGCAGCGCATCGGCATGGCGGCCATAGTCTGTGTTCTTGGCAAAGCCGAGGAAGAGGCCAGGACGCCAATGGCCTGTGTTTTTTTCTACATCCATCCACACAGTGTTGAAGTGCCAGTCCTGGAAGGTGCTGTCGGCAAGCATCAAGTAGCCACCCAGCGAGCAACCCTCGTAGAGGCTGTTGTTGAGCAGTGTCTGTGCCTTGACAGTCACGGGACCGAAGCTGTATTTACCAAAGACCGACCACGATAAGGAACTGTGCAGGTCGCCTTGCGGGTCGGGCACAATGGGTTGGATAGTCTTGAGGTTGACAGCAACACCGAAGAGGAACAGATCTACAGCGTTCCAACGCAGCTGGGCGTTGAGCTCGGGGATGAGGCTATGGCGAGCGAAGAGGGTGTTAGGGGTCGGAACACCGTCCAGCAGTCCCTGGCTCATGTTGTCGAGTTGCCACGAGGCCACAGCCACGGCTTCGAGGCCAAGAGCGTTTCTATACTCGTAGCGCACCTGCGGCTGGCGGGCATAGCAGTGGAAAGGGGCACCCATGTTCAGAGGGTTGGTCATAGGCATAATTTCGTGGATGACCATGGGGTACCAATACTGGCCAGCCAGCAGTCGATGGCGGCTGGCGATAATGTCTACATCCAGATTGCCTTTTTTTCGGGTGATATGCTTTTCCCACACCATGTCGATGTAGGCATGGCGGAGGCGCAGGTCGTTGATGGTGGCGTTGGTGGAGCCGGTGAAGTCGCCCTCGATGTAGGCCGATGTCTTGGCACCCAGCATCTCGGGACCGTTGATGCGGAGGCCGAGGCGTGCGGTGATGGCCAGCATGTCGGCCTGCCAGCCGTCGTTGATGTCGCGCCCGAGGCTGTCGAGGAGGACGGGCTTGGGGTAGAAGAGCATCATGTCCTCGCGCCCGCCGACCACTGAGCGGCTGTCGGCATAGTAGTGGGGGTTGACGAATCCGTGCCAGCTGAGGCTGAATGGGCTTTGCGCCTCCAGTTGTACTAATTGTATTAGTAGAACTGTCAATACCAGTGTCCGCTTCATTTCTTTCCTCCTCCGGCCAGTGCGAGTATCAGTCCCAACGCCACGCCGAGGAGGGCAGCGAAGAGCACCTGTAGGTTGGAGGGCAGGATGAAGGTGATGGTGTGTGCCGGGAACCAGAAGAGGGGGATGGTCTTCTTGATGACGA
Organism: Bacteroidales bacterium; assembly: GCA_017480525.1. Classification (GTDB taxonomy): domain Bacteria; phylum Bacteroidota; class Bacteroidia; order Bacteroidales; family P3; genus Colimorpha. The sequence goes on along the minus strand of JAFVAM010000125.1, from coordinate 6,588 downwards.
TGTTCCACTGTGCATCCCAGTTGATTTTCTCGCGGAATATCTCGCGCATCTTCATGGGTTTGAGGAGACCTGCCACGGTGCCGCCGTTGTCGAGGATATGGATGTCGGTGCACTTGTGGAAAGTCATCATCACTGGGGCGAAGATGCTGTTCATCAGCACGCTGACGGCGAAAGCCACACCCAATTTGCCCCAAGTGAACTCCGGCGCGGTGAAAATGGCAGCCAGCGAGCCACGCTCGCAGCCGCCTACGCTCTCGAGGAACACAGGCACACCGCTCTTGAAGATAGTCATCGCCATAGCGATGCACATGCCGAGGAAGCCCCACACCATCATGCGAGGCAGGACGCCGAAGCCTTTCTTGTTGTAGACTCCTTCGCGGATGCGCAGGGCCAGCATCTCGCCCAAAGTGGCGAGGATGGCAAACTTGAAGAAGGCCATGATGTAGGGGTGGTTGTCTGTGGCCCAGCCGAAACCTTCGGCGCAGCGCGTCTGCGGGATGGCGAAAAGCGCAGCCACTGCAGCCACGCAAAGAATGAGTAACCAATCTGTTTTTTTCATAATCAATAACTGCTGTTGGAGAACGAAATGATGTATTTGCCGCCGCTGTTGGGATAATTGTTCACGCGGACGCTGACGGCCATTCTGCGTGTTTCGTAGCTGACGGTGCCGGAGATGTCGGCAGGGTAGCTGTGGTTGGAGAGGGTGTAGGTGCCGGTGCCGCCGAAGCTGGCTTCATAGTCGAAGTCGGAGCATCCGACGTTTTCCACCACGGCGTCTCCCCATTTCTTGCTGTGGGCTTTGACACTGACGGTGTTGTCGTCGACCTTGGCGATGACCACGCTGTTGTCCAGCCGGTAGACGTAGGAGGTATCACGCCACTTGCCGTTTTTCTGGTAGCGGGTGAACAACTGGGCTTCGCAGTTGTAGGAGCCTTTGATGCGGTCGACCGATGGCTCGTCGCTGCAGGCGGAAAAGCACAGCAAGCCAGCGGCTGCCATCAGTAGTGGGAGTGTTTTTTTCATGTCGCCTGTGTTTCTGTCTTATATCTGCCATGTGGCACCATCCTTGCCGTCTTTGACGGTGACACCGAGTGCGTTGAGGCTGTCGCGGATTTTGTCGCTGGTGGTCCAGTCCTTGTTGGCCTTGGCGGCGGCGCGGATGTCGAGGATGATCTGCATCAGTCCGTCCTCAAGCTGGCCGTTGCCCCCCTCGGAGGCCTCATCGCGCATGCCGAGGATGTCGAAGAGGAAGGTGTCGAAGACGCCCTTCAGCTCGTCGATGTCGGCCTGCGAGAGCTTCACCTTGCCGTCGGCGGCACCGTTGATGGTCTTGGCGGCCTCGAAGAGGTGGCTGATGACGGTGGGCGTGGCGAAGTCGTCGTTCATGGCGTCGTAGCATAGCTGACGGTAGTTCTGAATTCCGGATTCTGCATTCTGAGTGGGGGCGATGCGACCCAGGGCCTTGTAGGCCTCCATGAGCTTGGAGCAACCCTTCTCGGCAGCCTGGAGGGCCTCGTTGCTGAAGTCAACGGTGCTGCGGTAGTGGGCCTGAAGGATGAAGAAGCGGATGGTCATGGGGCTGTAGGGCTGGTCGAGGAGCTTGTGGCTACCGGTGAAGAACTCGTCGAGGGTGATGAAGTTGCCCAGGCTCTTGCCCATCTTCTGACCGTTGATGGTAATCATGTTGTTGTGCATCCAGTAGCGGCATGGGGCGTGGCCGGTGGAGGCTACGCACTGGGCTATCTCGCTCTCGTGGTGCGGGAAAACGAGGTCCATGCCACCGCCATGGATGTCGAAAGGCGAACCGAGGTATTTGGCGCCCATGGCAGTGCACTCGGCATGCCAGCCGGGGAAGCCGTCGCTCCAGGGCGAGGGCCAGCGCATGATGTGTTCCGGCGAGGCTTTTTTCCACAGGGCGAAGTCGCTGGGGAAGCGCTTCTCCTCTTGGCCGTCAAGCTCGCGTGTGGTGGCCAGCATCTCGTCGATGACACGACCACTGAGTTGGCCGTACTTGTGCGTGTCCTCCTGATATTTGCGCACGTCGAAATATACGCTGCCGTTGCTCACGTATGCCAGGCCGGCATCGAGGATGCTCTGCACAAGGGCTATCTGCTCCATGATATGGCCGCTGGCGTGGGGTTCGATGCTGGGGGGCAGCACGTTGAGGCGATCCATGGCGGAATGGTAGCGGTTGGTGTAGTATTGCGCCACCTCCATGGGTTCCAGTTGCTCAAGGCGCGCCTTCTTGGCAATCTTGTCCTCGCCTTCGTCGGCGTCGTGCTCCAGGTGTCCCACGTCGGTGATATTGCGCACGTAGCGCACCTTGTAGCCGATGTGCTGCAGGTAGCGGAAGACGACGTCGAAGGTGATGGCAGGGCGGGCGTGGCCCAAGTGGCCGTCGCCGTAGACCGTCGGGCCGCAGACATACATGCCCACATGACCCTCATTGATGGGGCGGAAGAGTTCCTTCTGCCTGCTCAAAGTATTGTATATCAACAATTGCTGTCCCATAACATAAATGTATTGAAATGCAAAAATACAAAAAAATTATCACTTGTGGCTACTACATCAAAAAAATATAGTAACTTTGCACCCCGAAAAATAGCATGGCAAGATGCGATACAACGCATATAGCGACTATTTCCGCCAGCGGTTTGGCACAAGGGTGCAGAAACTCTCCGTCGATGCAGGCTTCTCGTGTCCCAACCGCGACGGCAGGCTCGGCACAGGAGGATGCACTTTCTGTGCCAACGAGGCTTTCAGCCCCTCCTATCTGCGACGTGTGGCCACCGTCACCGCGCAACTCGACGAGGGCATTGACTTCCATCGCCGCCGCTACCGCTCCGCAGCGCGCTATGTAGCCTACTTCCAGGCCTACAGCAACACCTACGCCCCTACGGCGATCCTTCGCGAACGCTACGACGAAGCGCTGCGCCACCCTGACGTGACGGGACTGGTGGTAGGAACAAGACCCGACTGCGTGGGCGACGAGGTGCTCGACCTCTTGGCGGGCTATGCAGCACAGGGCTATTATGTGGCTGTGGAATATGGAATCGAGAGCTGCCACGACCGAACCCTCCGAGCCGTGAACCGTGGCCACAACTTCGCATGTACCGCCGCTGCCATCCGCGCCACGGCGGAACGCGGCCTGCCCGTGGGTGGCCATCTCATTCTCGGCCTGCCCGGCGAGAGCCGCGACGACATCCTCGCCGAGGCCGCCATGCTCAACGCCCTGCCCCTCACCACCGTCAAGTTCCACCAGCTGCAAATCCTCAAAGGCACCGCCATGGAGCACCAGTATCGCGACGACGAGGCTTTCCGCCAATTGCTGCCGCAGTTTGCGCTGGAAGAATATATAGCCCTCGTCTGCGACCTGCTGGAACGCCTGCGGCCCGACATGGTGGTGGAACGTCTGGCCGGCGAGGTGCCGCCACGCTTCCAGGCCTGCCCGGAGCGCTCCTTCCGCCGCAGCGACGGCCGCCTGCTGCGCAACGAGGAGGTGCCTGCCCTCGTAGAGGCCGAGCTTGCCCGGCGTGGCACACGGCAAGGCATACGTGCCGACATACAAAACATGAACCAACAATCAACACCATCGTTATGAGTATAACTTTCATCTCCGCCATCCTGCCGGTAGTCCTCCTCCTGATTTTCATCTATCGCAAGGACAAATACCATCCCGAACCCACCGCCCTGCTGACGAAGCTCTTCTTCGTCGGATGCCTCAGCGTCATCCCAGCATCAATCATGGAGATGCTCCTCCAGACTTTCACCCCTTCGCAGCCCGTGCTCGGTGGCATCTTCGACGGCTATTGCGTTGCCGGCTTTAGCGAGGAACTCTGCAAGTTGGCACTCCTGATGTGGGTGGTGTGGAAAAGCCCCTATTTCGACGAGTACTTCGACGGCATCGTCTATGCCACCTTCCTTTCACTGGGCTTTGCCTGTGTGGAGAATATCATGTATGTCGTCGGTAGCAACGACCCAATGGCCATCGCACTCTCGCGCGGCCTGCTGGCCGTGCCGGCACATTTCCTCTTCGCTGTCATCATGGGCTACCACCTCTCGCTGGCCAAGTTCGACCTCCCCAACCGCAACGTCCACCTCCGCCGTGCGTTCCTCTATCCTTTCCTGCTCCACGGCACCTACGACGCCCTTCTCATGGTGAGCGACGCCCTCACCGACGGCTTCGAGGACGAGGTGTCGATAGGCGTGGCCATATCAGGGGTTTTGATGCTGGTGTTCCTCGTCTTCGACGTCATGATGTGGCGCTGGGGAATGAAGCGCATCAAGCGCATGCAAGAACGCTCAAAAGAGCAAAATTTCGATCGGCAACACCCCTTCGAAGGCTTCAACTGGGACATCCAATGAAAAAAATTAAATTCAACAAAACATTGATAATCAACAACCACAACAGAAATAAAAGCACTGGATGAAAAAAATATTTTGCCAGTTCAAAAAAAGTGTGTACTTTTGCACCCGATTTCGAGAGAGAAAAACGGGGTATTAGCTCAGTAGGCTAGAGCGCTTGCATGGCATGCAAGAGGTCATCGGTTCGACTCCGATATACTCCACAGAAGAAGGGCTGAAAAGCCCTTTTTTAGTAAACCACGGGGTAGTAGCTCATCTGGTAGAGCATTTGGTTCGCAATCAAAAGGTAGTGGGTTCGAGTCCCATCTACTCCACAAAGAAGGCCGCGACATCAGTCGTGGTCTTCTTCTATCATGTAGTGGGGCTGCCGAAGAGTCAGCCCTCGAACCCTTCAATCCTCTCCCAGGCGGTGGGAGGAACGTCGTTCCAATCGGAGGTATCTATCGTCACCTCAAGCAATTTTGCCGCTCCCTCGCAGAAGAGTTCCACACTTTCGGCCACAGCAGGCACCAGCACACATTCTCCAGCATGCAGGGGTACGATGTGGTCCATGGACTTCACCGCGGCAAGCCCTTCCACGCAGAAGTATACCACGAAACTCTCCATGTCCTCAAGGTTCTTGCGCATGGGTCGCGTGAGTGGTATCAGGCTCGTGATGAAGTAGGGGCAGGCTGCAAGGGTCGTGGTGGTGTCGGGACACGCAGCATAGCGTGTGGATGCATGGCCGCGTATGCCGCCGAAGTCGATGGCGTCCATGGCCTCCTCGGTGTGCAGCTGCCGTAGGTTGCCGTCGGCATCACGGCGGTTGTAGTCATAGATGCGGTAGGTGCAGTCCGAAGTCTGCTGTATCTCGGCCACCATCAGGCCTTTGCCCAAGGCATGCACACGCCCTGCAGGGATGAAAAAGACATCGCCTGCCACAGGTTCCTCGCTGTGCAGCAGTTCCTCCAGACACCCCGCCGCAAGGGCATGGCGGTACTCGTCGGGGTCGGTGTCGCGACGGAAACCGCTGATGAGCCGCGCCCCGGCATTGGCCTCCATGACATACCACATCTCGGTCTTGCCATAGGGCATGCCGCGCCGCTGTGCCAAATCGTCTTCGGGGTGCACCTGGATGGAGAGATCCTTGGCTGCATCGATAACCTTGAAAAGCAGAGGGAATTGTGTGCCATAGCGGGCGAAGACCTTGTCGCCCACCAGGTCACCCATGTATATCTCTATAGCTTCGTTGAGGGTGTTGTCCGCCAGGAATCCATTGGCGATGACGGACTCCTTGCCATCCACGGAGGAAAGAACCCACAACTCGCCGCAGTTGGGCAGCGGATCATAGTTGAAGCCATAGTCTTTAAGTCGATTGCCACCCCAAAGGACATTCTTATAGAGTGGGAGGAACTTCAGAGGATAAAGGGCACTTTGCATCAGTAGGTACGCGTGGTGTGACTGTTAGATTTGTTGGTTCCTTTCACCTTGATGTTCGATTTCACTTTGCGGCCTTTGTTCGTCTGCTGCCGCTCATACATGTTGACTCCGTCAGAACTCTTGCAACTCACCTGCACCCCACTCATGGCCAAAACACCGGCCATAATCACCAACGGCAACAGTTTTTTTAATCTAATTTTCATACTTTTGATTTGATTTATAACGGTTTACATATATTTTCAGCTCAATTCTCAATCTACAAAGTAACAAAAAATTCCTCTAATGTGCAAATATTTTTTTGCCACCCTCTCTCGGATTCTACGTCCATCAGTCCACGAACTCCTCATCCCACTGGGGACAAGAGACAGACCATTCTCCCATGAAAAAAGTAGGTTCGGTCCACAGGCATCCTGCACGTGGGAGTATAAAAAGCAGGGGCGACGGGAGATTTTCCTCCTGTCGCCCCTGCCGGGGTTGTCTGGTGCGCAGGCGATCCGCCCGCGTACCTCTTATCTCACGATGAGCTTGCGGATGGCGGTGGTCTGCTCCGTGGCTATGCGCACGAAGTAGGCTCCCTGGGCAAGACCCGTGAGGTCAATGGTGCTGTGGGCTGCGAACTGCGCGCTTCCGGCGCTGTAGACCTCGCGGCCGTTCATGTCCACTATCGTCACCGTGGCGTTGCCTTCCACGCCCTCTATCGTCACGCTCGTCGTGGCGGGGTTCGGGTAGAGGCGGATGGCCGCAGAGGCCACGTCGTCGATGCCTTCGGGCTGCTGGACGTCGAGGGTGCGGAAGCTGGCGTAG
>JAFVAM010000124.1 GCA_017480525.1 Bacteroidales bacterium | reverse complement strand
GGGCGCTTCCCGCGCCCCCTTTGCCCGAGCGTACCAATATCTTTACGTAGTCAACAAAGTTGCTGGTCATAGGATTCTTTTTTTTAAACAGCCAAATCGAGTGGTAGGTCGCTGATGTCTTTCAACCTTTTTCCTTCAACCAAAGCCTCATGAAACTGCATTCTGGCTTTGGTTAGTAATGTCATCATTGAGTAAAACCTTTTTGATTTCCAACCCAACAGCTTTTGCCACCGGTGGGGGGAAGGCATTCCCTATCATACGGCATGCTTTTGTTTATCACAACGCGAGGCTGCACTTCTTTCACCAAGCGCAGCATCTCCGGGAAAAGGTCTCTCTCGTCGGCCTCACCCAACTGTTTTCCGGCAACGCTAAAAGGGGGGCAGGGAACTCCGCCGGAAAGCAGGTCTATCTGCCCCCTGTATTTTGTGCCGTCAAACTTATGCAAGTCCTGGCATATGACATTCCAGGCAGGCCTGTTGGCTCGTAGGCAGTCGCAATACTCTTGCTCATATTCTACGAGTGCAACGTGCTCAAAGCCGGCTTGCTCCAGCCCCAGAGCCTGGCCTCCTGCACCTGCACATATCTCCAATGACTTGTACATAAATTAATTAATGTTGTCAGCAATAAAAAACGTCATCAGCCGATGGCCTGTCGCACGCGGGCGGCGATCTCGTCGATGGAGCCGAGGCCGTCGACGAGGCACTGCTTGCCCTGCTTGGCATAGTAGTCGGCCACGGGCTTGGTCTTGTTGTTGTATTCCTGCAGGCGGTTGTTGATGGTCTGTTCGTTGTCGTCGGCGCGGCCTTGGATTTTGGCGCGTTCCAACAGACGGCGCATCAGTTCTTCCTTGGGGACTTCGAGCTGCACCATGCAGGTGAGGCTGCGGCCATGCTTTGCCAACAGCTGATCCAGCACCTCGGCCTGGGCCACGGTGCGAGGGAAGCCGTCGAAGAGCATGCCCTTCGTGTCGGCAGCAATGGCTTTGTCTATCATCTCCACGACGATGTCGTCGCTCACCAACTGTCCGGCATCCATGATGCCTTTGATGCGGAGGCCGAGTTCGGTACGGTCGGCAATCTCTTTGCGGAGAAGGTCGCCGGTGGAGACATGTGTCAGACCGTAGTGTTCCACGATGTAATCGCTCTGGGTGCCTTTGCCAGCACCGGGAGCGCCAAAAATAACAATGTTTTTCATGTTGAACGTTTTTTAGTATGGGGGAGTTTCTAATCTATGTATTTATTTCACGGAGACAATCTCGATGTCGAACGTCAGGGGAGAGTAGGGGAGAATGGTTTTGCCCTTCTGGCGGGGACCGTAAGCCAAGGCCGAAGGAATGACGAGCTGAAGGACAGTGCCTTCCGCCTGACCCATGACGCCCTGCTCCCATCCGTCGATGAGTTTGTCTCGTCCGACGACATAGGTGATGGGTTTATAGGGGGCGCGAGCGTCGTAGATGCCGCCGCTCCGGGCATCGCTCTCCACGCTGGTGTCGAAGATGGTGCCGTCTAGCAGGCGGCCTGTGTAGTTCATCGAAACCTCTTTGCCCATGGCCACCTTGGGACCGTTGCCGCGTTTTTTCACGATGACGTAAAGTCCGTTGGCGGAGGGTTGGGCGGTGATTTTGTTGGCCTCTATGTATTCGGCGATGTCGTCAGGTTCGCTCATCCGGCGTTCTTCCATGGCAGCCTCGATGTTGGCGCGCTCCTGAGCCACTTCGTCTCTGGTGATGATGTCCTGAAGGTTAATCTCATAGTAGAACTTCTGTCCCGTACCTTCTTTGTATCCGGCGGGCATGAACTCGCGCTGCACATATTTGGCAGCGGTGTCGGCATCCATGGCAAAGGTGGCCACATCGCCCACATGCATCATCAGGAGACCTTCGCCAATCTTGATTTCGAAATTCTGTGTGACAGGCTGCGACTCTGCAATGCGACCGACATTGCCTTTGTTGGTATAAAGGATTGTCGAGTCAAGTCGGATGGTCATCTCGCCCACCATCACGTCGCCTTCTTTCAGCTGCAGTCCGTCGGGGTTCTGGCGTTCAAACTTGTAATACAAGCCATTGTCAGTCCGCTTGAAACCTTCTCTGTTGGCGCAGGCCGCCAGCATCGTTGCTCCGGCCACAAGCATGGTGGCCACTTTGAAACTTTTTCTCATGATATTGTGTTATGAACTTTGTTTTTTGTTATTTTTTCTGTTTGTTCACTGTCAGCACCTCCACGTCGTAAACCAGCACCAAGCGGCTTTTCACGGCGTTGCCGTCGCCTGCCACTCCATAGCCCTGCTCCGAGGGAACGATGACGCAGGCGCGGCTGCCCTCACGAAGGGCCAGCAGCCCCACGGCGAGTCCGCGCGTGGGCTGTAGCCGTCCGGGAAGGACGGTCTCCTCTTTTTCGGCGTAAAGCACTGTTCCATTGAGCGCTTCCATGCGATATCGGATACTGACGGTGTCGTCGAATTCCACCTTTACGCCATGGCCGGCCTTGACTTCAAGCAGCCATGTGCCGCCTGACAGGGGCGTCATTTCCCAGCCTCGACGGTGGGCATACTCGGCAATCTGCAGCGCTTCGCTGTTGGCAATGTGGCGGTTGGCGTTAATCATGTGTTCTTTCAGCGTGTCGCCGTTGTTGGATGGCAGGTCGACCACGGGAACATCGCGGCACCCGGCAAACATCGACGCCAAACAAGTCATCGCTATGAACACACTGTATCTCATATCTTTCCGTCAATTCAGTTGAAGTGTTGATTTTACTTTTTCTACCGTGGCTTCGAGGGACAATGTGCTGGTGGCACCGGCGGCGCGTTCATGGCCGCCACCGCCGAAGAGCTGGTGGGCCAGGCGGTTGACATCGACATGGCATTTCGATCGCAGCGACAGCCTGACGCGGTCTTTCTCCTCGCGAATGAGCACCGCGCAGTCTATGTCTTTCAGTTTCATCACCTCGTTGACGAGGCCCGTAAGGTCTGCGCTCTCGACGTCGTATCGGTCGGTGTCCTCACGACCGATGACCATCAGCGCAGCCTCTTGGCGAGGGTAGACCTCCAGCAGCTGGCTCATGGCGTAGCCGAAGAATTTCAGCCTGTTGACGGTGAAGACATTCTTGATGTCGCGGTTGATTTCCATAGGGTCGATGCCCATCTGCGAAAGTTCGGCGGCGGCGAGGTAGAGGCTTTTGTGGCGGTTGCTATAGCTGAAGGTGCCTGTATCTGTGCATATTCCGGCGTAGAGGCTTTTGGCTGCATCGGGACCTATGACATTGCATCCGAAGGTGAGTTTCATGGCCCAGAAGATGAGTTCGCAGGTGCTCGAAATCTCCGGGTCGGCCACGGTGATTGCAAAGTTCTCCCTGTCGGATCCGATGTGGTGGTCGAAGAGAAGTCTCGAAGCTGTTGCCTCCTTCAGCATTTCCGCGAACACACCTGTGCGGTCGAGGTCGCTGAGGTCCATGCAAACAATAAGGTCGGCGTCGCCAATGGCGCGGCGGCAACGTTCGATGTCAGTCTTCCCGCTGAGTATGAGGTCGCTGTGAGGCATCCAGCGCAGGTCGTCGGGGCATCCGTCGGGCAGCATGGGGGTCAGCGAGGCTTTTGTGGCGCGACGAAGGATTGCATACAGTCCTGTCACCGAGCCGACAGCGTCGCCGTCGGCGTTCTGGTGCGCCGTGAGCACGATGTGCTTCGCAGCCTCCAGGCAATGCCTGAGGGTTTCGGGGCTCCAGCCGTCGACGAAATCTATCGTGCCTTTGTAGTCAATCTTCATGTGCATCAGTTTTTTATCGGTTTCCAAGCATGGGAACACAACTGCAAAGATACGACTTTTCTACTAATACTATTTATAATGTCGAAAAAAATGTTATCAACCAGAAATCAACAGCCCGCCAACGCGCGCCACCTGCAAGGTGGTGTCCCGTCGGCGGGCTGGCTTGGGGCTTGTCGTTTGTATGCCAAACTGTTTTTGATTGAGAAGGGCTGGAAATCAGCCTTCCGCGCCGAACTGCATCAAGTAGGACTTGATGAATTCGTCGATGTGGCCGTCCATGACAGCGGCGACGTCGGAGGTCTGGTAGCCGGTGCGGTGGTCCTTCACGCGCCGGTCGTCCATGACATAGGAGCGTATCTGCGAACCCCACTCGATTTTCTTCTGGCTGGCCTTGATTTTGGCCTGTTCCTCCATGCGGTGTTTCATCTCGCGGTCGTAGAGTTGCGAGCGAAGGAGGCGCATGGCGTTCTCCTTGTTTTTGGGCTGGTCGCGCGTCTCGGTGTTCTCAATGAGGATTTCCTCCTCGGCTCCGGTGTAGGGGTCCTTGTACTGGTAGCGCAGGCGAACTCCGCTCTCCACTTTGTTGACGTTCTGCCCGCCTGCTCCGCCTCTGCGGAAAGTGTCCCACGAGAGGCGGCTCATATCAACCACCACTTCAATCGAATCGTCGACAAGCGGTGTGACACTGACACTTGTGAAACTCGTCATGCGCTTGCCTTGGGCATTGAAAGGGGAGACGCGCACGAGACGGTGGACGCCGGTCTCGCTCTTGAGGTAGCCGTAGGCAAACTCGCCCTCGATCTGCAGCGTGCAGCTCTTGATGCCGGCGCCTTCGCCGTCGAGACTGTTGCTGATGGCCACCTTGTAGCCATGGGTCTCGGCATAGCGTATGTACATGCGCATCAGCATCTCGGCCCAATCCTGTGCCTCCACGCCGCCGGCACCGGCGTTGATGGAGAGCACGGCGTCGAGGCGGTCGCTGTCGTTGCGAAGCATGTTCTTGAATTCAAGTTCTTCCACCTTTTTCTGCGTGAGGGCTATCTGGGCGAGGAGTTCCTCCTCGGTGGCGTCGCCGGCTTCAAAGAATTCTCCCATCACCTCGAGGTCGCCGCAGGCCGTGTCCACATCGCGGAAGGCTGTCACCCAGCTTTTCTGCGAGTTGATGCCCTTGACGACTTTCTGAGCCTCCTTGGGGTCGTTCCAGAAGTCGGGGGCTTCCGTCTTCTTCTCCTCTTCGGCAATCCAGGCTTGTTTGGCGTCGATGTCGAGGAATTTCTGCAGCGCGTCCTTGCGCGCGATGAGGTCTTTTATCTGTTCTTGCGAAGTCATATCAGTTTTATTTTCAATGTGATGACGGCTGCCAAGAGGAATGCCGCGGTCGTGAGGCCCACGTTGAGCCACGAGAAGTGGTTGCGTTTGTGGTCGAAGAGGATGCTGCTTCCTACATGGAGCAGCACGCCGACCACAAGGCCTATGAGGATGTGCTGGAAGAAGTCGTTGGGTCGCAACACATAGATTTTCAGCAGTGAACCCAGCGGACTCATGGCTCCGAAGAGCGTCAGCAGCAGCAGCACACGCCAGAAGCCATAGCCGCGGTCCACCATCAGGCCCACGAGGATGAGCGCCACGGGTATGTTGTGGATGACGATGCCCCACGCCAGTCCGCGGTCGACGGTGAAGTCCTGCGACACCAGCGGCATGCCTTCGAGCAGTGCGTGGAGCGAGAGGCCGAGGACGAGGCCGAGGAGGGTGGCTTGGTGGTGATGGCCGTCGCCATCTTCGATGTGGCCGTGTTCCACGTGGGCCGAGAGGCTTTCGAGCAGCTGCTGGACAAGGAAGCCTACGAGGATGGCCACAAACGGCGCCATGGCAAGAACGCGCTGGCGTTCGCCCTCGTGGCAGCCGTAGGCTTCGGCCACCTCCGGCAGGAGGTCGAGGCAGCAGACGGCAAGCAGGAAAGCGCCGCCGAAGACGGTGACGCCGCGCATGAGGCTGTCGGGCATCCTCCGTCCAAAGGGGACCGTGAAAGCCCAAGCGGCCACGCCGAGTGTGATCAATATATATGCTCCAATCATCTATAGGCACTATAAAAGGGCAAGCTGTTTATATCGCACCGCTACAACCAAACACCCTTGCTGTATTCCTACCCTGGGGGATTCAATGGGAGCTGGTCGTATAAGACTTGCCCTAACTCTCTGTTTTGGACGGAATTGATGTCAATTCCCCTCGTCCTTACGAGATGCAAAGATACGAAGAGTTTTCGATGTGGCCAAATTTTTCTTCATAAAAACTTTGCGTATGCTCTTTTCTGTGTCCTATCGCACCACTACCACCTTCCGCGCCGGCAGTGTGCCGACCTTGACCAGATAGACGCCTGCGGGCATTGGGGTGCTGGTGCCTGTGGCCATGGTGGCCACAGGGCGCCCCATGGCATCGTAGACTGCAACCTCGGCAGGCCGCTCACCCACGATATGGATGCGACCTTCGGATGCGTAGACCTCGACATGCGGCTCTTCACCAGCGTCGTCGATCCCCTCGGTCTCGTCGGCCTCAAAATATGCCGTGTAGGTGGCATCGCCCGTGACCGTCACCATGCGCGGGTTATCCGTGTTGCCGTCGTGCCACCGTTCGAAACGATAGCCTGCGTTGGCAATGGCCGTCAGGGTTGCTACGGCTCCCTCGGCATAGCTGCCGCCACCACTCACCGTGCCCATCGTTGCATTGGCGCTCTCTGCTGTGACGGTATATGTGCCGACACCCATATAGTTGGTGAACTCGCGCCATCCGTAGGCCAACTGGTAGAGGCTCACCGATGCGGTGGGAACATAAACAGGTATGCCGCGATAGATGTCGTCGAAAGCATTTACCTCGGCCACCGTGGGCGGCGTGGCAGCAGAACATGTCATTTGCATAACATGGTCGCATCCTGCAAAGGCAGATTCCGCTATGGATGTTACGCCACTGCCAATAGAAATGTCAGTCAAGCCACGACAGTTTTGGAAAGCGCTGCTTCCGATACTGGTGACCGAATTGGGGATGGAAATGGATGTCAGGCCGCTGCAGTATTCGAAGGCACTGCCTCCGATGCTGGTGACCGAGTTGGGGATGGTGACGGATGTTAGGCTGCTACAGCCAGAGAAGGAATAGTTTCCGATGCTGGTGACCGAGTTGGGAATGGTGACGGAGGTCAGACCGCTACAGCCATTGAAGGCACCGCCTCCGATGCTGGTGACCGAGTTGGGGATGGAGACGGAGGTCAGGCCACTGCAGCCATTGAAGGCATAGCTTCCGGTGCTGGTGACCGAGTTGGGAATGGTGACGGAGGTCAGGCCGCGGCAGCCATAGAAGGCATAGTCTGGAATATTTGTTACATTATCACCGATAGTCAGTGTTGCAAGGTTTGTACAGCCCTCAAACACATGGTAGAACCATGATCCCATAGAAGTGCAGTTTGTGGCATTGAACTCGACCGAGGTCAGGCCGCTGCAGCCTTTGAATGCATAGTCGGGAATATTGGTTACATTGTCACCAATAGTCAGCGTCGCAAGGTTTGTACATCCCTCAAATACAGGGTGGTCTAGTGATCCCATAGAGGTGCAGTTTGTAGCATTGAACACGACCGACGTCAGGCCGCGGCAGCCATAAAAGGCAGATTCTCCGATACTGGTGACCGAGTCGGGGATAGTGACGGATGTCAGGCCGCTGCAGCCATAGAAGGCAGATGCTCCGATGCTGGTGACCGAGTTGGGGATGGAGACGGATGTCAGGCCGCTGCAGCCATAGAAGGCAGATGCTCCGATGCTGGTGACCGAGTTGGGGATGGAGACGGAGGTCAGGCCGCTGCAGCCAT
>JAFVAM010000123.1 GCA_017480525.1 Bacteroidales bacterium | reverse complement strand
GTGGGCTTCGTGGCCGGGTCGGCAAGGGCGCGGATGGTGCTGGCGCGGTCGTGCATGCTGACACCTGTCGTGCAGCCGTCCTCCAGGTTGTCCACCGTCACGGTGAAGGGTGTGCCGAGGAGCGACGTGTTGTCGTGCACCTGCATGTCGAGCTGCAGCTCGTGGCAGCGCTCCTCGGTGATGGGGGCGCAGAGCACCCCGCGGCCGTTCTTGAGCATGAAGTTCACATGCTCCGCCGTAATCTTCTCGGCGGCCATGATGAAATCGCCCTCGTTCTCGCGGTCCTCGTCGTCGACGACAATGACAAACTTGCCCTCGCGGAAATCCTCGATAGCCTCTTCTATCGTGTTGAGTTTAAAATCCATAGCGATGTATCCTCTCTTGTTTTACTGATGCAAAGATACACTTTTTTTCAGAAAAAAGAGGACGGCGGACAAAAAATACCTTCGCGGTTCCAAAGCCCTGCCATCGCCCATCCCCCACCCTGCCATCCCCCTACCATCTCCTACCGTGGTCGGACTTGGTAGGGTGATGGTAGGTAGATGGTACGGTGTTGGTAAGGAGATGGTGCTGGGAGTCAGCGTGTTACAAGTTCGTTTTTTGCTTATTCGGCTGGAAACATGACTGTTATGTCGATTTTTTGATGTATAACTTGCTGATTTCCAATTTTGACTTCCGGCGTTTCAAAAAGTTCCCTGCACAGGTGGCAATAAATAGGCACGAAGAGCGTTATAACAGGGTTATGAATATCGCACTGATAGGATATGGAAAGATGGGCCACGCCATCGAGGCGACAGCCGCCGGGCGGGGCCACCGCGTGACCCTGCGGATAGACAATGACGCCCCCTGGCCCGAGAGGATTGATGCCGATGTGGCCATAGAGTTCACCACGCCGTCCACAGCCACTGCCAACCTGCTGCGCTGCCTGCAGGGCGGGATGCCGGTGGTGTGCGGCACCACGGGCTGGTATGCCGACTACGGGAGGGTCGTCGAGGAATGCATGAGGCTGGAGGGGAGGCTTTTCACAGCCACCAACTTCAGCATCGGGATGAACATCATGTTCGCCCTCAACCGCCGCCTGGCGGAACTGATGCGCGGCCGCGACGACTATCGCGCCAGCATCAGCGAGACACACCACATCCACAAGCTCGACGCGCCCAGCGGCACGGCCATCACGCTGCAGGAGCAGATTGTGGCTGACGGCGGACGCGACAAGGAGGGCGTCCCGATAGCCTCGATACGCGAAGGCGAGGTGCCGGGGACGCACACAGTGGTGTACGACAGCGAGACAGACACCCTCACGCTGACCCACGAGGCGCACAGCCGCAAGGGGCTGGCCGTGGGGGCGCTGCTGGCGGCGGAGTTTCTGGCCACGGCACAGCCGGGGGTGTACACAATGGAAGATATCTTGTGAAGCGAGACAGGACCAACAGGATTGGCAAGGCCGACAAGGCCTGTAGGGCGTATGCAAGCCCATGGGTTTTGGCGGGCTTGGTGGTGCTGCTGGCAGCCACGATGGCCGTGAGCTGCATGTTCGGCGCCGTGGACATCTCGTTGTCGGAGATGACCCAAGGGTCGAACATTTTCTGGGACCTCCGCCTGCCGAGGGTTCTGATGGGCGCGGCGGTGGGCGCGGTGCTGAGTGTGTGCGGCGCGGCCTACCAGAGCATTTTCCGCAATCCGCTGACGGACCCCTACGTGCTGGGCGTGAGCAGCGGGGCTTCGCTGGGAGCCGCCGTGGCCATCCTGCTGGGAATGGAGGTGTATGTCTGGGGCGTGGGCGGCATGGCACTGGCGGCAGCGCTGCTGACGGTGGTGCTCATCTACCGCATCGCTTCCATAGGCAACCGCCTGCACACCACGACGCTGCTGCTGACGGGCGTGTGCCTGACGCTGCTCATCTCGGCGGTCATCTCGTTTCTCATGGTGCTGAACCAGGAGAAGATGGAGAGCATCATCTTCTGGACCATGGGCAGTTTCGGCAGCTCGACGTGGGCCGACGTGTGGACGATGCTCCCCGTGGCGGCGGTGGGCATAGGCGTGGTGCTGTGGTATGGCCGCGACCTGAACCTGCTGCTGGCAGGCAGCGAGGCGGCGCAGAGCATGGGCTGCGAGGTGGAGAAGGTGAAACGTGTGCTGCTGCTGTTCACCACGCTGATGGTGGCCTTCGCGGTGAGTTCGTGCGGCGTGATAGGTTTCGTGGGACTCATCGTGCCCCACGCCGTGCGCCTGGTGGCGGGTCCCGACAACCGCAAGGTGGTACCCTACTCGATGCTCTGCGGAGCCATCTTCGTGCTCCTGTGCGACACCCTGGCGCGGACCGTGCTGCGACCGAGCGAACTGCCCGTGGGTTCGCTGACCTCCATGGTGGGGGCGCCACTGTTCATCTATCTGCTCTACAAGAACAAGAAAGGTTTGTAGGGAGGGAATGGAACTGACAGGTTTGACAGAAAGGACAGATTTTGATAGAACTGAAACATATCACGGTTGATTTTGGGAAGCGGCGCATTCTGGACGACATCAGCGCCAGGCTGGAGGAGGGATGCATCACGGCGGTGATGGGACCCAACGGCTGCGGCAAGACTACGCTGCTGCGCTGCATCGGCGCCCTTCTCGAACCCACGTCGGGGACGGCGGAAATCGACAGTCGGAGGGTGAAGGAATACAGCGCCCGCGAGCTGGCACAGAAGGTGGCCTTCGTGCGGCAGCAGGTGCAGACGGACTTCGAGTTCTCGGCCTTCGAAACAGTGCTCATGGGGCGCAACCCCTACCAGCGGCGCATGCAGAACGAGAGCCAGGCCGACTGGGACATCGTGGAGCGCTGCATGAAGCAGACCGGCACATGGCATCTGCGCTTCGCCAAGCCCGGCGAGATGAGCGGCGGCGAGATGCAGAGGGTGATGATAGCCCGCGCTCTGGCGCAGGAGACGCCGGTGCTGCTGATGGACGAACCCGTGAGCAACCTCGACATCGCCCACCAGCTGGAAATCATGCGCCTGCTCGGCGGCATGGACAAAACGGTGGTCATCGTCATCCACGACCTCAACCTCGCCCTGCAGTTCTGCGACCGCCTGCTGCTCATCCACGACGGACGGATGCTCTACCACGGCGACATGGCCGGAGGGCTGACGCCGGAGAACATCCAGACGGTCTACGGCGTGAAGACCCACATGGCCGAAGACCACATCATTTTCGACTATTGAAAAACATCTGTTAAAAGCAACACGCTCTATGAAGAAAAGACTACCCACCCTCGTCGCCCTGCTGACCCTCGCCGCCCTGCTGCCGCTCAAGGCGCAGGACACGTCGGCGCTGGTGTGCATCGAGCCCGACTCGGTCGTCGGCGAAGCCATGAAGCACCTCGGAGTGCCCTACCATTGGGGCGGCAAGACCCCCAAAGGCTTCGACTGTGCAGGCTTCACACGCTATGTATACGCCAAATTCGGGGTTGCACTGCCACCCTCGGCGGCACCGCAATACAAGCTGGGCATCAAGGTGGCGAAAGAGGAGCTGGGCGTGGGCGACCTGGTCTTTTTCGCCGGACGGCGCAACCTGAAGGCCATCGGCCACGTGGGAATCGTCACGGCGATATACGACGGATGGTTCGACTTCATCCATGCCTCGAGCACCGGCATCCGTGTCACCTCGTCGAAGGACACCTACTACAAGAAGCGCTACCTCGGCGCCTGCCGCCTCATCGACCGCATGGAGGTGGAGGAGGCCGGACTGACACTGACGACGGCCGACACCGCGCAGCACGACACGCTCTACACCATCGCCATGGTGGGCGACATGATGCTGGGCACTCTCTATCCCACCGTGCAACTGCCCCACAACAACGGCCGCAAGCTCTTCGACGACACCAAAGACATCCTCCGCCAGGCCACCATAGCCATGGGCAACTGCGAAGGCGCCTTCTTCAGCGACACCACCAAAAGCACCAAAAAGGATTGCGCCCTCTGCTACTCCTTCCGCATGCCGCCCGCTTTCGCCGCCCTCTTCAGCGATGCAGGCTTCGACTTCCTCAGCCTCGGCAACAACCACTCCTACGACTTCGGCCGTGCAGGGGCCATCGAGACGATGTGCCTCCTCGACAGCCTCGGCATAGCCTACGCCGGCATCAACGACCTCTGCCGCACGGCTCTCGTCCAACGCGACAGCATCGTCTTCGGCTTCTGCGCCTTCGGAACCAACAGCCACAACTACAGCCTCATGGACAGCACCCTTGTGCGCAGCATCCTGCGCAGCTTGCGCGATTCGTGCGACCTGCTTATCGTCTCCTTCCACGGCGGCGCCGAGGGCAAGGACTACGCCCACCTGCCCGAAAGCATGGAGGTGTTCCTCAACGAGAAACGTGGCGACCTGCGCTGGTTTGCCCATTTCTGCATCGACGAGGGTGCCGACCTCGTGGTGGGCCACGGCCCACACGTATGCCGCGCCATGGAACTCTATCGCGGACACCTCATCGCATACAGCCTCGGCAACTTCTGTACACCCACGGGCATCAGTGTGAAAGGGGTGCTGGGTTTGGCGCCACTCGTCACCGCGCGTATCAACCGCGACGGTATCCTCGTCGACGGGCAAATCCACTCCTTCCTCCAGCCCTACCGCATGGGACCACGCAGAGACCCCTCCTGCCAGGCCGCCTCCTTCATCCGCATGCTCACCGAAGCCGACTTCGACGACGCAGGCCTCACCATCAACAACGACGGCTTCTTCTTCCCGTCGGAATAACGTTCCAGCACCTATTTTGGATTTTTTAAGACTATTGTGTTTTGGCGTATGGCACTTTTTTCGTACTTTTGCAAAGTCTTTCATACTATATACTGAACTTGGGTTTAATGAAACAAATCGCACCTATCATACTGTTTTTTGCCATGTTGACCCTCTCATCCATGGCATCGGCACAGAACGAAGTGCCTGACCAGAAGAACAACAAATCGGAAATCAAAGTCAACAAACTGGACGTTATATACGAAGACGAGGAATTCAGAGGCGTGGCCATCGACCGCCGCAACAACAAGGAGACCGAAAGCCACCTGTACCAAGCCCCTTTTTATATAGAAGAAGGCAGCGAGGAGGACGAGGAGGACGACAACATGCCCAACATCTACACCCTCGACGACGAAGGCGCCACCAGCGAGGACGACATCCTCCTGGAAGGTTTCGACACCGCCGCCATCCACCTGCCCAAACTCGATGTGAGCCACATAAGCACCCCCATCCGCATACGCCTGCGCGACAACGCCCGAGGCGAGAAGTTCACATGGCCCACACCGCTGTCGGCTCGTCCCTCGTCGCACTTCGGCCCGCGCTGGCGCCGCTGGCACTACGGCCTCGACCTGGCCCTGCCCACAGGCGAACCCATCTATGCCGCCTTCGACGGCGTGGTACGCATCTCGAAACTCAACCGCTCCTACGGCAACCTCGTCATCATCCACCATGCCAACGGCCTGGAGACCTACTACGCCCACATGTCGAAGCGCAACGTGGTGGCGGGCCAGCATGTGAAGAGCGGCGACATCATAGGGCTCTGCGGCAACACCGGCCGCAGCCGCGGCAGCCACCTCCACTTCGAGGTGCGCTACATGGGCAACGCCCTCAACCCAGAGGACGTGGTGAGCTGCGCCACCCACGACCTCATCAGCGACGAATTGTCGCTCACCTCCTCGTCGTTCCGCAAGGTGGCCACGGGAGGCACCACAGCCTCGTCGGGCAGCGCCACAGCCTCCGGCGGCTGGTACCGTGTGCGCCAAGGCGACACGCTGGAAAAAATAGCCCGCCGCAACGGCACCACCGTCAACCAACTCTGCAGACTCAACGGCATCAACCGCAACAAAGTGCTCCATCCCGGCGACAAAATCCGCGTCAGCGACAAGGCCTCCGGAGGCGGAAGCCAGGCATCCAGGACTCAGGCCTCCAAGCAGCAGAACTCATCGTCGGGCGCCACCTACACCGTCCGTAAGGGCGACACCCTCAGCAAGATAGCACGTGCCAACGGCACCACCGTGAAAAAACTCTGCCAACTCAACGGCATCAGCGAAAACAAAGTGCTCCGCGAGGGCCAAAAACTGAAAGTGAAATGAGAATAGATCTCCTGACGCTCTTCCCGAACATGATGACCATGTTCTTTGAGGAAAGCATCCTCAAGCGAGCCCAGAAGAAGGGACTCGTGGAAGTGGTGTTCCACGACCTTCACGACTACTCGCTCACCCGCTACGGCTCGGTGGACGACTACCCCTACGGCGGCGCCGCCGGCATGGTCATGCGCATAGAACCCATAGCCAACTGCATAGAAGAACTGCAGAAGGAACGGCACTACGACGACATCATCTACACCGCCCCCGACGGCGAGATGTTCTCGCAGCCTATGGCCAACGAGCTGTCGTTGGCACAGAATTTGATAGTGCTATGTGGGCACTACAAGGGAGTGGACGAGAGGCTGCGCGAACACTTCATAACGCGCGAGATAAGCATCGGCGACTATGTGCTGACAGGCGGAGAGCTGGCCGCGGCAGTGATGTGCGACGCTGTCATACGCCTCATCCCGGGCGTCATCGGCGACGAACAGTCGGCCTTGAGCGACTCATTCCAAGACGGCCTTGTGGCTCCTCCGGAGTACACTCGTCCGCCAGAGTATCGCGGATGGAAAGTGCCGGAGGTGCTGTTGAGCGGCGACCACGCCAAGATAGAGGAATGGCGCATGGAACAGGCCCGCCGGCGCACCCAGGAACGACGGCCGCACCTGATGGCAGACCTGAAGGACTGCCCGCAAAACAGAAATATCAAGAACAAAGACAAACGATAAGTATCATGACAGATTTTGAGAAATACGCCACCAAGCACCGTGGCATCAGCAGCACCACCATGGCCAAATACACGTCGGCCATCAACGCCTCGCTCACGCCCTACATCGTCGAAGAGCGCCAGCTCAACGTCGCCCAGATGGACGTCTTCAGTCGCCTGATGATGGACCGCATCATCTTCCTCGGCACCGCCATCGACGACTACACGGCCAACGTCATCCAGGCCCAGCTGCTCTTCCTCGAGAGCGTGGACCCGCAGAAGGACATCCAGATCTACCTCAACTCGCCGGGAGGCTCGGTCTACGCCGGCCTGGGCATCTACGACACCATGCAGTACATCCAGCCCAAGGTTTCGACTATCTGCACCGGATTGGCCGCCTCGATGGCCAGCGTACTGCTCTGCGCCGGCGAGAAAGGCCGCCGCTGCGCCCTGCCGCACGCCCGCGTGATGATTCACCAGCCCATGGGCGGCGCCGACGGCCAGGCCACCGACATGGAAATCACCGTCCGCGAAATCCTCAAGCTCAAGAAAGAACTCTACGAAATCATCGCCAAGCACAGCGGACAACCCTTCGAGCAGGTGGAGAAAGACTCCGACCGCGACCACTGGTTCACCGCCGAAGAGGCCCTCGCCTACGGCATGATCGACGAGGTGCTGACCAAGAAGTAAGCACGTCGGGATAAGCCAGAATAGCCCTGCCGGTATTTCATCTTGAAATAGTCGTGCAGGGCTATATAGTTGTCCTGCGCCGTCAAACAGGTGTCTCGCAGGTCAGTCATTGCGTTGCCGTGCAGCTGGAGTTTGACGTTGCAAAATCACGAATAATAATCCATCCGGCAAAAATATTTTCACCATGTCGCGGAAAATGCGTATTTTTGCATTTTAAAAAGTGGAAATATGCAAGTGAAATTTATCAACCGCAGCCACCATGCGCTGCCCAAATACGAGACCTCACAGTCGGCGGGGATGGATCTGAGGGCCTACCTGCCGGAAGGGCCGGTGACGCTGAAACCTATGGAGCGCGGACTCGTCAAAACGGGACTCTTCATGGAACTGCCGGCGGGCTACGAGGCCCAGGTGCGCCCCCGCAGCGGCCTGGCGCTGAAGAAGGGCATCACCGTCCTGAACAGCCCCGGCACCATCGACGCCGACTACCGTGGCGAGATATGCGTCATCCTCATCAACCTCAGCCAGGAGGACTTCGTCATCAACGACGGCGAACGCATCGCCCAGATGGTCATCGCCCGCCACGAACAGGCCGAGATCGTCGAGGTACAGGAACTCTCCGACACCGAGCGCGGCGCAAGCGGCTTCGGCCACACGGGACATAAGTGAACGCAAAATTTCATAAACCGACCGTGAATTGCCGTAGATTGTTTTTATTCATCGTGGCGGTGGCAGCCCTTGCCTCATGCAGCGCGCAGCCACAGGCCACCACCTTGCGGACCGGCGCCGAGCACCTGATGTCTATCATCGGGACACCGACCGAAAGCACCGCCGACATGGTGCATGATCTGCGCAACCCCGACGTCGGCGGCGTAGCCGTGGTAGGCAACCAGACCTCCATCGTCGGCAGTACCCATCTGGTGGACACGCTGCTGGCCCAAAGAGTGAACGTCGTCAAAATCTTCTGCCCAGAGCACGGCTTCCGCGGCACCGCGGCGGCAGGGGCACACGTCGACAACAGCATCGACCCACGCACCGGACTGCCCATCGTCTCATTATACGGCAACAACAAGAAACCCACCGAGGAGCAGCTGCGGGACGTGAGCGCGGTCATTTTCGACCTGCAGGACGTGGGCTGCCGATTCTACACCTACCTCTCCACACTGCACTACGTGATGGAAGCCTGCGCCGAAAACAATATCCCGCTCCTCGTGCTGGACCGCCCCAACCCCAACGGCCACTACATCGACGGCCCGGTGCTCGACACCGCCGACTGCCGCTCCTTCGTGGGCATGCACCCCGTGCCGGTGGTCTACGGCATGACCATCGGCGAATATGCGCGGATGATCAACGGCGAACACTGGACCGGCAAAGACTGCAACCTCACCGTAGTACCCCTGCAGGGCTACCGGCGCGACAGCGTCGGCTATGGGCTGCCCGTGCCGCCATCGCCCAACCTGCGCACAACCCACGCCATCGCCCTCTACCCCTCGCTATGCCTCTTCGAGGGCACCACTTGCGGCGTAGGCCGCGGCACCGACTGGCCCTTCGAGTGGGTCACCTATGGACACGACACACTCGACCTGCGTCAGGAACCCGCCCCCCAAGCCTTCAGCCTCCGCTACCTCATGGAAATGCAACACCGTGTACCGAAGGGCAGGTTCTTCCTGAAAAACAACTTCTTCGACCGCCTGGCAGGAACCACCGAACTGCGCCGCCAGATAGAACAGGGCCTCAGCGAGGCCGACATCCGCGCCACGTGGCAGCCGGGACTCAATCATTTCAAAGAAATCCGCAAGAAATACCTGATATATGAAGACTAACGGAAAAGACATCTGTAAAGAGCTGAAGTCCATACGCAAGAAGGTAGCCGAACAAAATGACATTCCCCTGGAACAGCACGAATGCCAGTACGACGGCCCGTGCGACGGCACCTGTCCGCGCTGCGAAGCCGAGGTAAAATACCTGGAACAGGAGCTGCACCGCCGCATGACCCTCGGCAAGGCCGCTGCAGTGGCAGGCGTGGCCCTGTCGCTGGCAGCCTTCACCAGCTGCGCTTCCGAAGGAGAAGTCGAACCCGAACCACAGCTGCTGGGCGACATCGTGCCAGAACAGACCGACACCACCAGCACCCCCACCGACACAAACCAAACAACAATACAATACCAATGAAGAAATCATTCCTTATGCTGACAGCCGCCGCCATGATGCTGGCTGCCTGCTGCAACAAGCAAGAGACCGCCACCGGCGCAGCCGACGTGGTGATGCAGAACATCCTGAGCCGCAAGAGCGTGCGCTCCTACAACGGCGATACCATCCCCAACGCGGTGATGGAGAACCTGCTGAAGGCCGCCATGGCCGCCCCTTCGGGCCGCGACCTGCGCCCCTGGCAAATCGTCGTCATGACCGACAAGAGCCAGTACGAGACCGTCTTCGAGGGCAACTTCAACATGCAGAAGTTCATGGAGAGCGGCGCCGTACTCATCCTCTGCGCCGACACCACCTTCACCGCCCCAACGCGCGAGGACCCCGACGGGCCGGCCGTGACGCAGGTGAACCACCTGTGGCGCGACGACATGGGTGCCGTCACCGAGAACCTGCTGCTGGCCGTCGAAGCCTACGGACTCGGCGCCTGCTGGACAGCCTGCTACCCCTACCCCGACCGCATGGACCCCATCAAGAAAGCCCTCGCGCTGCCCGCAACCGTGGTGCCCTACGCCGTGGTGCCCGTCGGCTACCCCAACGGCGACACCCAGCCCAAGGACAAGTGGGACCCCGCCCGCGTCCACTACAACCGCTGGTAGCCCATCAGATCAGCCTCTTCCCGGCAAAAAAAAACGATGCCCCGTCGCCCATCGGCACGGGGCTTTTTCTGTCCCTCCCACAGACTGTCACCAAAAAGGGACACTCTCCCCACCACCTCCCTACCATCGCCTTACCAACACCCTACCAACTCCTACCCAACTCCTACCACAGTAGGACTTGATAGGGTGTTGGTAGGGGCATGGCAGGGTGTTCATAGGCATTTCATGCCGTTGGTACACTGCATTTTAAAATCGCAAAGCCAGAGAGGTGTCACAGAATGGTTACACTTTTTCATTCCCCAATGAGGGACAACGCATAGGCAAGCCAAAGCGAGGGAGAAATCAGGGCTTTCTGGATGCATTTGCAACGACGGGCAAACAGATTTTTTTGTGTATATGAAAAAAATTTGCTATCTTTGCATCGCTTTTTTAGTATAACAGGCACAGAAAGAAATGTTCGATTTCGAGACATCGGTAACGGGAATAGAGTTCAAAGTGAGACAGTTGGCAGAGGAGGTGACGCATCTCCGACGGTTGGTGACGGAGAAGGAGGACAGGTGCCGCGAACTTGAAAAAGCATTGGAAAACAGTGAAACAACAATAAATAAATTAAAGGAAGAAAACAAATTAGTAAAATTAGGGAACAAGTTGTCTGAGAAAGGCGAGAGTGCTGAGATAAAACTGAAGCTCAATCAGATGATTCGCGCCATTGACAAAAGTCTTGAGATATTGAAAGCAGAAAAGATTTGACGAAGATGGAGACGGTATCGGCATCTGTGAACATACTGGGGCGGACCTACAAGCTGCGGGTGTCTGCTGAGGACGAGGAAGCCCTGCGCAAGGCCGCGACGACGATAGACACGCAGGCCAAGAGCTACGGCAAACAGTATGCCTACAACGACCATCAGGACTTGTTGGCAATGGTGGCATTGACGCAAATCACGCAATTGACTAAGATACAAGACTCGCTGCGGTTCAAGGACACAGACCTCGCGCAGAGGCTGCAGTCCATCGACAGCGTGCTGGAACAAATCCTGCATCCGACCCAAAACAGTTTGTAAACTCAACACCATTTACGAACCGAGTCGGCTCAGGGGCGGGTAGGTTGTATGGCTGATACGCCCGGCGCTCAAATCCTAATCATCCAGAGTTTACCATAACTCTCGGCGGGGAAAACCGCGATGCAGGATTTGCTTTTTCTTGACTGACCCATCGCCCGACAACGGACAACGGACTCCCGCAACAACAAAAACAACAAACAATCATGACAGTACTATTGATTATAGTAGGAGTAGTAGCCGGTGGGGCGCTGGGAATGTGGCTCACCACCACCGTATTGCGCAACAAACTGCTTGCCAAGAGCCAGCAGGTGTTGAAGGACGCCGAGGAGAAAGGCGAAGTCATCAAGAAAGACAAAATCCTGCAGGCCAAGGAGCAATATCTGCAGCTGAAAGGCGAACACGACAAGCGCGTCAGCGAGCAGAACCAGAAAATCCGCGAGCAGGAGAACAAGCTGAAGCAGCGCGAGCAGAACATCAACCAGCAGGTCAGCGAGTTGCAGAAAAAGAACAACGAGCTCAAAGGTGTCAGCGAGAACCTCAACAACCAGATTGAGGCCTTGAAGAAGCGCCAGGCCGAGGTGGAGAAGGTGTACAAAGAGAGCGTCACCAAGCTGGAACACATCGCCGGCATGAGCGCCGAGGAGGCCAAACAGCATCTGGTGGACGCCATGACCGAGGAGGCCCGCGCCGAGGCGTCGACCACCATCATGGACATCGTGGAGGAGGCCAAAATCACCGCCGCCGAGCAGGCCAAGAAGATTGTCATCCAGAGCATCCAGCGCACCGCCACAGAGACGGCCGTGGAGAACACCGTCAGCGTTTTCAACCTGGAGAACGAGGAGGTGAAGGGTCGCATCATCGGCCGCGAAGGACGCAACATCCGCACCATGGAGAGCCTCACGGGCGTGGAGATTATCATTGACGACAGTCCCGACGCCATCATCATCAGCGGCTTCGACCCCGTGCGCCGCGAAATTGCCCGCCTGTCGCTCCACAAGCTGGTCACCGACGGCCGCATCCACCCCGCCCGCATCGAGGAGGTTGTCGCCAAGACGCGTCGCCAGATTGAGCAGGAAATCAACGAAGTGGGAAAGCGCACCTGCATCGACCTCGGCATCCTCAACATGAACCACGAACTGATGCGCATGGTGGGCCGAATGAAATACCGCTCCAGCTACGGGCAGAACCTGCTGCAGCACAGCCGCGAGGTGGCCAACCTGGCCGCCACCATGGCTTCGGAGCTGGGACTGAACCCCAAGCTGGCCAAACGCGCCGGCCTGCTGCACGACATCGGCAAGGTGCCGGAGACCGACCCCGAGCTGCCGCACGCCATCTTCGGCATGCGCCTGGCAGAGAAATACAAAGAGCACCCCGACATCTGCAACGCCATCGGCTCGCACCATGACGAGGTGGAAATGACCAACCTCATCTCGCCCATCATCCAGGTGGCCGACGCCATCAGCGGCGCCCGTCCCGGCGCCCGTCGCGAGGTCGTGGAGGCCTACATCAACCGCCTGAAGAAACTCGAAGACATGGCCATGACCTACCCCGGCGTGGTGAAGACCTACGCCATCCAGGCAGGTCGCGAATTGCGCGTCATTGTGGGTGCCGAGAAGGTGAGCGACGTGGAGGCCAACAAACTGAGCTACGACCTCTCGCGCCAGATTCAGAGCGAGATGACCTACCCCGGCCAAATCAAGGTCACCGTCATCCGCGAGACCCGCGCCATCAACTATGCCAAATAGTATGATACTTAACGCCATACATTGGAATGTAGACCCGGTGATGTTCAGCATCGGGTCTTTTGGCGTACGCTGGTATTCGGTGTGCTTCCTCTGCGCCTTCCTCGCGGCCTACACGGTGCTGGCGTGGATGTACAAACGCGAGCATGTCGACGTACGCTACCTCGACCAGCTCACCATATATTTTTTCCTCGCCACCCTCATCGGTGCCCGCCTGGGACACTGCTTCTTCTACGAGCCTGACTATTTCCTCACTTCCGAGCACTGGACCGAGATTGTGTGGCCGTTCAGCAACGGCAAGTTCACTGGGTTCCAAGGCCTCGCCAGCCATGGCGCCGCCATCGCCATCCTCGTCACCATGTATTTCTACTGGCGCCGCTTCAAGATCAACATCTGGTGGATTCTCGACCGTCTGGTGATGGTCGTGGCCTTGGGCGGCTTCTTCATCCGCCTGGGCAACCTCTTCAACAGCGAAATCTACGGCGTGGAGACCTCGCTTCCGTGGGGGTTCGTCTTTGAACGCAACCATGAGACCGTCCCCAAACACCCCACACAGCTCTACGAAAGCCTGAGCTATCTGGCCATCTTCCTCTTCTGCCTCTGGCGCTATGTCGCCACAAAGGCGCAGTTCAAGACCTGCTCCGTCTTCGGATGGTGGCTCGCAGGGCTTTTCGGCGTCCGCTTCCTCATCGAGTTCATCAAGAACGACCAGGTGGACTTCGAGGCGGGCATGGCGCTCAACATGGGACAGATTCTCAGCATTCCCTTCGTCCTCGGCGGCCTGATTTTCGTGTGGCTCTCCCACAAAAAAGTATTCCCACAGGGGCCTTTCCCCCACGGAGAGCAATACACATTCAAGGACGATAAAAGCGACCGCAAGAAAAAATAGACAAAGAACAGACATGATTATTAATGTATAATCTTCAACTTTCAATTCTCAATTTATAAAAATATGAAGACCCTTATACTTGTACGCCATGGCGAAAGCGCCTGGAATAAACTCAATCTTTTCACCGGCTGGACCGACGTGGATCTCACCGAGGCCGGCATCAAGGAAGCCTACGAGGCCGGCAAACTGCTCAAGGCCGAGGGTTTCCGCCCGGAGCTTTGCTTCACCTCCTACCTGAAACGCGCCGTGAAGACGCTCAACCAGATTCTCGACGCCATGGACATGGACTGGCTGCCTGTGCAGAAGAGCTGGCGCCTCAACGAGAAGAGCTACGGAGCCATACAAGGCCTCAACAAGGCCGACACCGCCGCCAAATACGGCGACGAACAGGTACTCCTCTGGCGCCGCAGTTTCGATGTGCAGCCTCCCGCCCTCGACCTCCACGACGAGCGCAGCCCCCGCATGGATCCACGCTACAACGAAATCCCCGACAACCTCATCCCCCTCACCGAAAGCCTCAAAGACACCATCGAGCGCCTCATGCCCTACTACCGCGGAACCATCATGCCCGCCTTCGAAAACCGCAACACCCTCATGGTGGTGGCCCACGGCAACTCGCTGCGCGGAATAGTCAAGGAACTCAAGGGGATGACCAACGAGGATATCATCAAGTTCAACCTGCCCACGGCAGTGCCATACGTCTTCACCTTCGATGACAAGATGCAGCTCGTGGAAGACCGCTTCCTCGGCGACCCCGATGTCATCGCCGCCAAGATGGCCAGCGTGGCCAATCAGGCCAAGCGCAAATAAGCCCCTTCCAACGCACAGAAAAGAACATGATACAGACAGGCACCAAAGGACACAAGGAACAGGTGGTCACACCCGCCATGAGCGCCGCCCGCGTGGGTAGCGGACTGGTGGATGTCTTCGCCACACCCATGCTGGTGACACTCGTCGAACAGACCTGCTACGAGAGTGTGCTGCCATACCTCGATGAAGGACAGGGCACCGTGGGGACGCTGGTGAACATCAGCCACACGTCGGCCACACCGATAGGCAAACGCGTGTGGTGCGACAGCGAACTGGTGGAGGTCGACCGCCGACGTCTGGTGTTCGACGTCAAGGCCTACGATGAGGCAGGACTCATCGGCGAGGGTACGCACGAACGTTTTGTGGTCGACACCGAAAAGTTCATGGCAAAAATAAGCGCAAAATAATCCATATACAATCGAATTTATTTTGTACTTTTGCAAGCATCGAGAAGAGTGCAAGGTAGGGTGTAAAGCAATGATATATTGAATATTAAAAGGATAAAAATATAACAGCAATGAAAAAGATTCTTATTGTCGGTGCGGGCGGACAGATTGGTTCCGAGCTCACACGTAATCTCAGAGACATCTATGGCGACAGCAATGTCGTGTGCAGCGACCTGCGTCCGCTGAAGGGCGACCCATACGAGCGCGGACCCGTGGAGCGCATCGATTCCACACAGATTATGCAGATTGCCGCTGCCGTGAAACAGTACGACATAGACACTATCTATAACCTTGCCGCCATCCTCAGCGCCACGGCGGAACTCAACCCCATGCTGGGTTGGAACGTGGGTATCGGAAGCCTCGTCAACTGCCTCGAGGTGGCCCGCCTCTTCGGCTGCGCCGTCTTCACACCCTCCTCCATCGGTGCCTTCGGCCCCAGCACCCCTCACGACAACACTCCCCAGGACACCATCCAGCGTCCCAACACCATCTATGGTGTCACCAAAGTGACCGGTGAGCTGTTGAGCGACTACTACTTCACCCGTTTCGGTGTCGACACCCGCAGTGTCCGCTTCCCCGGTCTCATCAGCTATCAGACCCTTCCGGGTGGCGGCACCACCGACTACGCTGTCGAAATCTACTACGCTGCCGTCAAGGGCGAGAAGTTCGTCTGCCCGCTGAAGAAAGGCACCTATATGGACATGATGTACATGCCCGATGCCCAGAAGGCCATGATTGACATCATGGAGGCCGACCCCACCAAACTCGTGCACCGCAACAGTTTCAATGTCACCAGCATGAGTTTCGACCCCGAAATCATCTACAACGCCATCAAAAAGCGCTACCCGCAGTTCGAGATGGTCTACGAACCCGAACCCATCAAGCAGGCCATCGCCGACAGCTGGCCCGACAAGATGGACGACAGTTGCGCCCGCAACGAATGGGGCTGGAATCCGCAGTACGACCTTGAAAAGATGACCGACGACATGATTCTCAACCTCAAGAAGAAACTCCTCTGAAGGACACCTTTTTTGACAGACAAAGAAGATGAGCGCGGCACCCTCAAGGATGCCGCGCTCTCGTTAGCATGTAGCGACTTGCTCACTGTTTCGTCACCCGTCGCACCACCGAAGTGCCGGAAAGAGTGAGACGGACAAAATAAGTTCCTTGTGGCAGGAGATTGAGGTCGAGACGGTTTGCCTGTCGGAAGCACATCAGTTCGTGTCCCAGCAGATTGTACACCACGGCTTCATCCACGGTTGTAGACAGGTGCAGAGTCCCCGTCGTAGGATTGGGATAGAGCGTCACCTCTGCGCCCTCCACCTCGTCGATTGACAGCGGCGGATCGTCGGGAACATTGACAAGAGTCAGTTCCAGCACCAGGCTGCTGTCGCAGCCCTCCTGCGTGGAGAAGTGCTGCTCAAAGGTGCCAGAGGTACTGTAGGAAACGTTGTTCCACACATAAACGACGTCCTCCGTGGTGACACTCAAAGTGTCGCTGTAGGAATGGTTGACCGTAAGCAGAAGCGAGACCACGCTGTCGCAACCATAGGTGCTGCGAAGGGTGTCGTAGAGCGAGGTCGATTCCGTGACGGTCCGGTCAATCCACTGGTAGCTGTCGCATACCACCATCTGACTGTCGACCACGTAGTTGGGGTGGACCTCATAGTTTGTCAGCTCGACGGAGCCATCCGATGCGAGTTGGATTGTGGAATACTGCACCTCGGAACTCGTATTCACCGCCTGCCCGTCGACCACAAGGTCGTCGCCGACACAGACATGGTTGCTGACAAAACTGACCTGACGCGAACCATGGGGGAGGATGAGGTTGTCAATCCATGCGCAGTCGCTGCCGCGCTGCTGGCTGCCATCCTTCGCATAGCGGAACTTCAACGTGTGTGTCCCTGCCGCAATGGGGAAAGCCACACGCGACCATCCCTCTTCGCCGGAGGCCGTCACTTTCTGCGAGTTGTCGATGAAGAAGTAGAACTTGTCGTAGTTCTCCTCCGACGAGACGCTGAAATAGAACGACACCGAGTCATCCACGTCCACCGTCAGCGTGAGGCTGATTTCGGAGTTGGCGTTGTTGGGCAAATTGTTGGCCGAACGCAGGCAATAGGTACCTTCGTAGGCGTGGGTGTCGATGACAGTCCACGGCCTGGAACCCTGCGCCCACGTGGAGGTGTGGAAAGTGTTGTCCTCGAAATCTTCGGTGTATCTTGGACCGAGAAATATGGGCAGTTCGCCGCTGAAGCGCACCGAGGAGGCCTCGGAAACAATGTAGTTCAGCGGTAGCGTGATGCCGGAAGTCAGGCGACTGTCGGCTGTGATGTTGACCGTCAGCCTCTCTTCAGCGCCCGGAGCCAGCGTAGTGGTGGCACCGCCAACGACAGATGCTGTCAGCAAGCCCGTAGGTGTCGACACCGCAAGGCTCATCGGACTGGCGGCAGCATGGCCACTGTTGCGGAACACCGCGTTGAGGCTATGGCTACTGCCAGGCAACATACTGACATTGGAATCGTCGAAGCCGAAGCTGACCACCGGCGCCCATGCGACGAACTCCTGTTCGCTCCTGACAGGCTGGGTGGCACCGTTCCACGTGGTGGAGCAGTTCACCGTGAGGGAGGCAAGGTCTACGGCAATGGGACTCACCGAAGCAAGGACTGCTCCCGACAAGGTCATGGAGGTGCCGGCCTGGAGGCTGTCGATGGAGAGACTGTCGGCAGAGAGCGTCAGCAACGGGCTGGCAGAACCCAGGCGCACCACGATATTGCGCGCCGTGGCGGTCCCCTGGTTCTCGACAACCATCACGAGCGGCGACGTGGTGCCGGCAACGATACCCGTCGGGCTGACGGATGCCACATTCACATAAGGACCGGCAGGACGACTGACGCTGATGGTGCGGAAAGTGGTGCGATACTGCTGAGCCGAGGCAGCGATCTCGTAGGTACCCATCGATAAGTCGGCGGGAAGAGAAAGGGTCACGTTGCCTGAAGCGTCGGCAAAACCAGCGGCCACAAGGTCGTGCGACGTACCCTGCGTAAGAGCCACATAGGCATATGGTACCGCCGTGATGGAGACCGTCGTGGAGCCATGGGTGATGCTGGCTGGAGTCACAATGTTGATTGACGAGGCCTGCGACATGTAGGGCATCAGCGAGGGATCGCCCATGAGGTGATAGATTTCCCAATAGTATTGCTTCATTGTCGACGAGGTAGAGCTGCTCTCCACAGCGATGTCACCCTGCATAATCATGGAACCCTGGGTGGGACTCCAGAGGGCATAGGCTTCGTTGTGAGTGTGGAAGATACGGTCGTAGACGCCGAGGTGTGTGTTGCTGTAGTTCATGGACATGGTGGCGCCGATGCCGTTGCGCACACCCACGGCCCAATAGAAGTCCTCGTCCCAATAAGAACTGTTGCTGCAGCCGATGTAGCCCACGGCGCCGCAATAGTTGCCTTTGCGCAGCAGCGCCTCTCCCAGACAGGTGCCCACATCAAACTTGTTGGTCAGGCAGCAGTTGCCAATCATCAGACCGAATTTCTGTGTGTTGGTCATGGCGTTGACGTGCGTAGTGGTGAGACTCGGGGTAGCCCAGCTCGTGGTGCTGCCGTGGGCACTGTAGTTGATGAGTCCCGCACCCTGGTCGTAGTAGCTCCGTACGGTGGCCGACATGCCGCTGACACTGCTGGCCACATTGACGTTGGCCGTCACGCCGGGCAGACGCGAGGTGTTGTTCTTGAAGTATCTCACATCGGCGAAGCCATGGATGCCGTTGACATAGTTGGTGACACAATAGTCCATAGCCGGGTCGGCGTGGGTGTAGCCGTAGTCGCCGTTGTTTCCTCCGTCCACGCCGGCCACCATCACTGCGCGGTCGAGGAACGACGGGTCAGCAAAGGTATACTGCTCATACATCAGCGTCTTCTGTATCTGCGGCGTGAGTTGCGACAGAGTCTGCGCCGAGAAACGACCGTAATAGCAGTCGGGGATGTGGTCGCCCGCACTCCAGGTCATGTAATAGAGGTCGGTGACGTGGTCATTGTCGAGATAGCCGGGATTGGTTATCTGCGACTGGAAGGGGGGCAGCTGGTCCACATCGCCCACCAGCAGCACGTAAGTCGGTGCAGGGTTGGCAGCGGTGGCTCCGGTGTATTGGCTTTTGAGGTAGGCGGCGATAGAAGTCGTGGTGCTGCCCACAGCGGGATTGTCGGTATATACGATGTCAGTCATGAAGCCTTTGCGGCGCTTCCATTCAATGAAGATATCCAGTTGGTTGCGGAACATGCTGTTGGCCACGATGAGATAGCGCACCGGTGCCGTCGAGCGCACCGCCTTGGGATAGAGGCTGTTGATAACGGCATCACCCACCGAGAAGGCCGGCGAGTGGTGCTTCTCGAAGAGCGCCAGGGTTCCCTCCTTGTCCGCACCCTTATAGTACACTGTCACGCGGACACGACGGGCGACATACACCTGCCCCTTGACGGGATTGTATCTCACAGGGTAGTACTCCAAACGAGCCAACCTGCGGTCGCGGGCGATGCCCACTTCTTTCACCGTGGCCTCGCGGACGCCGAAATCCACGTCGGTCGTGTAGATGCCACGGGTATAGGCCAGGACGGCCTTGCCGGTGTCGCTTTTGCTGCGCGGACGCTGCATGGGAGCCAGCTGCGGGCCGTCGAGCTGAAGGGTGTCGAACTCCAGGACATTCTCTGTCAAAAGGAAATCGCTGCACAGCGGCACCTCGATAAGACGCGAGAAATACGGCAGTGCCGGAGCGCCCGGCACACCTCCGGGCAGGCAACCCTCGATGTCGAGTGTTGAGAAATGTGTGCCGCAGAGGGTTGTGTCGCCCAGCACGGGCTGGGCAAACGAGAACTCGATTTGCAGCGTCTCATAGGTGTCCTCCACCACGCGGAAAGGCTCCCCCTTCTGCGCCGAGGCCTGCGATGTCGCCCATACAGCGACCATAGCCCACATGGCAATGACCATTCGTTTCATCGTCATTCTGTTTTGTTTGTTTTTTCGCCACACTGCCTTCCTCCTTCTCCATATCATCGGCGTACCTTCGGCGTATCAACTCCGACTGCGGTCGGACTTGGTACGGTGTTGGCACGGAGTTCATACGGTGTTGATACGGTGTTGGTGTTGATTTACAGGCAATTATGTGGTCATTTTTGTACTATTTGATTGACTGAATGCAAGTTACAAAATGTTTTTAACCATTTTTAACGCAAAATAATGGTCTTTTTTCAGTTGACAAGGGTCATCTCGTCGACGAGGTGGCGGGCACCGGCGAACTTGTCGATGATGAAGAGACAATAGCGGATGTCGAGGGAGATGTTGCGGCAGTAGGCGGGGTCGAAGAGGAGGTCGCTCATGGTGCCTTCCCAGCAGCGGTCGAAGTTGATGCCCACCAGCTGGCCGTCGGCGTTGAGCACGGGGCTGCCACTGTTGCCGCCGGTGGTGTGGTTGGTGGCGATGAAGGCCACTGGCAACTCACCTTTTTTGTTGGCATACTGGCCGTAGTCTTTCTTCTGCCAGAGTTCTTTGAGACGGGGTTCGACGCGGTAGTCGTAAACCTCGGGGTTCTCCTTCTCCATGATGCCGTCGATGGTGGAATAGGCGGTGTAGTAAGTGGCGTCCTTGGGCTTGAAGCCCTCCACATGGCCGTAGGCCACACGGAGCGTGAGGTTGGCGTCGGGGAAGAAGTTGCTGTCGGGATACTGCTCCATCATACCGCGGACATAGGTGCGCATGAGGCGCTGGATGTTTTCGTCGGCCTCGTTGTACTGCCTGCGCTTGGCATCGCTGTAGCAATAGGTGTAGGCCACCGTGAAGAGATCCACCGCAGGGTCCTTGACGATGGCGGAAATCATCTTCTCGCGCTTCATGGAGAGGGTCTTCTCCAACTTTTTGGGATTGTTCAGCAGCGACTGGGCATAGACCTTCTCCAGGGCAGCCTCCACCTCGGTGTCGGTGCCGTGTTTCTTGTTCATGAAGGGGGCGAAGCCATGCTGCCACATGTAGAGAAAGGTCTCCTGGAAGATGGCTTCGTCGACCGGAGAGTGGGAGTCGAAGTCCTCGAAGTAGCGGCGGCTGTCCTGCCGCATGCTCTCCACCAGGGCCGTGTCGCCGCGGGTGATGCGCCACAGGCGGTAAGCGCGCTGCATGAAGTCGCTGGCCATCACAGCCTCGGAGAAGTAGGTCCACTCCACCTCGACCTCGCGCAGGCGGGCATAGTTGGCTTCGAGGCTGTCGAGCACATAGCTGTATTGGGGCTTGTCCTGCGCCCACTTCTGGAAAGCGGCCTCCTGCTCCATCTTCTGCTCAACGCCGTGGAGACGCTCGATGCCGAGGCTCTCGCCCTGCCACTTCTTCCATCCGTTGGCGATGGAGGCCACGCGCGAGGCATATTTCAGGCGCTGGGCGGGCGACTGCTGCATGGCGGCATTGTAGTGGGCCAGACGGATGTCGCGAAGGGCTATGCGGACGGGATTCTCCACGTTGGCGGCGAGGTCGACATAGTCGCGGGTGACATAGCGGCGCGTGGTGCCGGGATAGCCGAAGACGAAGGTGAAGTCGCCCTCGTCGACGCCCTTAAGGCTGATTTCGAGGTGCTTCAGGGGATGGTAGGGGGTGTTGTCCTTGCTGAAGTCGGCGGGCTTGCCGTCGGCTGCATAGACGCGGAACATGGAGAAGTCGCCCGTGTGGCGCGGCCACATCCAGTTGTCGGTGTCACCGCCGAACTTGCCGATGTTGCTTGGCGGAGCGCCCACGAGGCGCACATCGGTGAAGACCTCGTTGACGTACATGAAGTACTGGTTGCCGTAGTAGAAAGGCTTGACGACAGCCTGGTAGTGCGTACCCTCGACGGCTTTGGTGCTGACGTCCGCAATGTTTTTCTCTATGATGCGGTCGCGGTCCTGCTCGGTGGTCTCGTCGGTGATACCTTCGAGAACCTGGGCGGTGACGTCCTCCATGCGGACAAGACGTGTCACGCCGAGGCCGGGGCAGGGAATTTCCTGGTCGCGCGTCATGGCCCAGAAGCCGTTGGTGAGGTAGTCGTGTTCCACGGAGGAGTGGCGCACGATATAGCTGTAGCCGCAATGGTGGTTGGTGAGCACGAGGCCTTCGTCGCTGACGAATTCGCCCGTGCATCCGCCACCGAAGAGGAGGATGGCATCCTTGAGGGAGGCGGTGGTGATGTCGTAGATGTCTTGAGCCGTGATGTGCATGCCGGCGCGCTGCATGGCGGCCTCGTTGCGCTGCAGGAGCATGGGGATCCACATGCCCTCGTCGGCAAGTGAGGGCAGCGCAATCATTGCAATAGTGAGGAAAGCGATGATTTTCTTCATAGTGGGTTGTTTATTATAATAATTTGCAAAAATACACTTTTTTTCTGTAATGGAGAAATTTTTCTTTCTCTTGGCACAATAATTGATGCTGAAAGGGCATGGAAAAGATGACTTTCAAGACCGACCGCACAACGGTGACCGAAGGCGAAATTGTGGAACTGACCTGGGAATGTCCGGGAAGCGAGAAGGTGGAGCTGACCATCGACAACGGCTACAAGGCCAGCATCATACCCATAGAGACCAGCGGCAGCAAACGCTTCCGCCTCCACCGCTCGAAAGGGCGCACCCGTCTCACCCTCACAGCCTATGTGGAGGGAAAGGGTTTCTCGAAGACCCTCAAGGTGAGGGTGAAGCCGATGCCTGTGACCCGCACCGAGACGGTGGACCAGCGCGGTAAGCGTATGGGCTGGCTGCGGCAGAAGATAGACCTGTCAAAATGGCAGATGGCACTGGCGCGCTACCGCCAGTCACGACAGGCGATGCCAAAGGAAAAACGACTTGCATCGAGGGTGCTGCTCATCTTGGCGGCCGCCCTGCTGCTCTCCACCCTGTCGCCTGTGCTGCTGACGATAGGCATAGCAGCCCTGGCGGGCTATATGGCATGGATTGTCATGAAACGCTGACTGTTCACTGCCAGAAGGAGTTGTCGCCGTCGTCGGTCCATCCGCTGCGCGAGGAGAACGACTCGGTCTCACGGCTGCCAGACGGGAAGATGAGGTCGAGGGCAGTCGTTTCCACCCCGCTGGAGGCAAATCCGCACTCGATTCGGAATTCCACAACAGTCAACGTAGGGGCTATGTATTTTTTCTTGGAGTTCATAATCAGTTGCTGTATTGAGGTGTGGTGATGGTCTCGCCCTCCTTGCGGATGACGAACCCGGATGCGTCGCAATCGATGGTGCAGGTGTATGGTGAGACAAGATTATACTGTCCTATAACAGAGCCGACATATTGATACCCAGGTGTCCGAAGAATATCCATAGAGCCATTGACCGTACAGCCTGCCACACTGACATTCCCTCTGTAATCCCTGCCCACAAGGCCTCCTGCCCGGAGATTCCCTGCAACATCGAAAGAGACCGCCCCTGACCACGATGAGGAACTGATGTTTACTTCTATCCCCGTTGCTATGGTCCCCATTAAACCACCCCAACACAAACTATATGGCATGGAAAAAGTGTGGCTTGGCATCGATACATGACA
Organism: Bacteroidales bacterium; assembly: GCA_017480525.1. Lineage (GTDB taxonomy): Bacteria > Bacteroidota > Bacteroidia > Bacteroidales > P3 > Colimorpha. The sequence continues at coordinate 8,147 of JAFVAM010000123.1, read as the reverse complement.
GTTGGAAACAACTACCGAACTGACGCCAGACAAATCTTCTATCAGACCGCCAAAAACCATTGTTTCCACCCCATCCGCTACCACTATGGAATTGTACCTCACTCTGCAATTGGAAATTTGAACGCTTCCTCCACCACTTTCGCATGAGGCACTCAGGCCTCCCATATGAAGAGCGATTCCACTCGCACTCGCTGTATGTGACAACGTGAGTCCGTCTATTTCAAGGTCATGTATGTAGAGTTGACTCGTTTTCGAGAACAAACCACACGCGTAATCAACAGATGGAGTGTCTCTTACACTATTAATTACAAGATTTCTAATTGTATGGTTGTTACCATTTATTACAAAACTATACAAGCTGCCATTTGTAATAGGAGACATCGTAACACCTCCCATATCGATATCATCAAGGATGTTGAATGTAAAACTATTGTCCGCAGTCGCCCCTTTATCGACCGCCTTCGCCATCATCTCGAACTCTAACGGCGTTCTGATGGAATATGCGTTATCCTGCTGTTCCAGAAAAGTCCCTTCTCCGGCGGCGGCGACATCCATGGGGGCGTAGCCCAACTGGTTGCGCGACAGGGAGTGGTCGGCCGAGGAGTTAGGCTGCGACTTGGTGTCCTTGTAGAAAACGCTTCCCCCATCGTAGGAGTTCACCACAAAGGAGAAACAATGGTCGCTGGCTACGGGCATGATGGGCATCATGACCTTCAGCGACTGGCCGGCGGCAAGCACATAGCCTGTGTCGAAAAGCATGGCCACCGACCTGTCGGCCCCTTCGCCCTGCACAGCACCGAAGCTGGCGATGGAGCTGAGGTCGACGTTCCGTGTGCCGCTGAGCTGATATTTGCTGCTCGAAACAGTGAGCGACTGGAGGGTCAACGTGTTGCCAGAGGTGTTGGTGAGGGTGACGTAGAGTGCACCGGTGAGGTGGCGGAACTCCACATCATCGCCACCTTCAGAACGTGCCGCCATGGGGAGTTCGAGCAGCTGGTGTCCGTCGGCTGCCCGATAGTGATAGAATGGTGGGAAACGGAGCGTGACATTATCGCTTCCGAGAGACGAGGCAGCCATCGAGGCGGGGTAGACGGCGCGGTTCACCGACCGCGCCACAACGTTGATGTATGCGTGGCCGTCGCGACGCGAGACGGTGGCGGTATCGCCGTTGAACAGGATGGGGTCGCCCTCCTCCCAGGTGGCATCAGGACCGTCGAGCGCCACCTTGGCGCCGCCCGACATCGGCTCGGCAAAAATCTCCAACGGAGCATATCCCTCGACAATTTTCTCGCACGAGGACAATACAAACGAAAAAACAGCGAGGAGACCAAAAGCAACTGACGAGTGTTTCATATATAGTGACCCTGCTGCGATTCGAACGCAGGACCTACTGCTTAGAAGGCAGTTGCTCTATCCAGCTGAGCTACGGGGCCATCAATGTCAATGTGCCGTTTTCTCCCCACATGTTTCCACCTCACATCTTTCCATGTCGGGGCACCCAGATTCGAACTGGGGGTCTCCTGCTCCCAAAGCAGGCGCGATAACCGGGCTTCGCTATGCCCCGCCGGTTTTCTTATCGCTATCAACAAAAAAGACGCCTCGCGGGGCGTCTTTTTGGCGGAGAAGGGGGGATTCGAACCCCCGGTACCCTAATCGAGTACGACAGTTTAGCAAACTGTTGGTTTCAGCCACTCACCCACCTCTCCGTGTGTTCAAGGTTGACTATTGAATACCATTTTTAGTCTCTCAAAAACGATGCAAAAGTACGAACATTTTTCAAACTGGCAAAATTTTTTTGTGTTTTTGATGCGTAAAAATACGTTTTTGGCTCTGTTATTGCAGACTTTCAGCAAAATAGATTGGATTCTGTTTTTTTCGCATGTGGATTGGAGAGGCGACGATGCAGGTACCAAATGGAAAGAAAATGGGTGTCCCGCGAGATTTTTCGTACCTTTTTTGGGGGAGAGACGATGCGTACCGTCTTGATGTCAACCGAGCATCCGCCACCATGGTCATGCCATCGAAGGGGAACTTCTTTTTTGACGATAGCGCACCCATCCATCCATGCGCCGCATGGGGGCAGGATATTCAATGTGTGCATGTAGTATTTGGACAAATGATTGGTAATCATTTGATGTTTAGTGTTTTTTCATTTCCCTCTTCAGCAACGCAGATGGTTGCGGAAGATGAAAAAAATACGAGGCTGTCTGCCGCTGCGCGGCAGACAGCCTCGGGGGGAGGACAGAGCCTATTTCTGGAAGAGGCGCTGCCAGTTCTTGTATTCGCGGTCGCGCCAGGCGCCGTTGTGATAGGCGTAGCTGACGATGGCAGGGATGACGGTGGTGCCTTCGGCATAGACCATCTGCTGCAGTTCCTCGCTGACCTTGCCCCAACTGCCGGCCTCGAGGAGGGTGCTGGAGGAGCAGGCACCATCGCGCACGTCGGCCACAGTAATCTGGATGGCGTATTTGTGCATGGGGACTTCCTTTCCGAGGATTTCGGCACAGACGACGGTGTCCTGAGCGAAGTTCTTGGGGGTGCCACCGCCGACCATGAAGAGGCCGCTCTCGGGGGCGTTCATCTTAATTTCGGTCAACTCCAGAAAATCGGCCACAGAGTCAATGCTGACATAGGGCTTGCCGGCATGCTTGCGGAGCCACTGGTGCTTGCCGATGCCGAAGCCTGCGCTGCTGTCACTGAAGGCAGGGCAGAAAATGGGCACTCCGCACTCATAGCAGGTCTGGATGAGGCTGTCTTTCTTCACGCCATGGCCATTGGCGAGCCATTTTCCCACCTCATAGAGGAACTCGCGGCTGCTGTAGGGACGCGGCTCCAGGCTGTCGGCCACATCGCAGGTGGCCTGGTCGCAGGCCTGCAGCTCCTCTTCGTCGATGAAGGTATCGTAGATGCGGTCGATGTAGAGTTCGCGGAGTTTGGTGTCGGGGATGACGTTCTCCTTGGTGCCGATATAGTGTTTGTAGCCGAGGGCTTCGAAGAGGTCCATATCGATGATGGAGGCTCCGGTGGAGACCACGGCGTCGACCATCTTGTTGCGCACCATGTCCACATACACCTGCATGCATCCCGCAGCGCTGGTGGATCCGGCGATGGTGAGGATGTTGGTGCAATCCTTCTCGGCCAGCATCTGGCAGAGGATGTCGGCGGCACGGGCAGTGTCGCGACTGGTGAACGACATGCGACGCATGGCATCGATAAGCTCGGTGCTGTCGTACTTCTTGATGTCAATGTGCTTGACGGTCTCTTTCAGGAGGTCTTTTTTTTCCATTTTTTTGTTGAATGTTTTAAATTGTTATCAAAGCTTCAGCGGGCACACACGTGGGAGACTCCCTGCCTGAAATTGTTTTCTTCCATGTTTTTATTAACGTCGCTACGACGGAAAGGATGCTTTCTTGCAGGCTTTGGGGGCCGACTTACGCATCTTCATCAGATCTGCCGTCGACATCATTCTTCCAGTTAATCCATGTAGATAACGCGGCCTTCCACTTTTTATTGTGTCGCAGGCAAAAAATCCTACGACACAACCTTCAGTCCTATGATGGAAGCTGTCAGGGTGGTGATGAAGAAGAGGCGCCAGAAGGTGGCGGGTTCATGGAAGATGAAGATGCCCACGAGCACCGATCCGAGAGTGCCGATGCCTGTCCATACAGGGTAGGCTGTGCCGATAGGAAGTGTCTCCGTGGCCTTGGCCAGCAGCACGGCGCTGAGTACATAGAAAAAGGCGAAGCCCCCCATCCACTCCCAGTAGGGCAGACCGACAAGATCCTTGGTCTTGCCGAGACAGAAAGCGAAACCCACCTCGCAAAGTCCGGCAATGACAAGTATAATCCAGTTCATATAATTATATTATAGTATCTCTTCTATTTTTATGGAAAGGGGTGTCCCGGTCAGAGGACACCCCCTTGGTGTTTTTTTTGCTACGGATTGCGAAACCTTACTTCACAATGAGTTTGCGGACAGCGCTGGCGTTCTCGCCGGTGAGGCGGACAAAGTAGGCGCCGCGGGCCAGGCTGCTCACGTCGAAGCGGAAACTCTGGGCACCATTGCCCTGCTGCTGCATCATCACGCGACCGTTGAGGTCGACGACCTGCACCGTGGCGTTACCCTCGATGCCCTCGGCACTGACGCTCACCATCGTGCTGGCGGGGTTCGGGTAGACGTTCAGGGCGCTCTCGGCATCCACGCCGTTGATGCCCAGGTTGTCAGTCACCTGGATGTAGTCGATCAGCATGGCGTCGCCACCCATCGGGGTAATGTTGCGGAAGGCGATACGGATGGTCTGGCCGGCATAGCGGCTGATGTCAAGGACACGGGGCACGTAGACGCCCGTGCTGTCGGTCTCGTCGAGCAGCACATCGGTGAAGTCGGCAATCTCACTGCCGGTGGTGGAGATGCGCACCTCATAGTGGGACTCGACACCCTGATAGGAGGTCAGCGTAATCATGTAGGCAAGCTTGTATTCGTCGGCGTCCTCAGGAATGTTGATGGCCGGGCTGATAGCCCACTGGTCGACATCCACATCGTCGCTGTAGTTGCCGAAGAGGCAATGGTCGCCGCTGTAGCTGTAGTTGACAGGCTGGCCCTGCTGGTCGGTGTAGGTCTCGAAGATGTCGAAACCGTAGGAGACGCCGTCGGGGGTCAGGAAGTTCCAGCACTGGGTGTTGCCCTCGAAGTCCTCAACCCAAGGAGCATCCACGGGGTCACAACTGATGACATTCACGGTGAGGCTGGCGGGATCGCTGGAACCGTTGACGTTGCTGGCGGTGACGCTCACGGTGTGCTCGCCACCGGTGGTGAAGGTGAAGGTGAGCACGTTGCCGGTCTCGGTCTGGGCAGTGCCGTCGACAGTCCAGGCAAAACTCGTGGCATTGCCGCAGATGGCGGTGTAGGTCACAGCATTGCCGGCGATGACATTTTCGGGACCATCAATGCGCACACTGGAGGGAGCCGTGAGGGCGCGCACCTTGATGTCGTCGAGAGCCACGGCATAGCCGCCCTGGCTGTTGTGGTGACGGAAGGCAATCTTGAAGTTGCCGCTGACGGAAGCGGGGATGGCGGCCATGCGCTCGTCGAGGGTCGTGTCGGCAGAACCGAGGGTCTCGCTGAAGACCATCGTGGTGTCCGAGCCGCTGATGACATAGACGCTGTAGTGGTCGCTGGCGTAGTTGGGAGCGCCGAGGGCGTAAGGTTTCCAGCTGATTTCATAGGCACCGTTGCCCATGGTGATGTCGTTGCTGACAATCCAGTTGTCAACGTTGACGTCATAGAGGCCGAAATAGCTGTTCTGGGCCGAGATGGAGAGAATCTGTCCGATGGGGGTGTCCATCATCTCGGAGCTGAGGAACCAGCCGAAGCCGGAGGTGGCAAAACTCATGGTGTCCCAGCAGCCGAACCCGTCGGTGAAGGTGGCGTTGAAGGGGAGGGTCTCAGCGGGGCAGCTGTAGGCGTTGGTCTGCAGAGTGTCCTCGCTGAAGCCGGCAGCGTTGGTGGCGCGCACAATGACGGTGTGGTTGCCGGCAGTGGTGAAGGTGGTGCTCAACACGTTGCCGGTCTCGGTCTGGGCGGTGCCGTCGACAGTCCAGCTAAAGGTGTTGGCAGTGCTGGTGGCAACATAGCGGGCCACGTTGCCCACCTTGATGCTGCTGGGACCCTCCAGGCTCACGCTGGGAACCGTGGGGGAACCGATGTAGAGGTCGTCGATGTAGAGATAATACTGATAGTTGCCATAGTAGTTGATGGCCACATACTTGGTGTTGGCGGGGAGGCTGTATACGGCCTCGGTCCACACGGTGGGAACATTGGTGATGTCGGCCAGCACGGTGGTGAAGGCGGCAGTGTCGGCAGTGGTGGTGGAAACGAGCACACGGAACGCATCGCCTCTGTTGTAAGCCTTGTACCAGAAGCGGAGGTCATAGTTGTTGCTGCCTATGTTCAGTTCGGGGCTGATGAAGTACTGGTTATAGTCGTCGGCGCGTCCATAGCTGCTGAAGCGGAAATCGCCGTTGCCGCCGTGGGCGGCGTCGTCGGTGTAGTAGCCGAACTCACCGTCGTTGGCGGGGTCGGCGCTAATCATGGCCCAGCAGGGGTCGGCCTCCTCAAAGTCCATCTCATAGGGGAACTGGCTGATGGCGCTGCACTCGACAACGGTGGTCACAATGCTGTCATAGACAGAGCCGGCCACGTTGGTGGCGGAGACTTTGACGGTGTAGGTGCCGGTGGCGGCGAAGGTGTGGGTGAAAGTGGCGGATGTTTGGCCGTTCTGGAGAGTGTCGTTGATGTACCAGGCCAGAGTACCGCCGTCAGCGGTGGCGGTGTAGGTGTTGGCGTCGCCGGTGCGGCTGACGGTGGGACCTGCAAGCGTCAGCTCGGGCAGCGGGGTTCCGCCCACGCGGACCTCGTCAAGCTGGCCGGCATAGCCGCCCACAGGGGTTTTCTGGACGAAGGCGATGTAGATGGTCTGTCCGGCATAGCTGCCGAGGTCAACGGTGCGAAGAGCGTAGCCGTTATTGGTGAGGACGGTGTCAACGAACACTGTCGTGAAACTACCCGTGTCGGTATTCGTCGTGGAGACGCGCACCTCGGTGCGGCTGGTGGCACCGTTGCGGCTGGCGACGACGTTGTAGTACTTCACCGAGAAGTCCGTACCCGTGGAAGGAATGCTCAAGGCAGGCGTGATGGCCCAGATGTCAGAGGCAGTGGTGGCGTTGGTGCTGTAGAAATAGATGAACTTGCTGCCGTCGTAGGCATACTGGTTGTTGTTGTAAATCTGGATAACCTCGTCGTCGTTGTGGGTCAGGAAACTCCAGCAGTCGGTGTTACCCTCGAAGCCCTCGTTCCAGGGGAAGGTGGTGATGGGCGCGCAGTCGATGACGTTGATGCGCAGCGTGTCGTAGCTCGTGCCGTTGGTGTTGGTGGCGCTGGCAGCCACATAGTGCTGGCCGAGAGTGGAGAAGGAGGTGGTGAGGGTAGCAGCGGTGGTGCTCTGTGCGGTGCCGTCGACACTCCAGCTGACACTGCTGGCGGTAGTGTTGGCGGTGAAGGTCACGCTGCGGCCCTGGACGGCGGTGGCGGGACCCTGGATGCTCAGCATGGGAGTCTCGGGGCCGCCGATGCGGATGTCGTCGACAAGCATGGCGTCGCCGCCCATGGCGGTGATGTTGCGGAAAGCGATGCGGATGCTCTGGCCGGCGTAAGCGGCGAGGCTGATGGTACGCACAACGTACTCATCCGTGGAACCTGTCTCTTCCTTCAGAACCACCGAGAAACTGCCAGTGTCGGCTCCGGTGGTGGACAGGCGCACCTGATAGTGGGTCTCGATACCCTCGTACTCAGACAGGTACACCCAGTAGCGCAGTTCGTAGTTCGTGGCATTGGCCGGGATGGTGATGACCGGCGAAATGGCCCACTGGTTGACGTTCACGTAGTCGCTGTATGCACCCAGGAGGCAGTTCGCTCCCGAATGGGAATACTGGTGCTGGTCATCGTCCGGCACAACACCGAAGCCATACTGGTCGCCAGCGGCGGCATTGGGGTTCACAAAGTTCCAGCCCAGGCCATTGTTCTCGAAGCCCTCTTCCCAAGGGAAGGCAGTGATAGTGTCGCCAACAGCTTTGGCTCCCTTGGCTTTCAGAGCCTTGTAGGCAACGTTCTTGGCGAACAAATATCCGCCCTGCGCGTTACCGACGTTTCGCCTCGTTGTCTGGGCCATGCCCGTCGAGGCCAGCAGCATGACAGCTGCCATAAGTGTTAATACTTTTTTCATGTTTGTTAGATTAGTTATATTGTTTATTAAGTTTCAGGTCCATCCCTCCGCATCCACCGCAACATCCTCGCTGTCAGCACTCCACGAGCATACAACAGACCGAGGATTAGACTGCAAAGATACACTTTTTTTCCAATATCCACACCCCCTCCCGTTTTTTTAACATAAACGGCACTGTTTTTTAACATTATTACTATCCCCATCCCTCCCTCCCGGCTCCTCCCACCACCCCTCCAGCCCCTCCCCTGCCCTCCCCGTCCATTCCCCCACCTCCGCCCACCACCAATACCCTACGTTCGCCTTACCAAACACCTACCATCTCCTTACCAACTCCTACCACAGTAGGACATGACAGGGTGTTGGAAAG
>JAFVAM010000122.1 GCA_017480525.1 Bacteroidales bacterium | reverse complement strand
GTGAATTGGGAATTGAAAGTTGAAAACTGAAAATTGACGGTCGAGTCGGGGAGGTTCAGGCTCTCCGTGTCGGGGTAATATTCGCGGACCTTGCGGCCGAGGGCGTCGAGTTCGGCGTAGCCGCCGACGATGCGCATGGGCTGCCCGTTCACGGCGGCCTCTTTCTTCACGATGCGCGGGCGGCCGAGGCCGTCGCTGATAGTGACGGTGCCGATGTAGTTGGCCCCGCTGTTGTCGTTGAGTGTCCGCGCCCAGAGGTGGCAACGGCGCCAGAAAGCCTCGGTCTGCGGGTGGCGGTCGTAGTACTCGTGGCGGACGGTGGGACGGCCTGTGCCGTACTCGAAGGGGGCGTAGAACTCGGACAGACGGCCTTGGTTGTCGTAGCGGTATTCAGAGCGTGCGCCGTTCACCGATTCAGTCCATACGGGTTTCTGCCAGCGGTGGTCGTACCCGGCGTATGAGGCAAGCCCGTAAGCATTGTACGTCTTTGTCGGCAGGGAGTGCGTCTCGGAGTCGTATGTGTAGTGGATGTAGAACCGTTGCCCCTGATGGTTTTCGGGCTGCTCCCAATACTCGATGTTGCCGTAGTCATCGTATTTGAAATGGTGGACGGCATCGCCGCCGGCGTTGTTTTGGAATGTCAGTTCTTCAATGTCGCCATTGGAATTGTGGGTGGCTTTTCGGTAGCGGAAAGAGTTGTTTCCGTGAAACACCTGTTCGTCGGTCACGACAGAGATATAGCCGGGCAGCAGGTCGTAGGCGGTGGCGGCAATGTAATCATCGGAGGGGTCGTTGAGTGCGCCGTCGTCGTAGACCGTATCCATGTTGCCGAGGGCGGTGTAGCCGAAGCGCAGACGCGCGACAAACTGCCGCAGGCCGCCATCGTAATAGAGCGTGCTGTCGGAGAGCATGGCGGGATAGCCGTCGCCGTGGCATCCCGGGCCGGAACCCGCGATGAGGTCGCCGGAGGCAATCTCGAACAGGCGGTATTCGTGGCGGGTGGCGGCGAGGGTGTCTTGCGTGCTGCCGTCGATGAGCGCCGTGCCGTGACAGAGGCCACGGAAGAGGTAGTCCTGGTTGTGGAACTGCTGTACGGTGCGACGGTAGCCGTCGAGGCTGGGGCTGTCCTCGATGGTGACCACCTCGGCATAGCCGTAGTCGTCGCGCTCGATGCGGTCGTAGTGGCGACGCGTGTATTGGAAGCGTCGGTGCCGGTCGGGGGCCTGCATGCGGTTGTCCTTGACGGTGAGCGACGACATCACATAATGGCGCATGTTGCTCTCGGGACCGTCGTCGTTGAGAGAGTAGGAAATCTGGTAGGAGCCGCCCGACGGCAGGGCGACCTTGGTGAGGCGGTTGGCCTCGCCGAGACGGGAATAGCGGACACCGATACGCCCGTCGCCGGCATCCCAGATATAGTCGGGGATGCCGTCGCCGTTCATATCGGTCCATTGAGCCTCGGTGCGGCTGAGGCTGCGGGAGAGGCCACCCTTGGGGTTGCCCTCGATTTTGAGCGGTATGAAGCCGAAGGTCACGCCCGCGGTGACAGCCCCTGTGAGGTCGGTGGAACAGGAAACATTGTCGTAGTATCTGGTGACGTGGAGCACCGCATTGGAGGAGACGAAGCCGTTGCCGTTGTTGAACTGGATGTAGTAGACGGAGCCGTGCTTTTCGAGGCGGTCGGGCAGGCCGTCGCCGTTGAGGTCGAGGGTGAGGATGTCGGCAGCATTGCATGACGAAGAGAGTCCGAGACCGGCGGTGATACTCACATTGAGTACATTGTTATACTTCAGGTGCTGGAGCAGCTGCTCGTAGGGTGCCCCGAAGTTGACGCTGCCAGAGAAACCTAGGCTGGAGGAGTGGCGGGCCTTGCCGTCGGAGAAGAGCGTGCGAGGCAGGAGGCCGTAGCCTACATTCTGATAATAATAGAGATTGCGTCCGTCGCTGTATACCTTGTCGGGCAGGCCGTCGCCGTTGATGTCGACCCAGGTGGTGGCGCTGTTGCCGTGGCCCCGGGTGCCACCGATGTTGGAGCCGACATTGCCGGAGATAGACTTGGTGGCACGACGCGGGCTGTTGGCCGGTTGTGGACGCATGAACACGGCGCTGCCGCCGAAAGAGCCGCCTGTGACGGTGTCGAGCGAATGCTCGCAGTACTTGCCGTCGACGAAGAGCGAGCCTGTCCTGCTGCCCAGACCGCCGAAAGGCCGGGAATACTGCACACGGACTTCGGAGAGTGCGTCGGGCAGCCCGTCGCCGTTGAGGTCGAGCATGTCGGCCAGCTGGTGAGACTCGGACTTTGTGAAGCCGGCACCACCGTTCCAGCCTACGCCTGCAATACTGGCATTCACGTTGCCACTGACACCGAAACTCTTGTTGAACGACTTTTTGCTCACCGCCACGGCGTTAGGGGAGAAGACGGGCCTGCTGCTTGCATATTCGATGCTGTCGACCTGTGCGATGGTCAGTCCGTCGGCAGGATGAGGCAGGTTGGAAAGCATGCCACGCTCGATATAGGAATAGTCGCTATAGGCACACCAGCAATTGTGCTTATAGTCGGGCTGCATGACGAAGAAAGAAGAGGCAAGAGGGTTGTAAGTGGGGTTGTCCCCAATAGTGGCGGTTGCCTCCTGGCTGTCGCTGTCTACATGCAGGGTGGCACCATTACTTATGTTCTCATACGAAGACTGACCTGTCCCTTGAATATTTGATATATCATTCGTGTATAGCAATGACTCTTGCAGGATATCTGTATAGCTATTGGCCGGAGCCTTGTAGGCAAACTGTCCCCAATGACGGTACATAGTGCCGAACTTGGCGTAGTCGTCCACGCTATAGTTTCCGTACATATACACCGTATTGCGGTTGTCATCCCAAGAGTAGACCAACTTCTGGATCTGCGGGTAAAAGTCGAAGAAATAGACGGTGCTGTCGTCGTAGCTGAGGGTATCGACACAGGCGAAGAGTGAATCGCTGTCGGTGGCGTTGTTGTGGGTGAAATAGACGCGGCACCTGGATTCAATATTGCTCCAGTTGATGTCGCCGTCGGCCACGATACGCACCTGAATGGAGTCCCACTTATACAAGGGAAGATTTATCGAGTCGGTGGAAGAAGTGCCGCTGATGGGGATGTACAGCACGTTGCCACCGTTCACCAGCACCTGGAGTTCGGCGTAATTGGCGGGAGAGGAGCCGGTGCGGTCGTATGCCGTTGCCTCGATATGCACATCGGCATCGAAAGGCATCTTTATCTTCTGGAGGCCGCTGAGCAGGAAATCCTTCTCGTAGGAATAGCGGTACTCGTCCTGCCCGACATTGTTTGTCCCAGCCCGGGTCGCCGTGTCTTCGGGGCTGTCGCAATAGGCGATGGTGGGGTTCCACATCAGACGGTCGGCAGTGCGGGAACCCATTGAGAGGACGCGGAAATAAACGCGCTTGCCTGTAGTGACATATATCACCGTGTCGAGGAACGAGGTGTCGGCATTGGGGAGCAGGGTGTCACTGTTGACGATATGGCCATTGTACTGCACCAGCAGCCGTACGCCGTCGCCTGGAGCCATTGTGGCGGGGAGCATACGTGCGGAGTCGGTGATATGCACATAGCCCGATTCCGGGGCCTGCCAGAAACGCACATTCTCGAGATTCGGCGTGTAGGGGCGGGGGACGACATAGGGGGAACAGCGGATTTCCGCAATCTCGCCATCCTTAAAGATGGTATCGCAAAAGGTGGAATCTATGAAATCGGCGAACAGCGATTCGTCGACCGGTTGGCCGATATAGACAGTGTCGCTGCGACCGCAGGAAGAGACAACCACATACCCGACTTCTGAAGCGGCGGGATGGAATACCCCCACGGTGTCTTCGTGGATTCGGTTGTAGAACACCTGGCCGTTGTGCACGATGTCGGGCAGACCGTCGCCGTCCATGTCGCTGTAATAGGTAGTGGTGGCGCTGTTGCCGTCGGACCAGTTGAGCCCGAAGCCGACCCCGACGCCGCCAGCCCCCACACAGCCTTCGACACCCCAGGCGTTGCCCGTGCTGGAAGAGAGGAGGAAGTCGGAGATGCCGGTAATCGGATGTTCGGCGAGAAAGCGGCTGTGATTGGCATTGTCGCGCAGACGATAAAAGACATGGCCGCCTCGCTTATATATCTTGTCGGAGAGGCCGTCGCCGTTGAGGTCGACGAGCGACACGAGACCCTCGGAATTACTCCTGGAGTAGGTGTAGCTGCCGCCGAGGGTGGCAGACTTGAGGAAAGTGTTCTTGCCAAAACCGACATCGAGTCCGCCACCGATGTTCCACGAGCGGGTGCCGGAGCCTTCGATGGGGCCTGGGTTGCCCTTGACCAGGAACAGCGGGCCATGCACATCATCCTGGGTGTTGTCGGCATTGGTGATATACTCCGTAGGAGAAAGCATGAGGAGAGGCACACCGGAATAGGAGAAACGGTGCTCGGTGTAGGACGGATGGACACAGGTGGAATCCATCTCGGAGCAACGGCTGTAGACATCGCGCGAGAAAACGGGAGTGTTCAATGTATCGCCAAAGATGCCGTGGTCGGAATAAAAGTCGGAGTCGGAGATGCAGAAATCGAAGAATGGGATGGTGTCGAGAGCCTTGGCGTCGCCGCAGAAGCGGATAACGGGTTCGTGAAAATTGCTATGACCTTCATTTACTTTTCCTGCGCAGTCGGAGCAAGAGGAAGAGAACGTCTCGGGGTCGGCCTCGATGATGTTGCAGAGAAGCGTGCGCCCGAAGGCTCCCTGCTTGTAGCCGAAAACATAATACTTTATGGGACGATTGTCGTAGTCGACAACGATATGGTCGAGCAATGCGGCGTCGGCTTCGAGGAAACCGAAGCGGGCCGAAGTGACGGCATCGAGCTTGTCCTGGGCGGCATAGACAAAACTGACGGTGTACTTTCCAGGTTCGCCCGTAGATTTATGGCCCGTATAATTGATATGGTGAAGCAGGAGTTGACGGCTGGCATTGGCGCTATTGGGGGCGTAGTAGGTGCGTGGAGAATAGGTGTAGTACATCTCGTTGCCGTAGGTGTCGGTGACACGGGAGAGACACCAGCGGGCGATATTGCCGTGGGAATCCTTCAAACGGGAAGCGTCGGAGTCTCCGTAGAGATATTGTGTGCCGTTCTTGTCTGTCACGACCCAGTAATAGTCGGCCGGGGAGGTGCCGTGGCGAACGATGCGGCGGAATGCGCCTTCGACGCGGGGATAGAACTGAAGCTGGCCACTGGTGACACGCGGTCGCCATGGCGTAGCATAGGCGGGTTTGTTGAGATGCAAAAGGCCATTGTTATCGGTATAGGCGGTGGCGAGTACCTCGCCGTCAAGGGCGTAGGTCTCGGTTTGCAGAGTGGCATCGAAGAGTGGTACACCGCGGCGGGTGTCGACGCAGATTTCACTGACAGGGAGGTTCCAGCCGAGGCCGAGGATGCCGCTGCCGCCGGCACTGTTGTGGTTGACTGCCAGCTGGGGTTGCATGCCGCGGCGGCCAGCGGGGATAGTGAGCGGATAGGAGAGGTTGGCGGTGCCCATATTGTTGGCTTCGGGCGGTGCTATGAGGGTGATACCTTCCAGTGGGTCGGCAGCCTTGAGGTCCTTGATGCTGGTGGGTGTGTAGGCCATAGCGTCGCTGCTCTCCGGCACCTTGAGTACGCCGTTGATATAGTCGGTGAAGTGGTTGGTGCGAGAATAGACTATCTGGTTCTGCGTGTCGACGCTGTCGCGCTCGACCTGCTGCCATAGTCCGGCCTTTTCGTTATAGAAGAAGGTGTAGATGTCGTCGGCAGTGTAGCCGTATGGCAGCACGGTGATGTCGTAGCGCATGGCGATGGTGATGTCCTTTTCGAACTGCTGTCCGTCGGGCAGCATACGGTAGACGGCACCATCTGCTGTAAGGTTGGCGAGGTGGTCGGGTATGTCGCCCGACTGCTCCTCGGAGGTGGTGAGGATGAAAATCTCCACGTCGCGGCTGACGGCACCGCTGTCGATGAAGAGGGAGACATTGTCGGCGACGACGACAGTGGAGGCTGTAGTGGTGACATGATTACTGCCGACGAGGTTCAATGCATTATTGTGGGCGTCTGTGACTGCGGGATGGTTTGAGAGTGCAGAGGAGGGTGTGGATGCCGAGGTCATGAGGGGATCGGCGGGAGTTGTTTCCGCAGAAGAAACGGGTACAGGTTGGCTGACGAACCGGGCCGATGGCACGTCGGCCAGTTGGCGAGCCTGCCTGGTGCATCCTGCCAAAGCCGAGAGGGCGAGCAGGGATATGACGATGTATTGGATATAATTTCCCATTTTATATCAATATGATTAACGTACAACAACCATTTTTATTGTATGCTGGCGGCCATTGCTGCTGACGGTGACGAGCTTGTATAAACGCTGCATAATATAGGTAGGCTCTGAAAATCGATTGTTTGTCATCCTGCTTGGACTGAAAGCCTTGTTTGTCCGCTTCGCCAGATTTTGTCATTGTGTGCAAAGTGTACGGAGGTACAAAACTGGCATCCACTATATGTCCCTCGTTGAATATGAACCAATCATGGCTTTCGACAAAACAGACCCCATTCCTGTTCGGACAGAAAAAAATACCGACAGATGTGGACTGTTCTAAGTGGATGAATATTTGTGTGCTACGGATATTTTTGTCGGGCAGGTGGGCATGTTTGTTTTTTTTTGTGTAGTTTTGCAATCTAAATAGAATGTATGATGGAAGGATTTATACTTGCAGCGGGACTGGGGACGCGGCTGCGCCCTCTGACGGACACGCGCCCTAAGGCTTTGGTGGAGATACAGGAGGGGCAGGGAGGGGAGAAAGTGACGCTTCTGGAGGTTGCCATCCGACGCCTCGAGGCCGCAGGGGTGGAACATATAGTAATCAATGTACACCACTTTGCCGACATGGTGGTTGACTTTGTTCGTCAGCGGCATTGGCAAGCGGCGATAGACATCAGCGACGAGCGCGCCCTGCTGATGGACACCGGCGGTGGACTGAAGAAAGCCGCCCCGCTCTTCTCCGGCAGGGAAAACGTACTGGTGCACAATGTGGACATCCTGTCGGACATAGACCTTCTCGATGTGGAGCAGTGGCACCGTACCCAAGGCAACCTCGTCACACTATGCACCAGCCGCCGCAGTACGCGCCGCATGCTCGCCTTCGACGACGACCTCCGCCTGACGGGGCGCCGGGAGAACGCCGCCCCGTCGGCCCACGCCATGGCCTTCAGCGGCATCAGCGTGGTGAGTCCGGGACTCTTCGCCCTGTTGCCCGAAAGCGAACGCCCTTACCCTGTCATCGACGAATATATACGCCTCGCGGCCAGCCACCCCGTCCGCTGCTACGAACACAGCACCGACCGCTGGCTCGACGTCGGAAAACCCGAAACCCTTGAAAAAGCAAAGCAATGGATACTTTCCTGAAACAAATAGCGCGGCGTATCGTCGCCGACCACCCGCAGGACACCGACCAGGTGCTGGTGGTGTTCAACAACAACCGTTCGAAACGTTTTTTCGACAAGGAGTTCAGTTCCATGGGGCAGGCGGCTTTCCTGCCGCAGGTGAAGACCATCGACGAACTGATTTCCGACCTCACGGGACTGACGATTGTCTCCGGTGAGTTTCTGCTCTTCGAGTTGTATCGCATCCATGTACAGATAGGTGGAGACGACAGAAAATACCAGTCTTTCGAGGATTTTATCCCTTTTGGCGAGTTGATGATGAACGACTTCTCCGAAATCGACCAGTATTGTGTCGACGCGGCTGCCCTCTTCGACAATCTCCACAAGCTGCAGAGTGTCGGGCAGTGGGACATCAGCGGGGCGGAGCTGACGGATTTCCAGAAGAAGTATCTGGAGTTTTATCGCTCGCTCTATAGGTACTATTCCATGCTGCACGACCGTCTGCGTGCCGTGGGCAAATCCTATGGGGGCATGGCCTATCGCATTGCGGCGGAGGAGATTGAGGTCAAGGTGGGCGATTGCCCGTATAGCGACATCTACTTTGTCGGATTCAACGCCCTGTCGCGCTGTGAGGAGACGCTCATCAAGGCCTACATCGGTGCTGGCAAGGGGCATCTGCTGACCGACAGCGACATCTACTACACCGAGCCTGCGCAAAAGTCAGAGGCCGGCTATTTCCTTGGCATCCATGCCGGGGACTTCCCCGAACTGAATCCCGCACCGCCCTCGTGCTTTGAGACCTTCAAGAAGGAGATCTATGTGGTCGACTGCCCGGAAAACATCCTTCAAAGCAAGTTCGCGGGACAGCTTCTGGCCGACCACCCCGAATGGCTCGCCCCCGAGGAAGCCGAGCGCACGGCTGTGGTGCTGGCCGACGAGAAGTTGCTCATCCCCATGCTCGGGGCCTTGCCCGACATCGGCAAGAAATACAACGTCAACGTGACCATGGGCTATGCCTATGCCGACAGCCTTGTCCATGCCATGGCGATGAAACTCTTCTCGCTCTATCGCCAGCAGGCTTCCCGCGGCTTCTATCATAGCAATGTCGTCGAGGTGCTTGCCGACCATTTTGTCGGTCGGCTCATCGGGAAACACAATCTACGCCGCACATTGGAATATCTGATGCGCAAGGACAGCCGCATCCGGTGTAATGCCGATGAGATAGGTGCGATGCTGCAGCAGGCTGGCGTGGCTCGGCCCGACAGTGTGCTTTTCCTTTTCCCCGATGAGAAACCCTCGCCGGAACGTTGCGTCGCCCTTTTACGCCAGATGGCAAGAGCCATCGTGGGAAGCGGACAGATGGAAGACGACAACAAGGAGAAACAGGCCATGGGCAGCCTGGCCGAAATCCTCGACAACCTCGACGAACTCCTCTCCACCTACCCCGACACCGTCGGCAGCACCGAGACCTTGGAGAAAGTCTATAGTCGCATCGCTGTGCGCCACAGCATCTCCCTCATTGGCGACCCCCTGACGGGGTTGCAGATTCTCGGCATGTTGGAGACGCGAAATCTCGATTTCAAGCGCGTCATCCTCCTCTCCACCAACGAGGGCATCCTTCCCGGCGGTCGGTCGGGCAACTCCACCATCCCCTTTGTCCTCAAGCGCGACAAACGTTTCCTCCTCCCCACCTATGTGGAAAAGGACAAGGTCTTCGCCTACCACTTCTATCGTCTTCTCCAACGCGCCAACGAGGTCTACCTTGTCTATTGCACCGAGAGCGAGGCCATGGGCAAGGGAGAACCCAGCCGTTTTGTGCGACAGGTGATGAGCGAGTTGGCACCGCGATTCAACATCAAGATGCATCGCCTCACCGTCAAGGTCGACACCGCCCTCGCCCCTGCCTCTCCGCGCGACAGCGCCGTGAAATCCCCCGCGGTCATGCAGCGTCTGGAAGAGATGGGCACCGACGGACTGGCTCCCACCAGCTTCAGCGACTATGTCGAATGTCCACTGAAGTATTACTATACCCGTGTGCTGAAGACCAAGGAGAACGAGAATGTCGACGAAAGCCTCGACGCGGCACAGCTGGGAAGCTGTATCCATGCTGTGTTGGAGACAGTTTATGGCGCCCATATAGGGCGTCCGCTACAGGCATCGGCTTTGGAACAGGCGCTCCAAAATCTCCCCGCCCTCATGGACGAGGCCTTCGAGAAACTCTACGCCGGCGGGCGCAACACCGAGGGGCGAAACCGTTTCCTCTTCTCTGTCGCCGAGTCGCAACTGCGCCACATACTGAAGCAGGAGAAAGAGCAAATCGAGAAAGGGGACTCCTTGGTGATGAGGGGCGTGGAGGTGAAGATGGATCTCTATCCCATCACACCCTCGGTGAACATCAAAGGTACCATCGACCGTGTCGACGAGAAAAACGGATGTCTGCGCATTGTGGACTACAAGACAGGCAGCCTTGTAAAATCCGACATCAAATACGAAGGCAAGACCATCCACGGCAAATGGCTGCAGCTCATGTGGTACACGTTGCTCTATTGGCGGCATGCCCACCCGGCAGGCTCCGTTGTGGCGGGCATCTATCCCTTGCGCAACCTCAACTCCGACGTCTGTCTGGCCTCGTGGAAGCTCTCTCCCGACGACGACCCGCACGCTGTCACGGACGAGAAGATGGACCTTTTCGAGGAGATGCTGCGCGATATGGTGGAGGAACTGATGAACCCCGATATTCCCTTCGTGGCCACGCCGTCCGACGACGCCTGCCGCTATTGTGCCGTGCGCACCTTCTGTGCGAGCAAAAAATAGCCCGTCGGCGAGTTGGCGAAGAGTGCGATTTTTTTTGACAAGTTTATCGAAAAAGTGTATATTTGCATTCCTGTAATGATTGAAATATTAACATTAAAAAATTGATAATATTATGATTACGAAACTTGACGACCTGCTTGAACTGGTCAAATCGAAAGGTAAAAAGCGCCTTGTGGCCGCTTATGCTAACGACTCGCACACCATCGGAGCAGTCTCCGCTGCCATCGACCGCGGCATTGTGGAGGCCACCCTCGTGGGCGATATCGAGACTATGAAAAAAGTCTGCGCCGAGGAAGGCATCGACCCCAACAAGTTCGAGATGGTCCAGGAGTCCAACGACAACAAGGCTGGCACCTTGGCCGTGAAACTCATCAACGAGGGCAAGGGCGATTTCCTCATGAAGGGCCTCCTCTCCACCGACAAATACATGCGCGCCATCCTCAACAAGGAGACCGGTCTTATGCCCGGCAAGAAGAACGACATGCTGACCCACATGGCCGTCATGGAGGTTCCCGCCTACCACAAACTCCTCATCTGCTCCGACATGGCCATCATTCCGGCTCCCGACTTCAAGCAGAAGCAGGCCATCATGAACTTAGAAATCAGTGTGGCCAAGAGCCTGGAGAACCCCAAACCCAAGGTGGCTGTCCTCGCTGCCACAGAGCAGGTCTCCGTGGGTATGAACGCCTGCGCCGAAGGTGCATGGCTCGGCATGATGAGCCAACGTGGCCAGATTCCCGGTGCCATCGTCGACGGCCCTCTGAGCCTCGACTGCGCCATTGACAAGGAGAGCGCCCAGACCAAGAAACTCACCTCCGAAGTGGCCGGCGACGCCGACTGCCTCCTCTTCCCCAACATCGAGAGTGGCAACATCTTCTACAAGGCCTGCACCAAGTTTGCCCATGCCGAACTCGCTTGCATGGTCATGGGCGCCCGTGTCCCCTGTGTGCTCACCAGCCGTGGCGACACCGCCAAGACCAAGCTCTACAGCATCGCCCTGGCCGCCTTGCAGTGCAAATAAAACGATGTTTTTGTGTTTGAAGTTTAAGGTTTAAAGTTTAAAGGGCTTGGTTCAAATCACGCCAAACTTTAAACCTTAAACTTTATCCCCTAACCTATTAGCCCCGACATGGATCAATATTTTGAAGGACTGAAAACCATTGCCATCACGGTGTGCGACGCCGAAGGCAATGTGCTGGACATGAACCAGCGTTCGGCCGATGTGAACAGCCACGGCCACAAGATTATCGGCAACAACCTCATGGATTGCCACCCTGAACCTGCCAAGACCAAGCTCAAAGGCCTGCTGGCGCATCAGGAGCAGAACATCTACAGCATCGAGAAGACCAACACCGACGGCAGCAAGGTGAAGAAGCTCATCTATCAGACCCCTTGGTACAAGGAGGACGGCAGTTTCGGAGGCCTGGTGGAGTACTCGTTGGAAATCCCCTTCGACATGCCCCACTTCGTGCGCCAACCCAAACCACAGCAGTGACGTTGTTGGCCTGCTTTCCGTCCGGTGCGCCGGATTGGTGCTCTGGATGATTTTTATTGTGCGAATATAGAAAATAATTTGTATATTTGCACTTTATTTTTTATTGGTATGAGATATATTATTGGACTGATTTTCATTGGAATGTCTGTTGTTGCACAGGCGCAGGGTGGTGTACGGGGCAAGGTTGTCGACGCCCGCACGGGAGAAAATATCGAGTATGCCAACGTGGCGTTGCTGCGAGCCAGCGACTCGTCGCTGGTCAATGGCACTGTGAGCGATGCATCTGGAGCTTTCTCTCTGACAGCCCCCTACGGGAACTATCTTCTCCGTGTGACTTTCATCGGTTACGACCCATACTTTCATGGTGAGCCGGTGCTTTTCAACGACCGTCGACGCGATGTCAACGTCGGCAAGGTGCAGCTCAAGATGAGTGGAACGATGATGGAGGCTGTGGAAATCAGTGCCGAACGCTCGATGGTGGAATACCAGCTTGACAAGCGCGTCATCAATGTGGACAAGAACATTGTCAGTAGTGGCGGCACCGCCACCGATGTGCTGGAGCAGGTGCCGAGCGTGGCCGTGGACAACGACGGCAACGTGACACTTCGAGGTTCGAGCAACGTGAAAGTGCTCGTCAACGGACGTCCCAGCGAGCTTCTGTCCAGCGACCTGGCATCGCTTCTGGAACAGATTCCCGCATCTACGGTGGAAAATGTGGAGGTCATCACCAATCCCTCGGCCAAATACGACCCCGAAGGCATGAGCGGCATCATCAATATCAAGCTCAAGGACAAGACCGCCGGGGCCTTGGGACTTAACGGCGTGGTGAATGTCAATGTGGGCAGCCCGCTGCCCTTCGGCCTCCCCGACGAGATTGACGGCATGCCGGGTACATGGGGCAAGCTTGTCCCCACTGCCATGGGCAACGTCAGCCTCAACTACACCACGGAGAAATACAACATCTTCATCAATGCCGACTTGGGGCGTCGCGCCCGTGGCGACTATGGTATCACCGACATCGAGCGCCTCCGCAACGGCGCCACCTTGAGCCACGATTCCATCAATGAGTATTCGGTCAACCCCAGCATGATGGGCAGCATCAAGGTTGGTGGCGAATATATCTTCAACGACCAGAACAGCCTTCTGTTGAGCTATCAGCTCCGTGGTGGCAATCGCCAGCGCAACAGCGACATCTTCTCTCACGACCTGCTCTTCGCCGATTCCATGCGCTACGACCAGACCACCCGCAGCGACAACCATAACCTCAACCATTCGTTCAACCTACTCTACACCAAAAAGTTCAATCGGAAGGATGAGGAACTGACATTTGATGCCACTTTCAGTACACGGCAGACCAGTGGCGAGGGTACCCAGGAGCAGACCTATTTCAACAACGGTGCGCAGTGGGCCAACTACTACCTTCGCGAGAGCGAGACTGAAAACAGCCACCAGTCGGTGAACCTGAAGTTGAACTGGCTGCGGCCTCTCGATTCCTTCTTCGGCATGGGGGGATGGCGTCTGGAAACGGGCTATGAAGGACGTATGGACTGGCCCGACCAGCAGGCCGACTACTACCGCACCGAATACTTCCCCGGCGCAGGTGGCGCCTACGGTCTGCAGCGCTATTACGACTCCCTCTCGTCGACGCACTTCCGCTACAACCAGCATGTCCACGCTGTCTATGCCACGTTGGGAGGCAAGCTGACGGACAACCTCTCCATGCAGGCAGGCCTCCGCGGCGAATATGCCTACACCTATGGCGAGGACGAGAACCATCCCCAGACCGACCCTGTGGACAAGACCTATTGGCAGCTCTATCCCACGGTTCATCTGTCCTATAAAATCACCGACCTCCAGGGCTTGCAGCTGAGCTACAGCCGCCGTGTGCGACGCCCCCACATGTGGGACCTCAACCCCTATATGGATGTGCGCGAAGGCCAGCAGCTGAGCTTCGGCAACCCCAACCTCGACCCTGAATATACCAATGCATTCGAGTTGAGCTATAATCTCGGCATCGGCAAGTGGAACATCTTCACCTCGGCCTATTTCCGCCAGACCAACAACATGATGACGCGCTATGGCTATGTGTGGGATTCGGCCTCGGCGGCACACTATTCCTGGTGGGAACCCTATAGCAGCGAATACGATGGCTACTGGGCCTCGACCTGGCAGAACCTTGCCAGTGGCTACAACTATGGTCTGGAGTTCATCGTCGACTGGCAGATCTTCCAGTGGTGGAAAGTCAATGTCAGCGTCAATCTCTACAACAACCGCATCGAAGGCACCGCTCTGCTCGACAACAAGGACAAGGAGTCGTTCCAGGCCAGTGGCAAGTTCACATCGTTCATGACGCTGCCCAAGGACTGGACCATCCAGATCAGTGGCCAGTACTGGGCGCCGTGGCTCGACTTG
The DNA here is from genome assembly GCA_017480525.1 of Bacteroidales bacterium. Lineage (GTDB taxonomy): Bacteria > Bacteroidota > Bacteroidia > Bacteroidales > P3 > Colimorpha. Next base: position 5,622 of record JAFVAM010000122.1, on the reverse strand, counting down.
CAGACCGAGATGGAGGGCAACTATTGGGTAGACCTCGCGGTGAAGAAGGATGTGCTGCAGCGTCGCGGCACTGTCAACCTGCGCGTCTCCGACGTTTTCTGCACAGGTGGCTGGGGCCATACGACCGACAACGAACAGCTCTACCGCGTGGTGAAGAACCACCGCCTCTCACCTACGGTCACCGTCGGTTTCTCGTGGAAAATCAACAATGGCCTCCGCCAACGCCCGCAGCAGATGGAGGAAGAAGGTGGTGACGAAAGTTCCATATACTGATATTGTAACGCGCGCACACGAAGGTCGGCAGGAGGTGTTCGACCCCGCGCGACGCCGTTGGGTAGCCCTGACGCCTGAAGAGTGGGTGCGCCAGTGTACCCTGTTGCGCCTCCATGCCGCTGGCTATCCTTTGGAGGTGATGCAGGTGGAGGCTGCCATAGCGGTCAACGGCATGTCTCGCCGATGCGACATCGTGGTCCATTCCGACGGCCGACCCTGGATGATTGTGGAGTGCAAAAAAAACGAAATCCCCCTCACCCAGAAGGTCTGCGACCAAGCCTGCCGCTACAACACCGTCCTTCAGGTGCCATACTTGCTTCTGACCAATGGAAGACAGGAGGTTATAATTGAGATTGACTACTCCGTAGGGCGGCTGATACAGCTGAAAGAGTTGCCTCCATTTGTTAAAAAAACATAAAATATGTTAAAAGTGTGAGCCAAAAACGCTACCTCGCAGTCTATAAATCATGAAACGGGCAGAAAAATGGCAGCTGTTGACGGACCACTATTTGGACTTGTTCAGTGTGGCTATGGGTATCTTGCGCGACGAAAGCGATGCCCGCGATGCTGTCCAGGAGGCTCTGATCCAGACAATGTCGAAGCCTCTTGTGAAACAACCGTTTAACTACTGCCTTCGAGCCGTGAGGAACGAGAGCCTCGACCTGCTGAAGAGACGCCAGCGGTTGGTCAGCTTCGAGGATGTGTTGCTGGTGACGGATGTGGAAGAAGAACGCCTGAAGAAAATCCTGGCGGAGAAGAAGGCAGAGCTGTCCGACTTGGCACGTGCTGTCGTAGAGCTGCACGATGAAGACGGCTACACGCTGCACGATGTGGCGGGGATGATGAGGATAAGCGTGTCGTCGGTGAAACGCCTTCTGGCTGGCGCCCGTTGTGAATTGAGAAAAAAACTGGAAAAAGAAATATGAAACAGAACTCATTGGAACATCTGCTCGCGAAATATCGCGAAGGAACCCTCTGCGACGAGGAGCGGGCGGAACTTGAGAGCCTGGCCCACAAGGACGAGGTGACCGCCGTGGCCCGCCGCCGCGCGAAGGCTGTCGTCCGTCGGCGTGTCTCGGTGGCCTTTGCTGCGGCGATGGTCGTCGGGGCAGGGGTCGTGGCGGTGTTGCCGCACGATGTGGCGCAGCAGCCCCTCGTGGCCGAAGTGCAGGAATTGCCCGCGGCTGTGCAGGAGGAGTCTCCCTTGGTGGAAGAGGCCATACTTCCCGCCGTTGCCAAAGCTCCGCATCCTGCGGAGGCCGTTGCCATGCGTCCTTCCGTCAGCCGCCCTTCCGTCAAGAAGCAAAGCCCGGCCGATGAACCCGTGGTGGTATGTAACAGCCAGTGCGATGCCGATTCGGTCATCAGCGACATCCGCAAATTCCTCTCTGTATGAAGCGCTTCCTCTTGCTGCTGATGCTGACTGTGCCGTTCGCCCTGTCGGCGCAGACCGACCTCTACCGCCGCTATGCCTCGCAGCCGGGTGTCAAGGTGGCGTCGGTGAGTGGCTTTGCCATCGACAGTGCCTCGCGCGTCGACGTTACCGTCATCGAGGCCGAAGACGACGACGGCTGGGCTTGGATGAAAAGCGAATTTTTCATCGGCGAACTCTCGCCGGAGCAGCAGCAGGGCCTCGGAGAAGGCTACGATGCGGTGCTTTTTGCCCGTCGCAGCCGCAGCAATCCCCGCAACAACCCACCGGTGGTCGACGAGCATGTCGATGTGGCTGGAAGCTGCTACATCGGCATCTCATACCTCAACCAGGCTGTCTATATCTTCTGTGCCGACAGCGAGGAGCAATACGACGCTGTGGTGTCGTTGCTGATAAAGAAAATCATGCACGGTTCACGATAGGAACACAATTTCTTTCATTGCGCAGCGCAGGTGTCTGCCGTCGGCAGCGGTGAGGAGAAGGTGGCCGAAGGGGTCTACGCCGGTGATGGTGGCGCGGATTTCCTCGTTGTGATAGAGGTATCGCGCTTCGACGCCGAGGTTCATCAGTCGGGAGAGGTATTCTTCCTGCGGCTCGTGACCCGATTTCAGGAGGAGGTATCGCTGGTGCAAGCATCCCAGCAGCCGATGCAGCAGGAACTCGAGGTCATATTCTTTGCCAGTCGTCAAACTCAGCGAGGTGGGGTGGGGTACCCATTCGGGAAACTCCCGCTCGTTGATATTGAGACCGATGCCGCAGACAGCCGAGGCGATGCAGTCGCCCTGCAGCCGGGTACTCACCAGCGTCCCGCACACTTTCCCCCCGGCAAGATAAATGTCATTGGGCCACTTGATGAATAGGCAGGAGTGGATAGATGGGGTTGGCTTGGCAGCGGCTGATTTCCCCACCCTCTCTGTCCCGTCTCTTCGGTCTATCCCCTCTATCATATCCACCACCCCCAGCGACAGTGCTTGTGTCAGCAGGAACTGTCGTGCAGCGGGCAGGAATGTGGGATGCAGCACCAGGCTGAAGGTGAGGTTCTTCCCAGGAGAGGAGTGCCAGTGATTGCCGCGCTGGCCGATGCCGGCGGTCTGCTCCAAAGCCCAATAGCAAGTGAAGTCCTCCACCTGCGCGAGGTCGAGGGCTTCACAATGTTTGTTGGTGGACTCGACAGAGTCTAACCGGTGGATTTTGAATTCCGGATTTTCGATGTTCAATGTTCAATCCTCAGTTCAGATGGACATAATCTCTTTCTCCTTGGCGGCATAGATTTTGTCGCACTCGGCGATGTTCTTGTCGGTGATGTCCTGAATCTCTTTCTCCACCTGCTTCACCTCGTCCTCAGGTACAGATTTGTCCTTGAGCTTCTTGACCTTGTCCATCACGTTGCGGCGCACATTGCGCACGTTGACCTTGGCGTTCTCAATCTCGGTCTTGGCGGCTTTGCACAGTTCTTTGCGGCGTTCCTCGGTCAGCGGGGGAACGACGATGCGGAGGATGTCGCCTTCGTGGCGCGGCGTGAAGCCCAGGTTGGCGTCGAGGATGGCCTTGTTGATGGCCCCCACGATGGTCTTCTCCCATGGCTGGATGACGATGCTGCGGGCGTCGGGGGTGTTGATGTTGGCCACCTGGCTGATCTCCGTCAGGGTGCCGTAGTAGTCCACCTTCACGCCGTCGAGCATACCGGGGTTGGCTTTGCCGGCACGGATTTTGGCCAGTTCCTTCTCCAGAAATGCGATGGAACTCTGCATGTCTTTCTTCGCCTCGTCGAGGCAGGCTTTCGATAAATCGTTCATGATATTGTTGCTTGATTGTTTGAGTGCTTGGTTGGTTGCTTACGCATCGATGAGGGTACCGATTTCCTCGCCCTCCACCACGCGGAGCAGGTTGCCCTCGCGGTTCATGTCGAAGACATAGATGGGCAGGTGGTTGTCCTCGGCCAGGGCGAAAGCGGTGAGGTCCATGATTTTGAGCTTCTTTTCGAGGGCTTCGCCGTAGCTCAGGCGCTGGTATTTGGTGGCTGTGGGGTCCTTCTCGGGGTCGGCGGTGTAGACACCGTCCACACGAGTACCCTTCAGGATGACATCGGCCTGCACCTCGATGGCGCGTAGCGTCGATGCGGTGTCGGTTGTGAAATAGGGGTTGCCTGTGCCGCCGCTTATGACGACTACGCGGCCCTCGGCCATGGCCTCTTGGGCGCGCCGGCGGCTCATCTCCTTGCAGATGGGTTCTATGGCCAGGCCACTGAGCAACTCGGTCTTCATGCCTTGGCGCTCCAGTTCTGCCTGAAGGGCCATGCTGTTGATGAGCGTGGCCATCATCCCCATGTAGTCGCCCTGCACACGGTCCATGCCTTTGGCAGCCCCGCTCAGGCCGCGGAAGATGTTGCCGCCGCCAATGACGATGGCCACCTCGCATCCGCGCTCCACCACCTGTTTGATGTCGGTGGCATATTGGGTCAGCATCTCGGGACTGATGCCGTAACTCTGGCTTCCCATAAGCGACTCGCCGCTCAGTTTCAGCAATATTCTTTTGTATTTCATTTCTCTAACTTTTTGATGGTTAGTCTTTTCGTGTTTTTCTCGATGCTTTTTGAAACAACAAAGATAAACATTTTACTCATATTTTCCAAATAAAAAAATGTTGCGGCCCCATTTCCCTTCCCCCAAAGTGGCTGCCCGCCAGCCACCAACTCCCTGCCAACCCTGTATCAACACCCTATCAAGTCCTACCATGGTAGGAGTTGGGTAGGAGTTGGCAGGGTGTTGGTATGGGCATAATATATTGTAGGTGTTGTGTTTATACTAATTTTTCGCCAATCGGGAAAAAAGTTGTACTTTTGCAGCATGATTGACGTTGAAATTTGCTGCAATTCGATAGCGTCGGCTGTGGCTGCCAAGGACGGCTGCGCCGACCGCATTGAACTGTGCCGCGACCTGGAGTGTGGCGGACTCACCCCCACCGACGAGGCCATCGCCTACTGCACACGCCGTCTCGGCTTGCGCACCCACGTGCTCGTCCGCCCCCGCGCAGGCAACTTCTGCTACAGCGAGTACGAGCAGATGGAGATGATAGCCTCCATCAAGCGTTGCAAGGAGCTGGGTGCCGCCGCCGTGGTGCTGGGCTTGCTGACCGAGGATGGGAAGGTGGACGTGGAGGTGACGCGGCGCATGGTGCAGCTGGCAGCACCCATGGAGGTGACTTTCCACCGTGCCTTCGACGAGGCGCAGCAGGACCCCGAGGAGGCTCTTTGGGCCGTGGCTTCGGCGCGCTGCGACCGCCTGCTGACCTCCGGCCAGCGCTACAGCGCCCTCGAGGGGGTCGGGGTGATACGCTCGCTGGTGGGCGTCACGGGGGTGAAGATTATGGCCGGCAGCGGTGTGACGCCACAGAACGTGTACCGACTGGTGGAGGCCAGCGGAGTGCGCGAGGTGCACGGCAGCTGCAAAAAGCGACTCGACGACGGCTCCTTCGTCACCGATGCCGCCACGGTGAGACAGATGATTGACAGGACACTGTATTTGGGTTCCAGTTTCTGATTTTTTAGTTTTCCACGATGAAAAAGTTTGCTTTGATAATGGCGGTGGCAATGACGCTGGCTGCGTGCCAGCGCGAGGCGCATTTCCTCACCGACAAGGCCTACCGCAACGAGGTGCATGCCGATTTTGAGGTGCGCATGGCGCAGTTCCCGATGATCGGCCTCCGTCTCGACACGCTCTCCGTCGCCGAGCGTGAGGCCATGGAGTTCCTCTATGCCTACATGCCGCTCTCCGACTTGGCTGACTATGAGCCGCTCTTCTTCCTCGACCAGGTGCGCACCGCTTTCAAGGCGCGCAAGGAGATGCCGTGGGGCAAGAATGTGCCGGAGGACGAGTTCCGACACTTTGTGCTGGTCTACCGTGTGAACAACGAGAACC
>JAFVAM010000008.1 GCA_017480525.1 Bacteroidales bacterium | reverse complement strand
GTCCGCAACCGGCTGCCATCGCCATTTGCCAGACGAAGTTGCACCGTGGGGTAGACAGTGCCAAGGCCATGTCGCAGCGTCAGCGGACACTCCACACTGTCGCGCCAAACGCACAGGTGTGCCTGCCACAACGGCCTCTGCCCCACCCTTTCCAAACGCAGCTCCATGCGTATGGTCGTGTCGGCTCCAGCAGCCAGCGGAGCCACCTCCACTGCCTGCGCAGCTATCAAGGCGCCAAGAGCGCTGTCCGCCGCCGTCTGGAAGAGTGCCACGCGCAGGCTATCTGTCGTCTGCCGTCCGATGTTCTCCACACGGCACACCACAGCGCTTTCATCCACCACAACATCGCGCAAAGCCACACCGTCAGGCACGTCCATCTCCACCCGCATCGCCGCCGTACACGGACGCAGTCCTGCTCCAGAGGCAGTGAGTATCAGTGGCAGGCTGTCGAGGGTGCGGGTCAGCGTCATGGTGCCTCGTCCGTCGCTGCCAATCCGGCACCATCCTATCAGGCTGTCGCCCTGCATGGCCGTCGCCATAGCCCCCGGAGTGCCGACAAGAGCCAGGGAACTTTCTCCGTTGTGCGCTGCATCGGCAAGGGCAAGCGTCGCCGCCTGCTGCGTCCCTATGTAGGGGCGCAGCGTGGGGTCACCCAACAGACAGTATATTTCCCAATAGAATTTCGTATATCCCGAGCCGAAGGACATGACAGCCATGTTGCCTGCCGTCAGCAGTTCTCCGAGGGTGCTGATTTTCTGTCCTCTACCCATAAGACCATCGAAGGCGCCGCAGGCTGCGCTGTCGAAAGCCGCCTCGGCTGCCACCGGCCATTTGGGACCCACAGCCCAGTAGTAGTCCTCATACCACAGCGTGGAGTTCGTGGCACCTACCACCCCCACAGCACCGCCCACCGGCAGCCGAAGCAACTGCTCGCCAAAGCCGGTGCCGTCAAAGGCGTTGCTCTTGCAGCAGTTGTTCACATACACCGACGGTTGAGTGGCCTCGGCCTGCTCCACCTTGCCTATGCTCATCGGAGGCGACGTCCAGCCGCCCACGGTGCAGTGTGCCGTGTAGTTCAGTAGGCTCATGCCCCGCCCTATGTCGGCCACCACATCGTCAATCCGATTGCCGGACTCTGGGTTGTAGTAGCACACCGTGTCCACGTCGGGATGCGCCAGTGCCACCTCCCTTTTCAGGTAGTTCACCTGTCCATTGGTTGTCAGCGGTGCCGGACTGGAGGCTTCGTCGCCGGCCACCAGCATCAGCCGCTTCAGCTGCAAGGTGTCCAAACCTGCAAAACGCTCATAGCGGAGTGTCTTCTCCACCACGTTGCGCAGTTCGGCGGTGTCGTTTACCGGCCACCGTCCCACCATGGCCTCCGGAAGGTAGTCGCCCGTGAAATCACCGTAGTACAGGTCCGTGACGTGCGACACCCCATCGAGCGATGTCTCTCCAAGGAAAGCCTGCAGTTGCGCCACATCGCCCACCAACAGCACATATTCCGGTGCCGACCGCAGGGCGTCGCTGCCGTCGAACCACCGCCGCATGGCTTCCTTGACAGTGTCGCGCTTGTGGGTCGACACATAGAGTTCGTCTACGGCATAGCCCTCCTGCCGCTTCCATCGCACAAAAGGCTGAAGGCCGTCGCGGAATTCCGGCCTCGACACCACGAGCAGCCCCGTTCTGTCATCGACCGGCGGCATCGCTGTAGCGGCATGTGCCGTAAGCACGGCATGAAGGGTATCACACTTCCTGAGGCTGTGGCGCACCGCGTTGTAGGCCACGGGTCTCACCGTCAGCCGGAACAACTGCCAACGTCCCAACGCGCCGAGGTTCTCCACCTCTATCGCATCACCACCACGGAAGAAACGGTCGTCGCCATACACCTTCCCGTCGGGTTCGTAGGGAGGCCGCAGACTATCTTTGGCCCACGCCCGTGTAACGGGTGCCAGCGGGAATCCGTGTCGAGGGAGCGACAACTCCTCTTCTGCGCTCCACCGCGCCTCGGCCACACCCAGTGTGCTGCCCTTCGGCAGTCGCACCACAGTGCTCGCCGTCGGCAAGGCAGGCCAACCAGGCAAGCCTCCTTGGAGGTTCATCCCCTCGCCACCGTCGAAGATTAGGAAGCCGCCGTCCGTCCGAAACGTCAGCGGAGGCATGACAAACGTCACCCGCATCAGGCTGTCGCCCTCGCCACACACATTCACCGACACTCCCCCCGCCGCGTTCCCGAAGCCTCGCGATGAACACAATAGACACAACAGCAATATGATATATATCTTTTTCGTCACATCTATCCTATATTATTGCGACTGCAAAAATACGAAAAAAATCCCATATTTCTACCCTCATTCTTCCTTTCCATTTTTTTCTCACCATCCTATGTCTCGCCCTCGCCGCACAGTATGCAGACAGAGACCGGGGAAAATAAATTTCCTTATGTAACACTTTTTTTTCGTATCTTTGCAAATTCAAATTGTATAGCTATGGCCACAGTGAAATGCTCTATTCCCAAGGGAACGCGCGACTTCCTGCCCGTCGAGATGGCGCGCCGCAACCATATTTTCGACACCATCCGCGAGGTTTTTCGCGCCTATGCCTTCGAGCCCATCGAGACCCCTTCGCTGGAGAACCTCTCCACCCTCATGGGCAAATACGGCGAGGAAGGAGACAAACTCCTCTTCAAGATTCTCAACAGCGGCGACTTCATGAAGGATGTCGACTTCTCGCAGGACTACCACCACGTGGCACCGCAGATTTGCGAGCGCGGCCTGCGCTACGACCTCACAGTGCCTTTCGCACGCTTCATCGTCCAGCACCGCGACCAACTCGCCCTGCCATTCCGACGCTACCAGCTGCAACCCGTCTGGCGCGCCGACCGCCCGCAGAAGGGACGCTACCGCGAATTCTACCAGTGCGACGCCGACATGGTAGGATCCGACTCCATGCTCAACGAACTGGAACTCGTCCAGATGATCGATGAAGTCTTCCACCGTCTGCACATCAACGTGGTGGTGAAAATCAACAACCGCAAGATACTGGCAGGCATCGCCGAGCTTATCGGGGCGCCGGACAAGCTGGTGGACATCACCGTGGCCATCGACAAACTCGACAAGATTGGCCTCGACAACGTCCGCGCCGAGTTGCGCGAGCGCGGCCTCAACGAAGGACAGCTCGAAGCCCTCAACCCAGTATTCGACCTCCAGGGCGACGCCCGACAGAAACTGGCACAGTTGCGAGCGTTTTTCAGCACCGTCGAGGTGGGTATGAGGGGAGTGGAGGAAACCGAGGCACTCTTCGACCTCATCGGCCTGCACAACATGGGCTGCGAGGTGGAACTCGACCTAACCCTCGCCCGCGGACTCAACTACTACACCGGCGCCATCTTTGAAGTCAAAGCCAAAGACGTGCAGATGGGTTCCATCTGCGGCGGCGGACGCTACGACAACCTCACCGGCATCTTCGGAATGCCGGGCGTCAGCGGCGTGGGCATCTCCTTCGGTGCCGACCGCATCTACGACGTACTCACCGAACTGAATGCATTTCCCGAAGGGCTGGAACAGGCCGCCCGCGTGATGTTCATCAACTTCGGCCCCACCGAGCAGGCCGCCTGCATCAGCATAGCTGCACGCCTGCGTTCTGCGGGCATATCGACACTCATATATCCCGACAGCGTCAAGATGAAGAAGCAGATGGACTTCGCCAACCGCAAGGCCGTGCCGTTTGTGGCCTTCGTCGGAGAGAGTGAAATGCGCGACGGCACCGTGACCCTCAAGAACATGGCCGACGGCACTCAGCAGACCCTCTCCATAGACCAACTGATAGCCACCTTGCAATGAAGCGCCTGCTGGCCATAGTCCTGCTTGCCGTCTGCGGCATGGGCTTCCTGCATGCACAGGACACCCTGTCCGTACGCCTTGCCGACACCATAGCCGCAAACGGAAACGACTCGTGGAACATCCGCACCGACACCGTCTACCTCATCAAGACAGACACACTGACCGTCTACCGCACCGATTCGGTGTACATTCTGCGTACCGACACCGTTGTCCGCCGCGAAGCCGACACTGCGGCCCTCAAAGCCCTTCAGGAGAAGGAGGTCTTCTACCGCGAGATACTCTCCGCCAACGGCGTCGACAAAGAGAAACTCGAAGCCGAGCGCAACTACTACATCCACCTGGTGGACTCCCTCCGCGCCATCGTACGCATTGCCGAAATCGAGCAGGTGCGCAAAGAGGAGGCCAACAAATACCTCGCTGAACGCACCCGCGTGGCCGAGGCCCGTGTAGCCGAGGCCACCAACCGCAAGAAGAAGGTGCGTCCCATTCAGGGCGTGGCCATGCGATTCTACCGCACACCGCAATGGGAGATACGCCTCAACGCCAACAGCGAGCGATACATAGCCAACCGCAACGCCGGTGACATAGAGTTCGACTACGTCACCGGAGCATCGGTAATGCTGTGGGATCTGACAAAATACTTCAACCACAGCCACTCCCTCGGCAGCGACAGCGTGAGCCGCCAACTACGTCGCTTCGACCAGGACTTCGCCTACGACCTCGGCGTCTACGTGGGATTCGGTGGGAGCAACCTCTTCAAGAACTTCTATGTCGGTGCCAGTTTCCGCTTCGTCGACTTCTTCTATTTCACCATGGGCATGAACATAGCCGAATATCAGGTGCTGTCATCCGGCTATGATGCCGGCGAGGTGCTTCTGGCTGGCCAGAGCATCGACGACATCACCGCCCGCGCCTGGCTCGTCAAACCTTTCGTCAGCCTCAGCATCGACCTCGACTTCCTTAGCTACATCAAGAAATGATATTCAACTCCGTCCAGTTTGCGATATTCCTGCCGATAGTCTTCGCCTTGTACTGGCTGCTGCGCCGAAGGCTGCTGTGGCAGAACATGCTGGTGCTGGCGGCAAGCTATGTCTTTTACGGCTGGTGGGACTGGCGCTTTCTGCTGCTCATCGCTTTCACCAGCGGCTGCTCCTACCTGAGCGGCCTGCTGATAAAGCCCACCAATGGGGGGGGTAATTTAGGACAAGCGTATATCAACAAGTTCGCCCTATGGGGCAACATCGTCGTCAACCTTGCCATTCTCGCCCTCTTCAAATACTACGACTTTTTCGCCTCCGAACTCGCACAACTCCTTCACCTACAATCCGACCCCCTGCTCCTTCATCTCGTTCTCCCAGTAGGCATTTCCTTCTACACCTTTCAGGCACTCTCCTACTCCATCGACATCTACAAAGGCAAACTCGAACCCACACGCGATGTCGTAGCCTTCTTCGCCTACATAGCCTTCTTCCCCCAACTCGTGGCCGGACCTATCGAACGAGCCACTAATCTCCTCCCCCAGTTCCTACACCACCGCCACTTCAACCACGCCCAAGCCGTCGACGGCGCACGTCAGATACTCTGGGGACTTTTCAAGAAGATGGTGGTGGCCGACAACTGCGCAGTATATGTCGACGAAGTCTTCTCATACGGTGGCGGCCCCAGTACCCACTTGCTGGCGGCGGTACTCTTCTCATTCCAGATTTACGGCGACTTCGCCGGCTACAGCGACATTGCCATCGGCACCGCCAAACTCTTCGGCATACGCCTGATGCAAAATTTCCGTACGCCCTATTTCAGCCGCGACATAGCCGAGTTCTGGCGCCGCTGGCACATCTCACTGACCACATGGTTCCGCGACTATGTCTACATCCCGCTTGGCGGCAGCCGTGTGGCAAAGTGGAAGGTGGCGCGCAACACGTTCGTCATCTTCCTCATCAGCGGCCTGTGGCACGGTGCCAACTGGACATTCATTACATGGGGGTTCTACCATGCATGCCTCTTCCTGCCTCTGATACTGCTCAACCACAACCGCAAGCACACCGACGTAGTGGCCTTCGGGCGGTGGCTTCCTTCCCTCAAGGAATCGGGACAGATACTGCTCACCTTCGCCCTTGTCACCATCGGCTGGATTATCTTCCGATGCACGGGCATCCCCAGCACCACGGCATTCCTCACCGACATATTCTCCCCCAACGCGTTAGCGGCAACATGGAAATTCTTCGTAGTTCCCGACTTCCCCGTGGCCCGCGCAGGCATCATTATCATGATTATCGTGGAATGGATCCAGCGCGACAAGGAACACGGCTTGCAGGACATCGACAACCACATCCGCAGCAAAAACCTGCGCTGCGGCCTATACATCATCAGTATCGTGCTTATCTTTTTCTTCCGCGGAGACTACGCCACATTCATATATTTCCAATTCTGATGAAACAATTTGTCAAACCCACAGCCGTAGTGGTCCTCCTCGCGCTCGTCCTAATCATGGGTGGCGAGATGGCGGTCAGACTGATACCCGACAACGATGTCTACACATTCAAATACAACTATCTGGAGAAGCACCCCGACGCCGTCAAAACACTCTTGATGGGACACTCACAAATAGCCTATGGCGTCAACCCATCGCTGATTGGCGACAGCGTCTTCAACATGGCCATCAGCGGCAGGGTCATCTACTTTGACATGGAACTGCTACGACATTTCCTGCCCAAGATGCACAACCTCCAGTCCGTCGTGCTGCCCATGCACTACACATTTTCCGGCTTCAACGACTTCTACGAATTCAAAGCCTCTTTCAACACCTGTTGCTTCCACTATTTCAAGGATATGCACATACGCCACCCCGACTACAATGGATTCTACAGAAAATCCTATTTTTCCTATCGCTTTCTGAAATCAAATGAACCCTGTGTAGAAGACGAAAAGGGGTTCAAGAAAATCACCCGTGTCTATACAAAGCGGGGAACCTCGACAGACAAGACACAACGGCAATCCAGAAAGGACGAGTTCCGAACCCTCTTGTGCGAAGTGGCCCGGCTCTGCCACTCGTATGGAGTACGCCTCATCGTTGTGTCCACCCCCTGTGCCAACGACTATGTTGCCCAGACGAGGCCAGAAGGGATGGAGACCCTGCAGGGCGTCGCCGACTCCATCCGACGTCTCTACCCCATTGAGTACCACAACTATATAAACGACGAATCATTCCGAAACGATTCACTGTACTCCGACGAGTCGCATCTCAACCACATCGGAGCGGAACAATTCTCCCTACGACTGAAAGCCGACTTTGGCCTGTAGAATCCAGAGCAAACCGCGTCAACTCCAGATACTGAGCTTGGAGAGGAAGGAGATATTCTCGCGGACGGAGGACTCGATGAGGGCATCGAAGTCCTGGTCGTTCTGCTTGTGGAAGGCCACCTCGACGGGCAGCACGAAAAGTGGCAGCCCTTCATCCTTGCCGCGCAGGCGCTGCGCGTCCTTCTCTGTGGTGACGATTAGTTTGCTATTGCCTGGCAGGGCCTCGTAGACACTCTTGATACGTACCAGGTCGGAATTCGAGAACTCGTGGTGGTCGGCGAAGGCAAGGTGCTGCACACGTGTCTGCCGCTTAAGTTCCGCAACCATGGGTTCGGGGTGCGCTATGCCCGTGACGACCAGCACACTGTCCACACGCCGCAGGTCGATGGATGCCTCACTGCCGTCAAGACGGCGCAAGGCACCATAGGTGAGGTAGGAAAAAAAGACTTTCTGGTAGTTCTGCAGGCCGAGATCCTGCACAATGTTGTGGCGGTCCACGGGGTTGAGCACTGGCGGACACTTGGTGACAATGACGATGCCGGCGCGGAAACGTGCACTCTTGAACTCCCTCAGGTCGCCGTAAGGCAGGATGTGATCATTGTAGAAGGGATGGCGGAACTCCGTAAGAAGGATGTTGATGCTGGGTTTGATAGCACGGTGTTGGAAGACATCGTCGAGGATGATGAGTTGTGGCGGCAACGTGGGACCCTGCTTGCCCGCACCTACTGCAGAGGGGTCGTCGTCAGGCGCGGAGAGGTCGGCAAGTTCCATGAGCCGTCTCACCCCCTCAACGCGCTTCTCACACACCGCCACCTGCACCTGCGGAAACTTACGCGCCACCATGGCGGCCTCGTCGCCCAAAAGGGCAGTATCGTGGCTGCCGTCGTCGAGTTGGAAGCCCTTGCTCCTTCGGCGGTAGCCACGGCTAAGCATGGCAGTGGCGTAGCGCTCTGAAAGCAGCCGAAGCAGGTATTCCACATGCGGCGTCTTGCCACTGCCGCCCGTGGAGAGGTTGCCCACGCCGATGGTGGTCACATGAGGTGCCGTCTGCTTCCTGATACCCAAAGCATAGAGCACATTGCGAAAGCGCACACCGACGGCATACCACATCGTCAGTGGGAAAAGCACGTATGAAATCTTCTTGCGAAAGGACATCTCGACAATCTTTTTCTGTTTCTTTTAAACCATAGCCACAGCCACACAACACTGAACGCCAAACACTTGCAACAATACACAAAACCATGATATTGATACAAATATACAAAATTATTTTAAATCGCAAACAATCTAAAAAAAACAAACAAAAATTTCAATCAAAAATAGAAAATAATTTTGCCAGTTCAAAAAATGTTCGTATCTTTGCAGCGGAATGAGAGAGGTCGAGAACCTCTCTTTTTGTTAGTTATGATAGAGAAAATTAAGATATTAGAACTGGTAAACAATGCTTTGGAGGGGAGTGAAAAGTTCCTTGTGAATTTAAAGATTACGCCCGACAACCGCATTTTCATCGACATCGACGGCGACAACGGGGTGACGATTGACGACTGCATAGAGCTGAGTCGCGCCGTGGAGGGAAATCTGGACCGCGAGGAGGAAGACTTCGAACTCAACGTGTCGTCGGCCGGGGCCGACCAGCCGCTGAAACTCACGCGGCAGTACAAGAAAAACGTGGGACGTGAACTGGAGGTGACGACGATGGACGGCGAGCATGCCGAAGGAACGCTGGAAGACGCCTCGGACGAGGGCATCGTAATCCGCACCCAAGGGAGCAAAAAGCAGGCTCCGGAGACGCTACGCTACGCCTACCGCGACATTAAGTGCGCCCGCGTGGCAAACAGTTTTTAGCCCACCCCCCACCCTACCCCCTTCAACAGCAGCAGAGGCGCGTCCAAAACACTGACATCAAAAAACGAAAAAAGAAGTAATAACACTATAACAAAAATGAAGACCTTAGACTTGAGTGGTTCCTTTCAGGAATTCTAGGAATTTAAGAACATCGACCGAGAGACACTGATGCGCATCCGGGAGGAGGTGTTCCGCACGGCCCTGGCCAAGCGCTTTGGCTCGGAGGACAACTTCGACATCATCGTCAACATC
>JAFVAM010000121.1 GCA_017480525.1 Bacteroidales bacterium | reverse complement strand
TGTTTTTTTCCGATTCATAAAATCCACGTAATCAATACCATCTCCTTATCAACTCCTACCCAACTCCTACCCAACTCCTACCATGGTAGGACTTGGTAGGGAGATGGTACGGTGTTGGTACGGTGTTGATAGGGATTTTGTGCTGACAATCAGTTGGTTATATGTTCATTTTTTGCTTAGTGCGCTCATTGAATGGGTGTTATGCGTGAAAAACAGGCCGTAACTCATTGATTTCCAATTTTGGGTTCGTTGTTTTTCCGATGTGTCGAATGAGAGGGTTGAAAATTGATGTGTTTTGTGTTTTTTTGACGCAAAATATACGTTGATTTGATGACGGGTGGAAAAAAAATTGTGTTTTTTTTGTGCTTGTATTCAGTGTGTTGTGATTTATTTGTGTTAAAAACACACATTTTGTTTTGCGGTATTGTTTTTTCTTTGTATTTTTGCGTCAGATTGACACAAAGAAAACTTGATGATTATGGCAAAGTTTGAATACGAATATCCGCATCCTGCCGTAGCCACGGACTGTGTGGTTTTCGGCTTCGACGGCAGGGAACTGAAGGTGCTGCTTGTGGAGCGCGGTGTGGACCCTTACAAGGGCATGTGGGCTTTTCCGGGCGGTTTCCTCCGCATGGACGAGACTGCTGAGGAGTGTGCCAGACGCGAGTTGGAGGAGGAGACGGGGCTGGCCCTGGCCAAAGTGCGTGAGCTTGGCTCTTTCTCCGGCGTGAACCGCGACCCCCGCGAGCGTGTCATCACCATCGCTTTCTATTCCCTTGCCCGTCACTCCGCCGTGAGGGGCGGCGACGATGTGGCAAAGGCCAGATGGTGGGCTGTCGACGACATCCCCCAGTTGGCTTTCGACCACGACTATATCCTTCGCAAGGCTATGGAGCGCATACGGCGCGACATCCATTTCGAGCCTGTGGGCTTCGACCTGTTGGACGAGCAGTTCACCATCGCGGAGCTGCAGCGCCTCTACGAGAGCATCCTCGGTGTGCAGTTCGACCGGCGCAACTTCTACCGCAAGATGCTGCAGACAGGGGTGCTGCAGGAGGTGGAGGAGGCAGGGGCGCCGACCTACTATGGCAGGCGGAAGGAGATGAAGAGGATGGCGATAGACAATCTTTTTGGCGGCCCTGCGGAGTCGGGGGCGATGCCCCCTGCCCAGGATGGCAACAGCGACATGGCGGCCGTCGGGATGCGCGGCGAGCCGGCCGGGCCGGAGCGTGGCCATGCGGTGGGTCGCAAGGGCAAGCTGTTCCGTTTCAACGAGGAGAGGTACAACAGGATGAAGGAGGACGGGAATTTCCGCCTGGAGTTCTAAAAAAACAACAACAGGCTACACGGAGGTGCAGCCATATATAAACCATAAATACAAACCAATCAGCCCAAACCGGTGCGGCCACCCGTGCCGACATTGTAAGGAATAACCCAAACAACAGCAAAAAAAATGGAAAAAAACGACAACAAGACCAAGGTCTACAATCTTATCATCCTCGACAAGAGCGGTTCGATGTCCAGCATCGCCAAAGCCGCCATCGCCGGTTTCAACGAGACCGTGGGAGGAATCCGCTCCGCGCAGAGCCAGTTTGCCCAGACGCAGGCACACTTCGTCAGTCTGCTGCCCTTTTGCCAATGTGAGATGGAATACATCTACAACTGTGTGCCGGTGGACAATGTGGCGGAACTCAGCAGCCGCCAGTATCGCCCTTGCTGCTCAACTCCGCTCTATGATGCCATGGGCAAAGGAATCAACGATATGCTGAAGAGAACCAAGGATGAAGACGATGCCATGGTGACGGTCACCATCATCACCGACGGCATGGAGAACGCCTCGCGGGAATACAGTGGCAAGGCTATCAAGGCGCTTGTCGACAAGATGCGCGACGAGTACGGATGGAGTTTTTCCTACATCGGCACCAATCAGGACGTGGAGGCCGTGGCCAGCTCGCTTTCCATCCGCGACACCATGTTCTTCGAGGACACTGCCGAGGGAATGACAGAAGCATGGGAACGCGAGCGCAAAGCCGTCCAACGCATGTATGCCGACATAGACGTGGCCCACAACATGTGTCCTACCGCTGGGAGTCGCACTTCGATGATTCGCAACATACTGAGTAGAAAACGAAAATATCTGGAGAAGGGCGAATTCTCACACCGTGTGACACCTTTCCGCATCGACAGCCTCAGGGCTGGCCAGGTGTTCGTCTTCGGAAGCGACGGCATGGGAAGCCACAGCGGCGGAGCGGCACGGCTGGCCGTGGAGAGGTTCCATGCCGTCGTGGGGCAGGCCGAGGGCATGCAGGGACAGAGCTACGCCATCGATTCGATGGACGGCATCAGCATCCTTGCGCA
The DNA here is from genome assembly GCA_017480525.1 of Bacteroidales bacterium. Classification (GTDB taxonomy): domain Bacteria; phylum Bacteroidota; class Bacteroidia; order Bacteroidales; family P3; genus Colimorpha. Next base: position 27,333 of record JAFVAM010000121.1, on the reverse strand, counting down.
GCAGGCCGAGCGGTTCATCCTCTATGCCGCTGGGCATCCGGAAAAGACCTTCCTCGTCACCCGCATAGGCTGCGGCGTGGCAGGTTTCACGCCGCGCCAGGTGGCCCCGCTGTTTGTCAAGGCCGTGGACGTGGAGAATATCTGGCTGCCGGAGGATTTCTGGGACGAGCTGGTGTGAACAGTGTTTGGTGAATGGCTCCGGAGGGACAATAAAAAACGTTTTTCCTCGTTTCTTCATCAGGACATAAACAAAGCAGGCAGGCAAAAATGGATAAAAGGGAAGCCGTATTGGGACATCTGAAAGAGGTGGAGCGAGAGCATCGGGTGCGGGTGCTGCTGGCCGTGGAGAGCGGCAGCCGGGCATGGGGTTTCGAGTCGGAAAACAGCGACTGGGACGTCCGCATCGTCTATGTCCACCGGCCGGAGTGGTACCTCAGCGTGGAGCGGAGGCGCGATGTCATCGAGAAGATGTATGACGACGGCGTCGACCTGTCGGGCTGGGACCTGAAGAAGGCGTTGTCATTGTTCCGGCAGAGCAACCCGTCGTTCCTCGAGTGGATCCACTCGCCGATTGTCTATCTCGCCGACGACGGCTTTGTGCGGCGTATCCGCGAGGTGGAGGCCGGCTATTTCAACCCTGTGAGGATGATGTACCACTACAATCACATCTATCTCACGCACGAGGGGCGCTACCTGCAGCGCGACAAGTGCAAGATGAAGGTGTTTTTCTACTATCTCCGAGGGGTTCTCGGATGCATGTGGATAGACCGGAATGGTACGCTGCCGCCGGTGGCGTTCAGGGAACTGGTGGAGGCGACGGTGGAAGATGCGGGTCTGCGGGACAAGATTGACAAACTCATCCAGATGAAGAAATCGGGCAAGGAATGCGATATGCACATGGTGGACAGTGCCTTGATAGACTATGTCCAACGTTGGGCGGAACACTACAACGGGCGCGTCGGGACATTCAGGCCGGAGATGATACAGGCACCTGCGGAGGCGTTGGACGCTATATTGTACGATGTGGTCGCCGAACAGTTCAAACAGCATCCGTATGATTAAGTATATCGCCGACAGGGACCACTACAGCGAGGTTCTTGCCCGCTGCGGGAGGGTGAAGCACGACCTTTGGATTGGGACGGCAGACCTCAAGGATCTCTATGTGGGCAGCGGGACCAAGGTGGTGCCGTTCCTTGCCGTCCTCGACGGGTTGCTGCGGCGGGGTGTCGAGGTTCGCCTTCTCCACGCCAAGGAACCCGGCGAGAACTTCCGTGCCGACTTCGACCGCTATCCCGGCCTCTGGACGAAGCTGGAGCGAAGGCTCTGCCCGCGGGTACACTTCAAAATCATGGTCTTCGACTGTTCGGTGGCTTATATCGGCTCCGCCAATCTCACGGGTGCCGGCATCGGCATGAAAGGGGAGGGCAACAGGAATTTCGAGGCGGGAATGCTCACCGACGAGCCGTCGCTGGTGGATGCCGCCGCCGACCATCTCGACAGCGTATGGCAGGGGTTGCACTGCGCCAAATGCAAGCGCAAGGACTTTTGCGGCGACAGGATTTCTGGCTGAAAGGTCGTCCACAATTAACAACCGGCGTTTGGGCGCAACCAAACCCGGACACGCCACACAACCCAATCGCCTCAACCTGCCAACTCTTTGGCCGATTGAGGCGATCGGTTTTGATTACCTGTTCTTTTTTTGTACCCCGGGAGGGACTTGAACCCTCACGCCGTTGCCGGCAGCAGATTTTGAGTCTACCGTGTCTACCATTCCACCACCAGGGCATCATCTCTTTGAGTTTGAATGTCTATTCCCGTTTCCGGCTCTTTCAAATTCGGGTGCAAAGGTACGCACTTTTTTCGACATGGCAAAACTTTTTTTTGTCAGTCGGTGGAAAATGCGTATCTTTGCACTTGTTTACGAAGGTCTAAAAAGCTAACAATAACAATATAAGACACCCAAAATCAACAAAGTAATGAGCGATATGCGTTCTGACAAGGTCTTTATTTTTGCCGGGCGCGCCACGGAAAACCTGGCACGCCGTGTGGCGGAAATTTATGGCATTCCGCTGGGCAATTCGACGGTTTTTCAGTATGCCGACGGCGAATTTCAGCCTTCCTATGAGGAGACGATTCGCGGGGGGATTGTGTTCATCATCCAGAGCACAACTCCGCCGACGGACAACCTCTTCGAGCTGCTGATGATGATTGACGCCGCCAAGCGGGCCTCGGCACAGAAAATCGTGGCCGTGATTCCCTATTATGGTTTTGCGCGTCAGGATCGCAAGGACAAGCCCCATGTGCCCATCGCGTCGAAACTCATTGCCGACATGCTGATGACTGCTGGCGTGGATCGTGTCATCACCATGGACCTGCATGCCGACCAGATTCAGGGTTTCTTCAACATCCCGGTGGACCATCTCTATGGTTCCAGTCTCTTCATGCCTTACATTCGCGAGAAGTTCGACATTGAGGATGTGATGTTCGCCAGTCCCGACATGGGGGGCAGCAAGCGCGCCGGCACTTATGCCAAGACGTTGAACAACAGCTTTGTCATCTGCTACAAGCATCGCAACAAGCCCAACGAGATTGGAGAGATGCGTCTCATCGGCGACGTGGAGGGCAAGCATGTCATCCTTCTGGACGACATCATCGACACGGGCAGCACCATCTGCAAGGCTGCCGGCATCATCAAGGCCAGCGGGGCCAAGAGCGTCCGTGCCATGATCACGCACCCGGTGCTCAGCGGCCAGGCCATCGAGAAGGTAGAGGCTTCCGAACTTGAGGAGCTTGTGGTAACCGACACCATCCCGCTGAAGCGCGAGAGCGGCAAGATACGTGTGCTGAGCTGCGACTGGCTGCTGGCCGAGGCCATCCGCCGCGTGGTGAACTACGAGAGCCTGGACAACCTCTACGAGACCACGCTGCACCGCAAGGGGGTCATACACCGCATGAACGAATAAAAAAAACGTGCATGACCTGAAGGCCCTTCCGCACGAAAAAATAAATAAATTATTAACAAAACAAAAAAAACAAACAACAATGAGAGTAGTATCAATGAGCGGTTCTCTCCGCGAGAACGTAGGGAAAAAGGATGCTAAGGCTCTGCGTCGTGACGCCAAGGTTCCTTGCGTCATGTACGGCAAAGGCGAGCAGTATCTCTTCAGTGTCGACCAGACTGCCTTCCAGCGCATTCTGTTCAACCCCGAGCCCTGCTATGTGAAAATCAGCATCAACGGCACCGACCATATGGCCATGCTGAAGGACATCGACTTCCACCCCGTGACGGAGATTGTCTATCACGCCGATTTCTACGAGCTGACCGACGACAAACCCATCGTGATGTCCATTCCCGTGCACACCACCGGCACCAGCAAGGGTGTTATGAAGGGCGGCAAACTGGCCTACAAGCAGAAACGCCTCAATGTGAAGGCTCTGCCCGCCGACATGCCCAGCGAGGTGCTCCTCGACATCACCAACCTTGATGTCAACCAGCGCATCCGCGTGCAGGACATTGCGACCGAGAACTACTGCATCCTCAATCCGAAGAGCAGCGAGGTGGTTAACGTCCTCAGCACCCGTGCCAGCGCCACTGCCGGCGACGGCGAAGAGGCTGCTGCTGAGTAAGAGAAAATGTCGGTCTGCATGTTTCCTGATTGCAGACCATATAAGCCAACAGAAGAGGCGAGCCGCAGGGTTCGCCTCTTCTGTTGGCAATGGCGGGATGAGCTACCGCTTGTCCTGCACACCGTAGTTGAGCCACTCATGTTGCGGATAGCGCGCCTTGATGGCTTTGCGCAGGGTTAGCATCTGTGCCTTCAGGTCGGCAATCATCTCCAGGTTTTCGTGGGCCTTGAGTGTGGCCTGGCGGCGCAGTTCGTCAACCTCGGCGTCCTTCAGCCGCAGTGTCTTCGACAATTCGTCCAGCCGGTTCACTGCGTCGGCACTGATGCCGAGGGCGGAAACCTCTTTGCTGTGTTTGCGAAGGCCTGCCACGAGCACGTCGGCCTTGTCGATTTCGTTTAGGTTGGTTACTGACATAATGTTGTTTTTTTTAGGTTGATTGTATTCGTTCTGTTTCATTTGCCTACGGCGATTTCGTTCTCGCGGATGATGATGTCGGCGATGGCCTCCGTCTCGTCGTGAGGTTTGACGGTCTTGTCGGTGTTCTGCTCGTTGCGTTGTTCTATCTTGCTGGCAAAAATCTTGCGGATAACGAAGCGCACAAACGGTTGCACGAAAAACATTTGCGAGAAGTAGGCGAACGGTAGGTTATAGCACACCAGGCGGAACCAACGGAGCAGGAAGTCGGTGAAGGAGAAGCCGTTGTAGTAGGGATAGTAGAAGAAGTCGGCCAACAGGCTCATCGATGGACACATGATGCAGACAGTGGCGGTGATGATGGCCGACTCGAATATCATCGGGTGGTTGCGACGCGGGTCGAACTTGCGGCTGGCCAGCCAGAATGCCAGCGGACTGCCTACGGCCACCGCCAGCACAAAGGCGCAGACTGTCTCGACAAGTATCACTGCCCACACGGGCAGGTGGCTGGCAAACATGTACACACCACCCTGGCTGCGGATGGCCTGTGCGAACGACGCGGTGCCTGTGGCCTGCATCAGACTTTCGCCCTCGACGAAATAGAGGCTGTAAAGCACAAATGCGTGTACGGTGATAACCACCGTGATAAGTGCATACACAATGTGTTGCAGGCGGTTCTGCTTTTGTGCCTGCTTGTTTTTGGGAGTGGATTTTTCTGTCTTTTTCATCTTTTTTTGTGGTTTGTTATTGCAGTCTTCTGTATGTTTTCTGGCCTTTGTATTATGTGGATGTATTTCGTGGATAATGTTGCTAACCAATTATTTGCGTTGGATTTTCAGTCGTTGTTCTGTATTCATGCAAAGTTACTGTTTTTTTTCAAATAAGTAAAATTTTTTTTCATCGGAGATAGTGCTGCGTGTGAATAAAACATTGCGAAGGACAAAATTGTTTTTGCTATTCCCAATGTTTTTCGTATCTTTGCAAATCGAAAAAAAGGCATACTATGGAAGCCGAAGTGTCATATACTGTAGCAATTAGTCATAGGCCTACGCACACGAACAGTTCGGCGGAGGTTTTCTCCGGGTATACTGTATGAAATACGTAAGGCTCATACTGCTACTGCTCGTCGTCATGGGCTTTGCGCCCGAGACGAGGGCTGCGGATTCGACACGTCATTGCGACGAGCTGACAATGGATGATGGCTCTTCCATGCCACACTGGACGGACATCGGGTTGTACGATGTGCTGACCGTTGGCAGTGGGGCATCTGTAGTTCCGCATTCCTCGCTGCGTCACACGCACAGCACATCGACAGCCTGTCACTCGCTCGTTTTAGCGCAGCGCTCGCAATTTGCAGATGCACGGTTCGGGACATGTAGCATACATTCCTGTCGGCACAGAGGCCACTTGTATATGCTGTGCTGTCTCAGGCTCTGATAATTCCACGAGCGTCTTTCTTCGTTTAGCCACCGCTTAAGTATATATTGCAGTGGCTGATGGGTTGTTGTGCAACAACGCAAATGGTGACGTGCTTTGGTACGCTGCCATGAGGTAATGTTTTTATTGAATATCAATATTATGGAATATATCAGAAAGTCTATCTATACCCTGCCGGAGATACGCCATTCACTTGTTCCTCTCTGGTCTGCATGGGTCTTGGCGGCCATGGGAGCCGCGTGTGGCGTGTGTTTTTTCCTGTTTCCAGAAAATGGGGCGGGAGTGACTTCCGCCTTGCTCGGTGGAGTTATCGTGGGCGCTTGCAGCCTCGTATTGGTGCTGTGCTACTATTTGTTTGGCGACTCCCGCCGACCATACAGCCGTGAACTGCACGCCCTGTTGGAACCCACATACACCTACTATGCGTCGGAACAAAAAGATGTGGTCGTCGCAGCTCTTGAGGCACACGATGAGGCCTCTTTGGAAGCCATCAAGCGACAGGTTACGCCCGACCTGGCTCTGGTGCGCTACAGCGACAGAAGCGAACGCATTTTCTACTCGCAACTTACTCGGGTGGAAGGGAAAAAATACATTCCTTTAACGGAGATTATCATAAAAAAAGCATAAAAATGGAAAACATACAGACTATAGAACAGTACATTGCCGGCAATATGGTTGGCAAAATCAAAAGTAAAAGAGATTTCCCTTTTGCGGGATTGATTATCATGGCAATCGGAGTATTGTCGATGGTGTGGCTGACCCATGTGCACGGTCATGACAGCCTGCAGGCCTTGTTGCTTGCAGTAGGCATAGGCGGCATTGCCGTGGGACTTCTTCTCTTGGCTATCAATTTGAGCGGTGCTATGCAACACAACTACTACGTTCCGACGGGAAGCCGGATGGTGGAAAAGAAGGTCTACCTCGGTACAGAAGACTACGCGAAAGCGGTTGCGGCACTGTCAAACTGCGACAAGAATGCTCTTGGCGCTCTTCGCTCCACCGTCAGTTCGAACTGCGCGTTGCGAATACTTCGCAGTCGAGATGGTTCGATAGCGCTGCTTCAAGCCTACCGCGACGACACTGGCCACATTGAGGTCGATACACCTGTCATGTGCCTTGTCGGCACCGAAACATCTTTAATAAAGGCGATTTGCAAATAGACCTCATATTGCTGGCATTGTCAGGACTCTTTCAGGCCGGCATGCCGGCGGGCAAGGCGGGCTGCCTCTTTCGGTGAGCCTGCCTTGTCTTTTCCCCTCTCGGTACAGGCACTGTCTGCTGCCACGGCAGCCGTGGTGCAAACCTCGTTCCCAGTCAATTCACACGTGGCTCTCTGCCCGGCATCACCCTCTTGCTGACCACAGCCCGCCTCACCATGTCGAGAGGCCTCCGCCATCCTTAACATTCTGGAAAATGAAAAACAATTTTGTCGGGTGAGAAAAAAATCGTATCTTTGCAGAGCAAAACAAACGTACGATGTAGAACAAGAAGAACCCTGTCGGCATCGGTTTCGGGTTCTGCAGAAACGAAACAACATAATGGTTACAAACAATAAATACACATGGCGACGATGAAGAAGGTGTTTTTAATCGGTGCGATGGTGTGCGCCCTCGGAATGACGACTGCCTGCAAAAGCGACAACAAAAACGACTACAATATGAAACAGCAACTGACACTCACACAGGAGTGGGACAAGGTGTTCCCGCTCAGCGAGAAGGTGGACCACCGCAAGGTGACCTTCACCACACAGTACGGCCTCACGCTGGCGGCCGACCTCTACACGCCGAAAGAGTCCGAAGGGAAAATGGCAGCCATCGCCGTGAGCGGCCCTTTCGGGGCCGTCAAGGAGCAGAGCAGCGGCCTCTACGCCATGCGGATGGCCGAACGCGGATTTGTGGCCCTGGCCTTCGACCCCTCGTTCACCGGCGAGAGCAGCGGTGAACCCCGCCGCACGGCTTCGCCCGACATCAACACGGAGGACTTCATGGCCGCCGTCGACTACCTCTCACGGCTGGACAATGTGGATCCCGGCCGCATCGGCATCATAGGCATCTGCGGCTGGGGCGGCATCGCCCTCAACGCCGCCGCTGCCGACCCGCGCATCAAGGCCACGGTGGCCAGCACGATGTACGACATGACGCGCATCGGCGGCAACGGCTACTACGACGCCAACGACAACGAGGCCGACCGCCATGCCGCGCGCGCAGCCCTGGCGGGCCAGCGCCTGGCCGACCCGATGGCCATGGGTGGAGGCGTCATCGACCCCGTGCCCGACGAGGCTCCGCAGTTTGTCAAGGACTACCATGCCTACTACAAAACCCCGCGCGGCTACCACGCCCGCAGCGGCAACAGCAACGACGGCTGGCGCACCATCGGCACACAGGCCTATGCCAATGCCCGCTTCCTCCACTACATCAACGAGATTCGCACGGCTGTCCTTGTGATGCACGGTGCCGAAGCCCACAGCCGCTACTTTGGCGAAGCCGCCTATCGCTACATGGTGGAGGGTAGGGCAGAGGGCTACAACTTCGTGGGGAAGCCCAATCCTGTACCCGAAAACAAGGAATTGCTCATCATCCCCGCCGCCTCGCATTGCGACCTCTATGACGGTGGCGAAGGAGACTGCATTCCTTGGGACAGGTTGTCCCGATTTTTCTGCGAAAACCTTAAATAATCAACACCATGAAACACCTCGCATCAATCCTCTGTGCCTGTACGCTGATGTTCAGTCTGACAGCCTGCGCACAGAACAACAAAGACAACAATCAACAGAAAGGAGACAACATGAACAAGACCCTTGTGGCCTACTTCTCGGCCACCGGAAACACCAAAGCGGCCGCCGAACGGTTGGCCAAAGAAGTGGGAGCCGACCTCTACGAGATCGTTCCCGCACAGTCCTACACCGCCGCCGACCTCAACTGGCGCAATAAGCAGAGCCGCTCCTCACTGGAGATGACGGACAAGAGTTCGCGCCCCGCCGTCAAAGGCCGCTGTGAGAACATCGCCGACTACGACACCGTCTGGATCGGCTTCCCCATCTGGTGGTACACCGCACCGACCATCATCAACACCTTCATCGAGACCCACGACCTCGGCGGCAAGACGCTATGCATTTTCGCCACCAGCGGCGGCACTGGCGTCGACGGCGCTGCCGGCGACCTCCTCAAGGCCTACCCGCAGTACACTTGGGCGGAAAGCCGCCTGATGAACAAATAGCCTATGCCGACTGTCTCCGCACCGCAGATTGTCCTGCGGCGCGGAGCGTTATTGTTAGATTATGAACGAAAACACAGAAAACAAATACGTCGGCAGCGAGGCTGTCTACGAGGAGACTCTCCGCACAAGGCGCCTGGTGGCCGAGATGAACACCGGCTGGCATGACGAAAGCGAAGTGCGTGAGTACCTGCGGAAAATCACCTGCAAGGCGGTTGACGACACTGTGCGCGTCTTCCCGCCGCTGAACATCAACTACGGCCCCGGCGTGGCATTGGGACGAGACTGCTTCCTGAACTTCGGATGCACTCTGCTGGCTCTCGGCGGCATCACCATCGAGGACGACGTCTTCATCGGCCCCCACTGCGTTCTGGCCACGGAGTACCATCCCGAAGACCCCGCTTCGCGCCACTCGCTGCTCACCAAGCCCATCGTCGTCAAACGCAACGCCTGGCTCGGAGCGGGTGTCACCATCCTCGCCGGTGTGACCGTCGGAGAGAATGCTGTCGTGGCGGCCGGCTCCGTAGTGACCAAAGACGTGCCTGCCAACACCATCGTCGGCGGCGTACCCGCCATGGTGATCAGACCTATAAAGCGGGATACACTCTGAAGAATCCTGCCTTGCCCCTCTGCGGCAGTCCGCGCAGCGGCGGCACTGCCGCTTTTTTTATATCATCTCATTCCATCTTCTCTCCGGTCGTGCCAATTTCAATCCAGCCATCCATTCTCTCTGCCTAAATACTCTCCGACAGTACTTTCTCTAATCGGTCTGTACGCCCACATCAACAGAATCGCATTTGCGGTCTCTGCCATGTCGTCATATAAACTATCGATTACAGCAACATTTTTAAGAGCCTCTTCCTTATTGTCTTCAAGGACAGAATTGCCTAATTTGTCAAGAGCAAACGCCAGGTTGAAGACATACATGGTAAAAGCACTGTCAAGTACCTTTTTCGTATACACAAACAGACCCTCGTCATCAGTGATAACAGTACCTCTAATAGTATCAGCTCCATAAAGAGTCCTCGGAGGACACTCGGAATTTTTGTTTCCTCCACAGGCAGCAATTAAAATTGTACTAATATTTAGCAATAATATTTTGCCAATCTTTTTCAGTTTCATGATTTCTTTTTGTTAAAGGTTTTCCATTGCTGTAACGTTTATACTCTTTCATTATTGTGTTGCCATCTTTATTTTTTACAGCGTGCATCAGTTTTTTAAATTGTTGAAGAGATCCAGTATAGTTATAGTCTGATAACACTCTTTGCTCATCCACGCTTAAATCATCCCATGAACCAGCACCTACTTCATTATCGAATATTATTTTTGCTTTGTTATAATGTGCTAACATAGCCTCTCTTTTCAGTTCCTTTGCTTGATTGTTGGTTAAATAGCCTTGCGCGTCGATAATCCGTAGGGCCTTTGTATTTTTATTCAGCTTAAGTCCATCATAGACAGTCTTTGCCCCACCTTCATAAGAAGCATAAGGATACCAAGTAGAATCATTGCTCGGCGTGACTATAAGTCCTTTGTTTGTGGCATTTTCCTGTTCGTGCAATTTACTAGACCAACTTTTAATGACTTGAGTCCTTTTATCTTCAATATCATTGTCCTTTACAGTAAATTTTCGTTCATGATTAACAGATTGTCTATTAGTATTTCTCATAAAATCAGATAGACAGGTTCTTCTATGACGAGCAATGTCTTTAAGAAACATTATACCTCGACTATTCACAGTACCATCGGGATTTCCATAATACAGACGGGCCCTAGCCCAATCATATTCAGTAAGGCCTTGTTGCCAACCAGGTTTATCTGCTGTAATGTTTACTTCATTGAGATTTGCATAAGGTAATCCCGCATTGTTTACAGGATACACCTTCGTACCATCTTTTGTAGTATAGGTAGACCAAGAATGATTGCCTTTACTTGGAAGATACACGGGAACACCAATTCCTGCAACATAAGGAGAAAACGTATAATCATCATATCGTCCTCCTGTGTCTAAATGTCTTTTTTTCTTCATAGGAATAACTTTATTTACTATTAAACAAAAAATAGATTTAACTACGCAGTGCAACACTGCGATGCAAAGATAAGAAGAATTTTTATTTGGGGGTGTAAAAGTTCGAATTTTTTATGAGCATTTGTCGAGTTCGGTCTGTATATGCAGTATGTAGTCGTTTTAGATAGTTGGAAATCAGTATATTTAGGTATGTACTGTCGTGTGGGTTTGTTGGACTTTTCGATGAGGAATTCTCCAAAGAGGAGCAGGGGTGCGTGAAGTAGACTATGGTGTGCAGCATTCGTGCGATGTATTTGTGGTCGGCAAACCCAGTCACGTTCGCTCCATAAGGTCGCAGGACACGGTAGGCTGTCTTGATGGTGAGGACATTGCGTTCAAATGGGCGCAGCCTCTGTACGACGAACTTTGCCGCGACCGTAGCATCTTTGCCTTTAGTTATAAGCATCTTCTTGGTGGTGCATTCGACGGGTCTTCCCGGAGTCGATTTTTTTCTTGCGGAGAACTGCTGGGTGTCGATTGCAATGTGGTGGCGGTACATGTTAAAGTTTCTTTTTTAGGCATCCCGGAGGGGCAGAAACGCATCGCGAAACACCCGTCCATACCCCTTTTTCCCCGCGCCGAGAGCCCCCGGAGCCAAAATTGGAAATCAGTCACTTACGTGCTGTTTTTTCGTCATATCCACCACGTTGTCAGGCGATTGAATGAAAAATGAACATATAACACGCTGATTCCCAGTATCAACTCCCTACCAACACCGTATCAACACCGTACCATCTACCTACCAACACCGACCACGGTAGGAGATGGTACGCCGGAGGTACGCCGTTCAGCCGTTTGTCCACTTGTTCGGATTGCTCCTGTAAACAGCCTGCCACTTGTCCATCAGGCCGCAAAATTTTTTCTTTTTTTCTGCGTTTTGGTTGTAAGGTTTGTCCCCCTGGGGGAACTATTAGATGAAAACGGACAAAGAGACCACTTGACAGACAAGGAATATAACGACGGTGTGGGCCTGTGGGCCGACGATGCGATGCGCTTCGCGGTGCGCTGCGGCGGAAGCCGCGCCGACTGCGAGGATGCAGTGCAGGAGGCCCTGGCCTCGCTCTGGAACCGTCGCGAGGGGGTGAGTGCCGACAAAGGCAAGGGCTATCTGATCAGTGCCGCCTACCGCGCCCTGATGCACACGCTGCGCCACCGCCGAGTGGAACGCGACCACGAAGAGGGCCTTCGTGCCATCGCTGCAGACCACCAACGTCCCGACGAGCGTTTCGACCTCCGCGAGGCCATAGAACAGAGCCTGCAGGCACTGCCGACGGCACAACGGGCCATCCTCCAGTTGCGCGACGTGGAGGGCTACAGCTACGCCGAGATAGGGGAGACCCTCGCCCTCAACGAGAACCAGGTGCAGGTCTATCTCTTCCGCGCCCGTGTGGCGATGCGGAAACGGCTGACGGCGATGGGTTATGGAAATTGAAATTTGAAATTTGAAAATTATGGATGGGATTATGGATGACAACTATGAGCTTTGGCTGCTGAGGTATGCCGAGGGCGAACTCTCCGAAAGGGAGCGCGAGATGGTGGAGGCCTGGCTGGCGGGGCACCCCGAGGCCGCCGAGGAGCTGGCGCTCTACGCCTCGGCGCCCCGGCTGGAGAGGAACGAGAGCGTTGGGTTTGTTGCAACGTTGCCGCCGCACACGGAACAGTCTGCGCCTCCGGCGGTGCGTCCCCTGTGGCCCATGGTGGCGCGGTGGAGTGCCGCTGCCGCCGTGGTGGCGGCTCTCATGTTGCCAGCCCTGCGCATGGGTAGCATGGCGCCCTCCGATGCACCCCTGCTGGCAAAGGACCTCGGGATAGAGAGGATGGACGAGATGGAGACTGTTCCTGTCATACCTGTCGAAACTATTCAGTCAATCAAACCTGTAAAGTCTATCAGGCCTGCCGAGTCTACCGTCTCTGTCAATCCTGTTGAAACTATTCAGTCCACCCCGGACATATTCTTTGCCGAAGACCATCCGGCAGGGGAGGAGGTGCCGGAGCAGCGGGAGGCCATCCCCGTCGGCACGTTGATTTCCGTCGAGGAGGAGTCCACGTATGCCGATGCAACACGCTACACCTCCAACCTCATCGCCATCGACAATTCTGCCGACTGGGGCGACCTGCTTCTGGTCACCAAAACCGTGCTCCGCGAAGAACTGGCATCCTCCAAACTTGGTGCGTTGGCGATGCGCTCGATGACGGACAACGGTCAGCTCGAACATTCGGTGGTCGCCCCCCTGCGCGAGCGGCTTTCCGACCGAAGAAACAGACGTAGATGACACAAGTTGTTAATAATTAATTAAATATTTTGTTTTCTCAATCAAAAAAACAACCCTGGATATGAAAAAGACAACAATTCTTTTTGCAACAGCCCTGCTGTTGTGCGCCACGGCGACGGCGCAGGAACACCTGATTCCGTTGCCCAAGGCCGTTCGCACCCTGGTTTTCGACAACTGCACGGCGCACATCGTACCCGACACCGTCTGCGGCTACGAGGGCGGCGAGATGAGCAGCGGTGGCGGAATCCGCGTGAGAGGCAGCGAGATGACCTTTTCCGAGAACAGCCGCACCGTGCGCCTCCACCTCGACCCCAACGCGGTGACCCGCATCGCCGCCACTGGCAACAGCGAGGTGACCCTCCTGGGGTCCTTCCGCTTCCCCGGCACCCTTGAGCTGGCGGGCGACGATGTGGCTACCATCACCCTCATGGGCAACGCCGACACCCTCTTTGCCGAGAACCTGATGGTGGCCCTGGAGGACGCGGCGCACATCAACGCCCACAGCCTCCTGCAGGTGAATACCTACGACGTAAAGGTCGAGGACTTTTCGCTTCTGAAGGTCTTCCTTTTTGAACCCAGGGGCAATGGTAGATTCGACAACACACAATATGCTACCATCACTGTCGCCCACAGGCTCGAACCCGGCCACGGCGAGACACCCGGCAGCGAGGAGATGGAGGCATTCTGGAGCGGCGACGAGAATGTCGAGCTTGTCGACAAGCTCATGGACCTCGATTCCGAGGGGCTGTCCGACCTTGTCCGCACCATCAGGAAGCGCAGGGGCAAGAGTCACAACTGGAGTTCCGGCATCGACTTCGCATGGGGATTCCACAACTGGGGCAGCGACCGGTTCAACGGCCTGGCAGGCACCGACGGCGATGCCGCCGTGCGTACCTCATTCAATCATATCTTGCTGACATTCAACTATCCCGTGCTGCATTCGCGCCGTGTGGCTCTCTATGCCGGCCTGGGCATGGAGTGGGACAAATACAAGTTCCACCGAGGCGACATCCATTTCGACCTCACCGCCGAACCCTACCACCTCTACAACGGCACCGAGGCCAACAGCGAGAGCCGCCTGCTGACGCGCTACATCATCCTGCCCGTCGAGGTGCGCATCGCTCTCGGCAGCCACTGGAAAATAGGCCTCGCCGCCATCCCCGGCCTGCACTGGAGCGGTAGCCACACCGGCCTGCGTCGCGACATCAGCAGCGGCGACGACGAGACCAACATCAAGGACTTCTCCGTCAACCCCTACATCAACCCCTACAAACTCGACGCGCGCATCATGGTGCAGTATCGTTCCGTGGGCGTTTTCTTCCAGGCCTCGATGCTGTCGGCCTTCAAGTCCAGCTGCGACGAGCTGTTCCCTGTCAAATTCGGTATCATTCTGTAAAAACAAAAGCCTTATGAAAAAGATAATAGCAATCGCACTGTTTTCAGCCTTCGGGTTCCGGATGCCGTCTGTCACGGCCCAGCCGACCTACTCCCAGCCTGTTCCCAGCCAGGTGGAGGAGATATGCCTCACGGGATATGCAAGTCTCACCGTCCTGCCCACCGACGGCGAGATGGAGCTTCAGACCGCCACCCAGTCGCAGGTGGCCACCGTCAAGCAGGAACGCCTGACCATCCACTCCGGTGTCAAGGAGGTTGCCCTGCTCCTCCCTGCGGGGCGTTCCGTCCGTTTCGTGGCCAAGAACTATTCCACCCTCACCTTCAACGGCAGCTTCGGCAAACGCCGGCAACTCACCGTCCATACCCAAAACAATGCCCGCGCTTTTTTCACCGGCGCACTCACCGATTCGGTCTGGGCCGTCGACCTCTCGCTGCAGGCTGAGGGCTATTCGCAAATCCACTCCGACGTCCGCATGATCTATCAGAACTACGAGGTGCTCCCCGATGGCTATGCACACATCTCCGTCGACTGTCTCCAACTCCGCTACGAACCCGGCGTGACGACCCGCATGGAGAAGGGACGCCCTTGCGACAACTGCATTGTCAAGCTGAACCATTGCGATGACGACAGCGTCGGGAACCACGAGCCGGCCGTCTGGGGCGAGGGTTCTGCCTACGAGGCTGAGAGACAGTCCGCTCAGACGCGCTCCTTCTGGAACCGTCGCGACGTGGCCCTCAACTTCACCTGGGGCTTCCACAACTGGGGCACCACGCCGTTCAACGGCTTCGGGGGTGTCGACGGCGACGCCTCCATCCGCACCAGTTTCAACCACATCCACCTTTCGGTGGACTACCCCCTCGTCGGCACCCGCCACCTTGGCCTCTATGTCGGCCTCGGCCTGGAGTGGGACAAATACAAGTTCAACGCCCACGAGGTGTACCTCAACACCGATGCTTCGCCCAACGCCTTGTCCGACAGCGGCGACGCTGCTTGCTCTTCGTGGCTCAACACACGCTATGTCGTCGTGCCGCTGACGCTCCGCATCGACCTCTGGCACGACTGGAGCCTCTCGCTCTCCGCCCTGCCGGGCATCCACTGGGGAGGCAGCCACACGGGCCTGCGACGCGTTTACGACACCGACCTCGAACACCGCACCGAGCGCGACCAGAGCATCAACCATCACCTCAACCCCTACCGCCTCGACCTCCGCGCCATGCTCGGCTATGAGAACTTCGGCCTCTACATACAAGTGCCTACCATGAGCGCATTCCGTTCCTCGGCAGAGGAACTCTATCCCGTCAAATTCGGTTTCTTCCTTTGGTTGGACTAACGTTGGAGTGTGACCATTTCTTTACACCTGCCTCCATCCAACACCGAATCGCACAACCAGCCGGTTATCGCCACCAAAACGCTATAATCGGCTGTTTCTCTGTGTTTTAGTGTGAAAAAAATAGTGTTTAAGTTCCTGACAGTCAAGAGTGTGAAGTAATAGTTACAGGATGGGTGTGAGGATGCGGGCGGAGGATTCGAGGAATTTCTCCGTTTTTTTGCGCTGCTGCCATTCCTCGGAGACTACGAGTGTGCAGAATTGCATGTCGTCGAGGAAGATGTCGCGCTGGTGTACGGCAACGTCGTGGTCGTAGATGAAGGCGTTGACTTCGAAGTTCTGTTCCAGGCTCCGGGGGTCGATGTTGGTGGAGCCGATGGTGACAAAGTCGTCGTCGCATACCATGGTTTTGGCGTGGAGGTAGCCTTTGTTGTAGAGATAGATTTTGACGCCTGCCGGCATGAGGTCGCGGAAGTAGGATTTTGAAGCATAGAGCGTTATGGCTCCCCGGTCGGCCTTGGCGGGGAGCATCAGGCGCACGTCGACGCCTGCCAGGGCGGCGTTGCGGAGTCCCATGAGGATGGGCGGCGAGGGGATGAAATAGGGCGTCTGCAGGTAGAGGTAGCGGCGGCTTTGGGCTATGGCCTGCACCATGCCCTGCATGACGGTGTTCCATTCGTCCATGGGGCTGGAGGTGACAATCTGCACTAGCGAGCCTTGGCTTTCCTGCGTTTGCGCTGCAGGGGTGGGGAAGAAGCGGGGTTCGTCGAGGAGTTCCTTGGTGCAGAAGCGCCAGTCGGCAAGGATGGAGAGTTCGAGTTGCGCCACGGCGGGGCCGTGGAGGCGTATGTGCGTGTCGCGCCAAACGCCATGGTTGATGCCGTCGCGATAGCGACGGGCGATGTTCATGCCGCCGGTGTAGCCCGTGATGCCGTCGATGACCACGATTTTGCGGTGAGTGCGGCAGTTCACGTCGCGCGTGAACATAGAGGGTATAAACTTCTGAAACGATTGCACTTTCACTCCACCACGGCGCATGTGGTTGTAGTAGTCCCCTTTGACGAAAAGGTTTCCCCAACTGTCGAACATCAGGCGCACGTCGACACCTTCTTGGGCTTTGCGAATGAGCAGGCTGCTCAACTGCCGTCCCACCTCGTCGTCCTCCACGATGTAGAACTGTATGTGCACGAAACTTTTGGCGCGCGCAATGTCGTCGAGCATGCTTTGGAACATGGGGGTGAAGTCGGTGAAGATGCGCACCTCGTTGCCGTTGAGTACGGGGGTGTCGTTGGATCCGAGCATCATGTCGGCCAATTTCTGGTACTTTTCGTTGGGGAGCGTTGCTATGATGTTGTTCCCCACGGAGTTGTCGCGCAAGGTGTCGAAGCGGGCCATCTCGTCGGGACGGATGATGCGGCGGCTGCGATAGTCCTTGCCCAGGAGCAGGTAGAGCGCCAGACCCACTCCGGGAAGCACCGTGATGAAGAGTATCCAGAAGATGGACACGTAGGGCTTGCGGTTTTCGGAGATGACCACCACCACCACGCTGAGGGCTATGAGGCCGAGGATGATTTCGAAGATCATGACTTATCTGTTTTGCAATTCTTTTCGTAGGGTGGCGGCGCGAGCCGTGAGTTGGGCTATCTGCATTTGGATGAAGTCGTCGCTGTATTTGCGGTCGCAGAAGCCGTTGCCACGAGCCACGAAAGCGTCATTGTCTTCCTGGTCGGTGGCGAGGTCGCAGTAGCTGTCAATCAGCCGTAGAGTCTCTTCCAGTTGTTCTTCAATTGTGTTTTTCATAATATCTGAAGCACAGCGTTTTCTATTCCTTCGTTGTCTACGTCTGTGGTGACGCGGTCGGCATGGGCTTTGACGGTGTCGTCAGCGTTGCCCATGGCCACACCGATGCCGGCCCATTCGAGCATCTCGATGTCGTTGGCACCATCGCCGAAGGCGAGGGTCTCTTCCTGGCGGATGCCGTAGTGGCGGCAGATGGCCTCCATGCCGCGGGCTTTGCTGTTGTCGTGGGCCACAATGTCAGTGAAATAGGGGTGCCAGCGTGGCAGGCGGCAGTGGGGAAGCAGTGTTTGGACGGAGGTGTCCATTTCGCCAGGCATGATGGCGATAATCTGATAGGCCGTCACGGCACGCATCTGCTCTATCTCTACCACCGGGGGCATCTCAAATTCCAGTTGGTCTCTCAATTTCAGTCCTATTTCGTTGGGGTTGGCCAGTAGCATGGATTTGTCTGTGAACACCATGGTGCATAGATTTTTGCCCTCTGCTATGTCAAGCCATGCTTGAAGTTCACGGTCGGCTATGGGGTTGCTCAGCAGCACCTGCTGTGGAGCCTCGGTGGTGGGCAGGGTGAAAACGAGGCCGCCGTTCATGGTGATTTTGGCTTCGATTTCGACTGGCATCCGGGGGATGAGCACGTCGGGCCGTCCGGTGGAAAGGAATGTGCGCACCCCGGCGTTGTGCAGGCGCTCGAAAGCGCGGAGGGTGCCAGGCGAAATGCGGTGGGTCTTGAAACTCAGCAGGGTGCCGTCGATGTCGAAAAAGGCCGCTTTGATCATTGTGTGTTTTCTGTTTGGTTGAGTTGTATTGAGTTTTTCATGCCCCGATGTGTGGGGTGGGGATTTTTTTGTGTCTATGTTGTTTTCTTTTTCATGTGTGCTATCTGCCAGGCGTTGAAGAGGTTCTGGTAGACGCTGTAGAAGGCCAGGAAGACCGACGAAAGTGGCGAGAGGAAGGTGTTTGCCATCCAAATGCCCATGGCGGAGTTTTTCTGTCCAAGGAGTTGTCCGCCGCCCACCACGTCGCCATAGTGGCGGCCGAGTCGGCGACCGACGCCGAACTGCACAACGCAAAAGAGCAGCGAGAGGCCGCCGAGCCAGGCAATGGATTGCCAGTTCCCTTTGCCGTGGAGGAAGATGTAGTCGATGGTCTGGCCGAGGGTGAAAAGCAGGGCCACGGCCCAGAGGTAGAAGCCCGTGCCTTTGTATCGTGCCACAAGGGCATTGACGCTCGGCAGAAGGAACTGCAGCAGCACTGCCACAAAGAAGGGCAGTGCCAAGGTGGCTCCAATCTTGCTGATCATCAGTAGGAAACCGTCGATGATGCCCAGTTCGGGATGGTCGCCAACGAGGGTGAATACCACCGGGGCCACGACAGCCACCATGAGGTTGCCCACGATGGTGTAGGTAGTCACTGTCTCGCGGTTGGCACCCAGCATACAGGCCACCACGGCCACCGACGATGCAACGGGACACAGCACGCCGATGAGCACCCCTTCGGCTACGATGTGGTTGCCGCATAAAAAGTTGATGGCCAGATAGCACGAGGTACTCACCACCACTTGGAAAAGGATGAGCCATAGGTCGAGCAGGCTCATGCGGAGACGGCGCAGGTCGACAGCGCAGAAGGAAAGCAGCAGGATGGCGAAGATGAGAAAGGGTACGAGGACGGAGAACATGGCACACCAGCGGTGGAACAAAAGTCCCAGCACGATGGCCAAGGGGAGCACGTATGGGCGGATGCGCTGCATAGGTGATACTTTAAATGCTTTGTACTATCTTGCTGAAAAGCATTGTCATGCGTTCGGCTGCCTGGTCGGCGGCACGAATCACGTCGTCGCCGTCGTTCACGATGCCGTTGCCCAGGTCGTGGGCCTGGTTGGTGATGACGCTCATGCCGAAGACCTCCATGCCGCTATGGCGCGCCACGATGACTTCCGGCACCGTCGACATACCGCAGGCGTCGCCGCCGATGATGCCATACATGCGGTATTCTGCCGGGGTCTCGTAGGTGGGGCCCGTGCCGGCCACATAGACCCCTTCCCGCAGGCTGATGCCCAGGGCGGCGGCCTCGCGTTTGGCGATGTCGCGCAGGCGGTGGCTGTATGCCTCCGTCATGTCGGGGAATCGGGGGCCGAAGTCCTCCTTGTTGGGACCCACCAGGGGGTTGGGCATGAAGTTTATATGGTCGGTGATGACCATGAGGTCGCCCACGCGATAGCTGGGGTTCACGGCCCCGGCAGCGTTGCTCACCAGCATCTGCTTCACGCCCATGCGGGCAAAGACGCGCATGGGGTAGGTCACCTCCTCCATGGTGTAGCCCTCGTAGTAGTGGAATCGCCCCTGCATGGCCATAACTTCTTTCCCTCCAAGGTTTCCCACGATGAGATTGCCTTTGTGTCCTATGGCTGTTGAGGCTTTGAAATGGGGGATAGTGGCGTAGGGGATGGCCAGCGGGTTGGCTATCTGGTCGCCCAGCTTGCCCAAGCCGCTGCCGAGCACGATGACGGTCTGCGGAAGGGGATGGCCATGGGTGCCAATGGTTTCTTTCAGGTATTGGACGGTCTCGTCGTAGTTCATTGTCTTGCTTTTAGTTGTTCTATCTTTTTTTGTATTTCAGCCGCGTGTTCATAGTCCTCGCGTTCCTCGCAGGAGAGCAGTTCTTCTTCGAGACGGGCTATTTCGGCTTCGGGGTTGGCGGAGGAGGACTGGAAAGATGATTCTTCCATTTTGACGCCGGTTTCCTCCAGCACCTCGTCGGCCACGAGAATGGGACAGTTGCAGAGAAGGGCCAGTGTGATGGCGTCGGAGGTGCGGCTGTCGAATTGTTTGTCGTTGAAGCCGTCGGTCGTGTGGAGGGTGGCATAGAAGATTCCTTCCACGACTTTGTCTATTGTCACTTCTTTGATTGTCAGTGCATACTCCTGTATCACATGAAGCATCAGTTCGTGTGTCATCGGTCGACGAGTGTGCACCGTTTCCTTGGCGAGGAGGATGCCCTGCGCCTCGTGGGCACCGATGAAAATGGGTATTTGGGTGCCGCTTGTAGGTTCGCAGAGCATAAGGATAAAGCTTCCGCTCTGCGACATGCCTTCTTGGATTGACAGTGGGAAGACACGTTTCATTGTTCGAGGTATTCTTTCAGTTTGGCCACGGCGAGGCCGCGGTGGCTGATGCTGTTTTTCACGTCAAGGGGCATTTCGGCGAAGCTCACCGCAAAGCGGTCGGGCATGAAGACGGGGTCATAGCCGAAGCCGCCTTCGCCGTATCGCTCGGTGAGGATTTGGCCGTCGACGCGTCCTTCAAAATAGTGCGGTTCTCCGTTCTCTATCAGGCAGATGACGGTGCGGAAGTCGGCATGGCGGTTCTCCTGGCCGTCGAGGGCAGCGAGGAGTTTGGTGATATTGTCGTCGAAGGAGCAGTGTTCACCCGCGTAGCGGGCGGAATAGACGCCGGGGGCGCCGCCGAGGGCGTCGACTTCGAGGCCTGTGTCGTCGGCGAAACATCCGTCGAAGCCTGCGCCGACGGTGTCGATACGCTCCCACACCCATTGGGCTTTCTGCAAGGCGTTTCCTTGCAGTGTCTCGGCGGTTTCGGGAATTTCGCCGCACAGACCGGCTTCGGCGAGGCTCACCACCTCCACGCGACCTTCCAGGGCGGCTCTGACCTCTTGCACTTTGTGCTTGTTGTTGGTGGCAAAAATCAGTCGTTTCATAAGCGTTTAGTCGTTGTGTGCATGTCATGTTTTAACGGCTGAAGCCGTTTTTTATTGTGCCGCCGTCCTAAAAAAGGTATGTTGAGGTCGGGACTGAACTGTTTTCAGTCGAAGAAGTTCCAGCTGATGCCCCAGAAGAGGCCGAAGCGTGTGCCGGGATAGTGTGGCATGAGGAAGTAGTTGGGGTGGCTTTCCCAGAGGGCGTTGAGGTGTCCGCCCTTGATGTAGATGCTTGCGCGTTTCACCTGGAGGTTGATGAAGGCGTCGGCCCAGAGGTAGTCGCCCGTCTCGGTGGACTGGGAGAAGAAAAGGCCTGTGGCGGGGTCGTAGCCGTCCGGAGCGAAGGCTGTGTAGTAGCGAATGTCGGCTCCAATCTGCATACGCAGGGCGCGGCGGAAGAGGGTGAAATCGGCATAGACGGAGTTCTTGGTGGCCCAGAGGGGGACCTCCACTTGGGCTTCGTCGGTGCTGTGTTGCAGGAACTGCTGCATGTCGATGTGGAGCCATCCCAAGCGCAGGCGCATGGTGAGGGTGGCTTGGTAGAGCCAGAGGTCGCCGTTTCCCACCACGACGGCGAGGGTCGAGTCATACCATGTGTGGTGACTCTGGTGTGTAGCTCCGACGTCGAGGTCAATACATTGAAGAACACCACTTTCGCTATTGTGGAACAGGTGTATTCCGTAGCGTTGGGCATCAATGGCTTCCATGTTATAGTCCATGGCGTGGAGCATCCTCACTTCTGGCATGCGGCGTTGCAGGGAGGCTGAGAGGGCCATGCCCGTGTTGCGGCTGCTGTCGAGGAGGAGTTGCAGTGCGCCGGAGGCGTAGTAGTCGGGTGAGTGGATACGTGAGTTGAGGTTGAGCAGCGTGTTGTCCACCTCGCCTTTAACGCTGAGAGCCATCCGTCCGAGAGAGAGGGTGGCCTCGGCGAAGGGGTTAAGGGCAGCGGTGGCCACCAGGGTGTCGGGGGCCTGCGTGGTGTCGGTGGCCACGATGGCTCGCAGGTTGCGGGGGGTGAGGCCGAAGGTGAGCTTAAGTGGATTGTGCCATCGGTGGTCGGGGTAGGCGTCGTTGGTCCAGAAAATTGTGGCGCTGGCGTCGCTCCACAGGGTGGAGTCGGAAAACGTCGAGAGGTAGGCCGAGCGTTTCCAGCGGGCATAATCCACCGACACCCCCAACACTCCGGCGTTGAACATGCGCGGGGTGCCGACGGCGATGGTGTCCACCAGCTCGATGGTGTCCACCACCATGCGCACACTGTCGGCGCCGACAGTGTCGTAGCGCACCGCCAGAGAGTCCCTGTTCCTGTAGGTCTCCACTTGTTGGATCAGGTTGTATGTGACCTTGGCGAAAGCGTTGTGATATAGGTTCTTGGAAGATGAGTTCGACAGCACCACAGGCAGTCCGGAGAGGTTGCTCGTTTGGTTGGAGGTGAAATAGCGGTCGTCTGTCAGGCCGCCGTTTTCGTCCATGAGGAACGACTGCCATGCGAAGCCTGCCTGTGCCTGCAGGCGCGAGTCCTTGGAAAAGTAGTTGGTCGTTACGTCGAGCTGGCTGTTCTTGGCTCCCGAACTGGCCATATTGCCCTCCGGGCAGATAAGACGGTAGTCGAAAGCCACGTTCCAGCCGGGCATGATGTTCTGTGTGTGTGTGATTTGAACCAGATAGTCCTTGTTGAGGGTGTTGTTGTAGGACAGTCGGGTGTATGGCGTGAGGGTCTGGTGGAGGCGCAGGTTGTCAGGTTTTTTGAGGTAAGCCGTCAGCCCGTCGGTTTGCAGTGCGAAAGCCAGCGGCACCACCAAGGTGGGATAGACCGCGAAGTGCGGGTGGCCGATGGTACCCTGTCCCAGATAGTAGTTGCCGTTGAAACTTTCCAGCGGGTCGCTGAACTGTGCTCCCGTGGGGTCAAGCGTGGGGTTCCACAGTTCGTCGATTTTCACCTTCCGTGGTGCATAGTTGAAGAAGAAAACCTTCATTCGAAGCACCGAATCCGGCGTCTCCTCCACATAGACAAGTCCTTTGGTGGCCGAGGTGTCCGTCGACGCTATGCTGTCGTTGCCGGTGGAGCTGTTGGAACGGCTGCCTCTGGAGTCCGCCGACAGCGCGGGCTTGAAGGCGTCGCTTTTGTTCGTCGGTCTGACGCCGGGCTTGAAGCCTCCCTGTGCGTTGGCGACCAGAGGCAACACCAATGCCGTTGCCAGCGCCAGAGAGAGGCGCAGACGCGAGGGCTGGTGGCGGTGGAGGGTCGTCGGACGCATGGGGGCGGAGGGGTGGGCTACTGGTTGTTCTGCAGGAAGCGTTCCACATCCATGGCGGCCACGCAGCCTTTGCCGGCGGCCACGATGGCTTGGCGGTAGTTGGGGTCGCACACATCGCCGGCGGCAAACACGCCCGGCACATTGGTGGCGCTCGAGGGGTTCTTCACCTTGATGTAGCCTTGCTCGTCGAGTTCTATCTGCCCTTTGAGGAAGTCGGTGTTGGGCTTGTGCCCTATGGCCACGAAGACACCCGTCACCTCTTTCTCGCTTTTGGCTCCGCTCTTGGTGTCCTCCAGCTCGATGCCGGTGACTCCGTCCATGTCGTTGCCCAAGATGCGGCTGATGCGGCTGTTCCAGCACATCTCTATCTTGGGATTGGTGAGCACACGGTGCTGCATGGCTTTGGAGGCGCGGAGTTCGTCGCGGCGGTGGACGAGGTATACCTTCTTGCACAGGGTCGTCAGGTAGTTGGCTTCCTCGCAGGCGGTATCGCCGCCACCCACCACGGCAACTTCTTGGTTCTTATAGAAATAGCCGTCGCAGGTGGCGCAGGCCGAGACGCCCTGTCCGTAGAACTGGCGCTCGCTTTCAAGGCCAATCCACTTGGCGCTGGCACCCGTGGCCACCACCACCGTCTCGGCCTCTATCACCACGCCGTGGTCGTCGGTGGCGTGGAAAGGCCTTTGGCTGAGGTCGATGTCGACGATGTAGCCGCGGCGCACATCGGTGCCGAAGCGCTCTGCCTGTTTGCGCAGGTCTTCCATCATGGCGGTGCCGTCGATACCTTCGGGGTAGCCCGGGAAGTTCTCTATCTCGGTCGTGATGGTCAGCTGGCCACCGGGCTGTTCACCCTCGTAGAGGATGGGTTTCAGGTCGGCACGGCCGGTGTAGATGCCTGCCGTGTAGCCCGCAGGCCCCGACCCGATAATCAAGCAACGTGTCTTTTCCATAATCAGTGAAATTCTGTGTGTGTTCTTTCAGTTTTGTTTCTTTCTTTTCTTGATGCTGAAGTAGGCCATGTAGGCTCCGCCCACCGCGATGACGGCGGCCTGCTGCGAACCCCAGAGCAGCCATCCGCAGGCTGTGCCCACCTCCATTCCGATGGCGTAGAGCGACAGCGCGACCTGCACCAGCACGGGGTACACACCGATGCCGCCCTGCGAGAAGGTCATGCCCACGGAACCGAAGAGGTAGACCACGAAAGCAGCCTGCATCCCCAGCCACGACGTCTGGCCGAAAGCTTTGAAGATGAGCAATCCTCCGAGGATATAGAGCAGGTAGATGGCGGCACTGTAGAGCAGGAAGAGCAGCGTTTGGCGCGTCCCCATGTGGAAGACGCTCTTCACACCGTCCACCATGCCGAGAACCAAATCGTTGATTTTCGCAAAGAAGTTGATGTGCAACAATTTCTTCCAGAAGAGTTTGTAGGCTGCGAATGCTATGGCCGCCAGCCCGATGGCCACGGCCGCGAGCATCCACATGTTGGGAAGGTTGTTGTATTTTTCAGAGAGGGTATTGTAGAGCCACTCCTTGGCCTCGCCGAACATGGCCAGCATTCCCACGGTCACGATGAGGGCGAAGGCCGCAAGGTCGACGATGCGCTCTGTCACCACCGTGCCCAGCGACTTCTCCACAGGGATGTCCTCGCTGGTGCGCAGCGTGGCGCAGCGCATCACCTCGCCCGCACGGGGAAAGGCCAGGTTGCCCAGATAGGCTACCATCACCGAACCGAAGGTGTTGTTGATGCCCGGCGTTAGCCTCAAGGGATTGAACAGCAGGCGCCAGCGCAGGGCCCGCACCAGGTGGCTCACCAGGCTGCATGCCACGCAAGCCACCACCCACCTGTAGTCGGCCTGCAGGAACGACTGCCAGATGGCTTGTTTCTCTTCGCTGTCGAGTTTCAGCAAAAACCAATAGATGAAGAAAAGCCCTATGCCGAGAAAGACGACCATGCGGAGGACGTCCTTCAGCCTGCTTTTCTTATCTGCCGTAGGGGTCACAGTCGGTTGTTCTTGGGGAAAATCACTGTCGGGGTCCAGCGCTTGGCCTCCTCGAAGTCCATGCCGGCGTAGCTGGCGATAATCACCAGGCTGCCCACGGGAGCCTTGTGCGCCGCAGCACCGTTGAGGCATATTACCCCGCTGCCGCGCTCGCCGCGGATGGCGTAGGTGGAGAAGCGCTCGCCGTTGGTGATGTTGTAGATGTCCACCTTCTCGTTCTCTATGATGTTGGCGGCCTCCATCAGGGCTTCGTCGATGGTGATGCTTCCGATGTAGTCGAGGTCGGCCTCCGTCACCGTCACGCGGTGGATCTTCGATTTCAGTACTTCTATGGTCATTTTTTTTAGTTGTCAGTGTGCAGTTGTCAAAGTGCGGTTGTCAGTGTGCAGTTGGTCGATGGCTAAATGTTTTTTTCCCCTTCACTCAGAACAGAACCCAATAGAGCAGCAGGCATACCAGGAACGCATAGAGCATGATGCGGCCCGCCGGCATGGGTTTCATGTATTCCTTGTCAGCGAGGTCGTAGCGGCGTTTGATTTTCGTGGTGCGCTGTCTGTATTCCATCACGCGTTCGGTGGCGCTGTCCGGCAGGTCGGTGTCCGGCTTCTGCGGGTTCGTGGAGAATCGGGGCTGATAGTTGAACTGGGGCACCTCGCGCTTGCGGAACATGTCTTTCCACGTCAGCCCACCCTTGCTGTGCCGCTCCTCGCGGTCGATTTCGCGCACCCGGCGCTGGAAGTACTCCAGGTCTGCAACGTCTCCGGCCTCGCTGTTCGCAGTTTCCTCGGCGGATCGCTCGTCGGCATACTTCTGCTTCAGCGCCTCCCACTTCTCCTTCTCGGGGTCGTAGAAGCGCGGCTGGTAGCGGAACTGGCGCGGCTTGGGTGTATAGAACATCGGCATAGGGCAGGCTTGCTTATTTGTCCCAATCTTCAGTTGTCTCCGTCGGTACGTCGGTCAGCACACGGTCCATTTTCACGTCGTGCGGTTCGGTGGGTATGGCGTCGAGCATCTGGAAGTCGTAGGCCAGG
The DNA here is from genome assembly GCA_017480525.1 of Bacteroidales bacterium. Classification (GTDB taxonomy): domain Bacteria; phylum Bacteroidota; class Bacteroidia; order Bacteroidales; family P3; genus Colimorpha. Next base: position 781 of record JAFVAM010000121.1, on the reverse strand, counting down.
CCGATTTTGACGGCATTGGGCGTCGACTTCAGCAGGCGGTCGTAGAAGCCGCGGCCGCGACCCATGCGGTTGCCCGCGCTGTCGAAAGCCACGCCCGGCACAGCGATGAGCTGCACCGCCGCGAGGTCGGTCCACTCCTCGCCGGCAGGCTCGCCGATGCCGAATTGCTCGCCGCTCACCATGCATTCTGCACCGGTGTACTGCCGGAGCACCAGATCGTCGCCCTGTACGCAAGGCAGCAACAGGGTCTTCTCCCTGTACCACCGCTCCACGAACCCGTGCGTCTGCACCTCGTCGGACATCGACCAATAGAGCAGCACCACGCGGGCCGCTGCGAAGTCGGGCGTGTGCTCGAGCCGCTGCATTATCGTGCGGCTCCGCGCCAGCTTCTCCTCCGGCGACACGGCGCGTTTGCGCTCGCGCATCATCTTTCTAACCTCTGCCTTGTCCATCCCTGTTTTTCGATATCTCTGTCTTTTTTCGAGGCAACTCGTCAGTGCCTTTTTTTTTAGAACGGCAGGTCGTCGTCGGCCGACGGGCTCATCTGGGGCGCTGCGGCGAAGTTGGCGGGCTGGGCGGCAGGCTGCTGCATAGACTGCATGGGCTGTTGGGGAGTCATGGGCTGCTTCGGGGCTGCTGCGGGGGCGGCGCCGCTCCAGGAGTAGCCCGACGGGGCACCCGGCATCTGGCCCGGCACGAAAGGCTGTATCCTCGACGCTCGGAGGTCCGAATACCAGCGCTCGTTGAACTCGCGGCTCACTGGCTGGAAAACCACCTGCAC
>JAFVAM010000007.1 GCA_017480525.1 Bacteroidales bacterium | reverse complement strand
TGCCGAGGCTCCCGTGGCCGAGGCTCCCGCCGCCGAGGAAGCCCCCAAGGCCGAGTAAGGAAGAAAAAGACGGCAAGCCCTCTCGCGAGGGCGAGCGTCAGTCCAAAGCCCCCATCATTGGGGGCTTTTTTTTGTCCTCCTGCGCCGTGGGTATGCCAGAGACCTGCGCCGTATATGCGCTGCGTTGCACCGCGGACGTGGCACCCTGTGCGGCGACGGCCTGTGCCGAGGGGGCGGAGGGGGCGCGAAGGGCGTCGGCGGCGTCGACATCAGGGCTTCCGTCGGCATCGCCGGGGGCGTCGGCCACGAGGTAGAGGGTCGACGAGGCCCGCTGGGTGTGGTCGGTGACGAAGGCGTAGAGGTGAACCTCGTTTCCCGCCCACTCGTCGGGCAGGGCGGCCTCGAGGTGCTTGGTGCGCCGTTGCACCGGCGCCGCGAGGATCCCGCGGCCGACGGCGGGACAGGAGGCATAGAGCCACACCTCGTCGGTCCCGTCGGCCCTCATCCGCAGGGGGTTCTTCTCAAATTCGCAACGCACCACCATCCTCTCGTCGAGTGCCACGTGCGTGAAAGCCACCGGTGCCACGGGGCCGTGGCTCACGGCCAGCCGGCCGTAGTCGACGCCTTGGGCGCTGAACAGCCCTTTGTTCATCCTCACGAATAGGTTGCCTTCCGTCATGCCCTCCTGCAGCGAAGCGTCGCGCAGGCCGCGCCGCAGCACCGGCGTCAGGCGCGAGGCGAGGCGCACCATGTCGCGGAAAAGCATGCGGTGTTCCTGCTGCGCGGCGGTGCGCGGATTGGCCACACGCTGCGGCCTTGCACGCAGGCACCAGCGTCCGCGCCACTGGTAGCCGATGACGGGTCCTATCGTCCCCCTGAATCCACCGATGATTCCCTGGTCTTGTTTTGCCATATCTATCTCCTTTGTTTTTAGCGGTTTGAATTTCTACCCTCACGTTTCCATACAGCTACTATAACGCTATCTTCGACATATTATTGCCTACAGGAGCAGTTTTTTGTTTTCAGATAGTAAGAATGAGATATAGCGATAGGAAAGAGATGATATGTGCAAATGGCTGGTTGAGAATGGGGTTGGGGGTGGCTGCGGGGGCGTTTTTTTTTGTGCGGGGCGGGCTTTTTTTGTGCGGGGCAGGCCAACGGGGGTGGACGGCCTTTGCGGCGGGGTTGTTTTTTTTTCGGAGGGTATGGATTTTTTTTCGTATCTTTGCAGTTTGGTTGAATGAAGTTTATTGTTTAACATAATAATATAATAGTTTATGAGTCAGATTATAGGAATCAGGGGCCGTCAGATTCTCGACAGTCGCGGCAATCCCACAGTGGAAGTCGACGTGTATACCGACCAGGGCGCCATGGGCCGTGCGGCGGTGCCGAGCGGTGCCTCGACGGGTGTCCACGAGGCCTGCGAGCTTCGCGACGGCGACAAGAGCCAGTTTCTCGGCAAGAGCGTGATGCAGGCTGTGAACAATGTGAACACGGTGCTCAACGAGGAGCTTCAGGGCATGTTCGTCAGCGAGCAGAAGGCTGTGGACATGAAGATGATTGAGCTTGACGGCACGGAGAACAAGAGCCGTCTGGGTGCCAACGCCATTCTGGGCGTGAGTCTGGCCGTGGCCAAGGCTGCGGCGCAGGAGACTGGCCAGGAGCTTTACCGCTACCTCGGCGGTGTGGGCGGCTACACGCTTCCCATCCCCATGATGAACATCCTCAACGGCGGCAGCCATGCCGACAACAGCATCGACTTCCAGGAGTTCATGATTATGCCCGTGGGTGCGCCGACTTTCAGCGAGGCACTGCGCATGGGTGCCGAGGTGTTCCACAATCTGCGCGCCGTGCTCAAGGCCAAGGGCATGAGCACCAACGTGGGCGACGAGGGTGGTTTTGCCCCCAACCTGGGGAGCAACGAGGAGGCTCTGACGTGCATCCTGCAGGCCATCGAGAAGGCTGGCTACCGTCCGGGCGAGGATGTCTTCATCGCTCTCGATGCCGCCGCTTCGGAGTTCTACAACGCCGAGGAGAATATGTACGAGCTGAAGTGGAGTACCGGCGAGAAGCTGACGCCGGCGCAGATGAGCGACTTCTGGGCCGACTGGGTGAAGCGCTACCCCATCATCAGCATCGAGGACGGCATGGCCGAGGACGACTGGGAGGGCTGGCGTCTGCACACCGACGCCATCGGCGACCGTTGCCAGCTGGTGGGCGACGACCTCTTCGTCACCAATGTGAGCCGCCTGAAGATGGGTTTGGAGAAGAGGGTTGCCAACAGCATCCTCATCAAGCTCAACCAGATCGGCACCCTGACGGAGACCATCGACGCCGTGAACCTGGCCATGCGCAACCAGTATACCGCCATCATCAGCCATCGCAGCGGCGAGACGGAGGACACGACCATTGCCGACCTGGTGGTGGCTATGAACGCCGGCCTCATCAAGACGGGTTCGGCTTCGCGCACGGACCGCATCTGCAAGTATAACCAGCTGATGCGCATCGAGGAGAGCCTCGGCGACCAGGCCTACTATCTGGGCAAGGACTTCAAGTTTCTGAAGAAATAGATTCCAGGATATTGAGATAGTTCTGATAGCGCTCTGCGCTGACAAGGCCGTCGTCGACGGCCTTTTTTATTGCGCACCCCGGCTCGTGGGTGTGGGTGCAGTTGGCGAAGCGGCAATCGTGGAGGCGCGAGCGCATCTCGGGGAAGAAGTGGGAGAGTTCCTGCGCGTTGAAGTCCACCATGCCGAATTCCTTGATGCCGGGGGTGTCGATGAGGTAGGAGGGTTGCGGGTTGCGGGTGTTGAGGGTTATGGGGTGTATTTCGGCGAAGGTGGTGGTGTGGCGGCCTTTGAGGCTCCATTCGGAGAGCTGCCCGACACGGAGGGCGAGGCCGGGGCAGAGGGCGTTGAGGAGGGCGCTTTTGCCGACGCCGCTGTGGCCGGAGAAGAGGACGGTTTTGCCGGCGATGAGGTTTGCGAGGGTGTCGAGGCCATGGCCCGAGAGGGCGGAGGCTTCGAGGACGGGGTAGCCTGCGGCGGTGTAGATGGCTTTTGTCTCGTGGTGCAGCTGCCAGAGGTCGCTGCCGGGGTTGCCGTAGAGGTCCACCTTGTTGAAGACCAAGGCGGCGGGGATGTGGTAGGCCTCGGCGGTGGTGAGGAGGCGGTCGATGAAGCCCGTGGAGGTGCGCGGCAGGCCGAGGGTGGCGACGACGCAGAGGAGGTCGATGTTGGCGGCGATGACGTGGGTCTGTTTGGAGAGTTTGGTGGCGCGGCGGACGATGTAGTTGCGGCGGTCGTGGACGTCGAGGATGAGGGCTGTGCCGTCGTCCTGAAGGGCGAAGTCGACGCGGTCGCCCACGGCCACGGGGTTGGTCTGCTTGTTGCCGCGGAGGCGGTAGTTGCCGCGGAGGCGGCCGTCGAGGGCGGAGCCGTCGGGCAGGAGGAGGCGGTACCAGCTGCCGGTGGTGCGGGTGACGAGGGCGTCAGTCATCGTCGGTGGCGTTGTGTTCGACATAGAATTTGTAGCCCACGCCGAGGAGGAGGGCGTAGGAGCGCGGATTGGAGGGGGTGGACAGGTCGCCGCCTTTCGCGCCGAAGTTGACCTTGGCGGCACAGGAGGCCACGAGGCTGGAGGAGAAATAGTAGAGGAGTTCGAGTTGCGCGGTGGCGGCGAGGTCGAAAGCGAAAAGGGAAGGCGAGGGCTGAAACGGGTCGATGTCGGCAATGGCGGCGGTGGCTTTGTCGATGCGCTGTGCCGAGGAGTTGCTCCTGGATAGAAGCTGTGCGCCGATACCTACCGAGAGGTTGAGGCTGAAGGCGTAGGAGATGTCGTAGCCTATGGAGAGACGCTGCTCGTAGCCGAGGGCCCAGTGGCGTGTGGTGCAGTCGAGCCAGCTGCCCGCCGTGGGGGTGGCGAAGCCGAGGGGCAGGTCGGGGCTGTCGCCGTCGAGGCGGTAGTCGTAGGCGAGGCGCGAATAGTCCACTGCGCCCTGCCATCCCCAGAAGAAGCGGTGGGCGAGATAATGCTCGCCGGAGCAGCGCAGGGAGAGGAAGAGGGGTGTGTGGGCGCTGAAGCGCGAGACGCTGGCGGGGTCGTAGTCGGGGGCGTCGAAGAAGCCCGTGCCGGCGTGGAGGCTTAAGATGTAGTTGCCGTTCCATGAGTGGCCGGAAGCCGACATGTTGTTGAGGCGCTGGAGCTGCTGCTGTTGTTGCTGCTGCAGGCGGAGCTGCTGCTGGAAGAGTTGCTGCTGCTGGAACTGCAGCTGCTGTCGGCGCAGCTGGTCCTGCATGCTGGGGTTCTGCGCCTGGAGGACCCCGCCGAGGAGGCAGGCGGCAAGGGCGGCGAGAAGGGGCTTTCTCATGGCTGTGCGTTTTTTAAATACCTTGTTTCTATGCTGTTGCGACTTTCGCGGAATGGCGCGACTCACTGCAAAGATACATTTTTTTTGTCAGAGTCGTCAAAAAATAGTAATTTTGCAAGGATTTTCATTAGCATCAAGACCCGTATGAAGTTGAGACATATCGTGATAGGCCTCCTGTTTCTGTTGCCCTGCGCGGTGCGCGGGCAGGAGCGGAGCGTGGGTCCGGTGCCGGAGGATTTGAAGATGAGCGTCGAGGAGCTCTACCTTGCCGAGAGGCAGCGGGCGGAACGCCTTGGGCGGCTGCACGAGATGGACAACCGGAAGATGCTCTCGGTGGCGTTCCATATCAACAAGATGATGGCGTCGGGCCGCATCCTGTATGGCGATGCGACGACGCGCATGGTGGAGCAGATAGCCGACGTGCTGATGAAGGACTACCCCGCGCTGCGCCCGGAGCTTCGCTTCTACACGGTCGACAGCCCCGTACCCAACGCCTTTGCCACGGGGCAGGGCATGGTGTTCGTGACGCTGGGACTTGTGGCGCAGGTCGAGACAGAGGCCCAGTTGGCCTTCATCCTGGGCCATGAGATTGTCCACTACTGTCGCTCGCACGCGATGGAGGAGCTGGCGAAGGCGGGGAAGAGGATGCGCGAGGGGGAGTATGACGGTGGCGCCGGGGTGACGGACTTTGTGGCGTACCACAGCCGCAGCCGCGAGATGGAGCGCGAGGCGGATTCGCTGGGCATCGAGATGTTCTATCGCAACAGTCCATATAGCAAAGGGGTGACCGAGGGGGTGTTCGACGTGATGCAGTATGGCGCCCTGCCGTTCGACGATGTGGAGTTCGACACCACGTGGTTCAACACGTCCTCCTTCAGGCTCGAGGGCTGCTGGCTTGCCAAGGGCGGCGGCATAGAGAGCCGCGACAACTACGACGATAGTCGCAGTTCCCATCCCAACATTCTGTCGCGCAGACGCCGCTGTGCCGCGCTGCTGCAGGGTGGGGGAGGAGCGGACTTTGTCAGTGTCGGACAGGGCGACTTCGAGGCGCTGCGCCATGCGGCGCGGATGGAATGTGTGCGCCAGGAGGTGGTGTACGGCCAGTATGCGGCAGCGCTGTACAACGCCTGGCTGCTGCGCCGCACGGCTGTTGCCGCCGCCGACATCGAGGCTCTCGACCGCTATATGGCCTACGCCCTCTATGGCTATGCCCTCGACAAGGCCCACGACATGCCGCAAGGCAGGCTGGACTATGAGTGTGTGGAGGGAGAGAGCCGCCAGGTGTACTATGCGCTGCAGACCATGAGCGTGGAACAGGTCCTGCTGGTGGCGCTCAACAATGTGTGGCAGGCCCACCGGCGCTATCCCGCGCAGGACGACTATGCCCTCATGGCCGCCGACCTGATGGAGGAACTGCGCCTGACGGCAGGCAGGAGCATCGACGACTATATGGCGGCGCTGCCCGCCGCCGACAGTCTGGCGCCGACGGATGTCGATGACACGTCGCTGTCGAAGTACGAGCGTATCAGGTTGAAACGCAGAGAGCAAACGATGCATACAGCCACCTCCTACGCCCTCACCGACCTTCTGATGGCCGACAGCCTTTTCGGCGAATGCCTGAAGGCCCATCTCGGCGGCACCGCCGACACGGCGCGTCCGGCGGACACCGTGGGCAGGGGTGGTCTGATGGTGTTCAACCCTGCATATCTGGTCTACAACAACGTCAGCGACGAGGTGAAGGTGGCCAAGGGGGTGGCCAACGAAGCGCGGCTCACGGAGCGGCTGATGCACCATGCCACCCTTGTGGGCAAGCGAGGTATCGACTTCTCCGACGGCGGCCTCCGCGACATGGAGTCCGACAGCCTTTACAACGACTTCATGACCCTCTGCGAGTGGATGAACGAGTTCTGGCTCGACAAGGGACGTTTCCGTCGGAGGCTCCTGATGCAGTCCGCCATGGACGAGATGACTGCGCGCCATGACGCGCGAGAGGTGAACCTCACCGCCGTGGTCAACGTGGAGAACTGCCGTGGCATGGCCTCGCCGAGGTCGCTGTTTGCCGTGCCGTTCCTTCCCATCGAACTGATAGGGATTTTTTCCGGCATCGAGCGTACGTCGCTGTCCACGCTGACCATCGACGCCCGTCAGGGCAAGGTGGTGGCCGGCAACAACTATAAATACGGTGTGGCCGACCACAATGCGCTTCTCGACGCCATGCTCTACGACTCCTACCAAACGACGCTGACGCCCGGCGACAGGAAGCCTGCGGGCTTTCTGGGACGGCGGCTGGCCGTCGAGGCAGGGGCCAGCCTGGGGATGGCAGGCCTCTATCCCATGGGCTGCCACCACTTCCTGGCTCTCACGCCCTGGGCCACGGCGGAGTATGCCGTGAGCCGCCGCTGGACGTTGACGCTTTCGGCCCGTTACCACGGAGGCTACGACGATGTGGAGGAGAAACGTCAGAGACAGCTGCCCGGAGGGTACGGGTGGGTGCACGACACGGTGACCCATTCTGCCGACATGCTCTTCGTCAGCCTCGGCGTTCGACGCTTTGAGCGCAGCGATTTTGCACCGTTGGGCGTCTATACGGGCTTCGGCGCCACATGGGTGCGCATGAAATCCTTGCAGGACGGCGAGGTGGGCAACACCTTCGGCCTCTATGCCGGCGTGGGGCGCAACTATGTCTTCTTCGACCGTCTGGTGCTGAACTACGAGGTGCAGTATTCCTACATCTATGGTCTCTTGCACAACCTCATCGGCGATGAGGAGACCCGTGGAGGCTACGAACACCACAGCGACGCCGCTTTTTCGAACATGCTCACCTTCCGCCTCGGCCTCGGATTTCTGCCGTTGTGACGAAAAAAAACAAAAAGAAGTATAAACCTGAAAGCGAACATATAACCATGCGTTTTTCCATCATCATACCTACCTGGAACAACCTTGCCTTCCTGCGGCTGTGTGTCGAGAGCATCCGTCGCCATTCAGCGGAGGAACACCAGATTATCGTCCATGTCAACGACGGGTCCGACGGCACTCTGGAGTGGGTCCGGGCCCAGGGGTTCGACTATACGCACTCCGAGCGCAACATCGGGGTGTGTATGGCCTGCAATCTCATGCGCACCAAGGTCCAGACCGACTATATCCTCTATCTGAACGACGACATGTATGTGCTCCCCGGCTGGGACACCGCTCTGGCCGCCGAGGTGCAGTCGCTGTCCGACAACCGCTTCTTCCTCTCCTCTACCATGATTCATCCGCGCAAGCCGGAAAACATAGGCATCGTGGCCGACTATGGCGACAGCCTGGAGACCTTCGACGAGGAGCGTCTGCTGCGCGAATATGCTGCGCTGCCCTGCGCCGACTGGCGTGGCGCCACCTGGCCGCCCAACCTGCTGCACCGCGACATTTGGGACCTCGTGGGCGGCTACAGCATCGAGTTCTCTCCCGGCATGGGCAGCGACCCCGACCTCACCGCAAAACTATGGATGGCCGGTGTGCGCCACTTCAAGGGCATCGCCGGCAGCCGGGTCTACCATTTCGAGACCAAGAGCACCGAGCGTATAGTGCAGAACGACGCCCGCATGCAGTTCATGCTCAAGTGGGGCGTGGCCAACTCGGTGTTGCGCGACCAGCTGACGCACCTTGGACAGCCGTGGGAAGCCGCCGTCGCCACGCTGCCTCCCGTAGGCCGTGCCACACGCCTGCGTTATAGGCTTAAGGTCGTCCTCTCCCTCCTCTGTGGCAAACAGATGGGACCCATAGATTCTCTACAATAGCCCATGAAACGCCTCCTCCTATTTCTTCTCTCACTGCTCCCTTTTGTGGCCTGTGGCCAATACTGGAACAATCCGGAGGTCTACCGCCTCAACAAGGTGCAGCCCCACGACCGCATCGTCCCCGACGGCGACCTTTGGCGTCTTCCGCTCGACGGCACATGGCGCTTCCGCCTCTTCGACAAGCCTTCGCAGGCCACGCTTTCCCCTTCGCGGTGGGACACCATCCGTGTGCCGGGCGGCATCGAGGAGCAGGGCTACGGTGTGCCGCTCGAAATCAACATGCGCAACGAGTTTCCTGCCAATCCGCCCTTTGTCCCCACCGACCATAACCCCACGGGTGTCTACGCCCGCACCTTCAGCCTTCCGGCCCATTGGCGCGGCCGGCGCACCATCATCAAGTTCGGCGCCGTGGCTTCGGCCATGTACCTGTACATCAACGGTCGTGAGGTGGGCTATAGCCAGGATTCCCAAACCCCTGCCGAGTGGGACATCACGCGATACCTGCGCGACGGCCAGAACGACCTCAAGGTGAAAGTGGTCCGTTGGTGCGATGGCTCCCGTCTTGAGGGGCAAGACGGGAGGCGCATGAGTGGTATCACACGCAGCGTGGAACTCTACTCCCTCCCTCCGACCTACATCAGCGACATTAAGGTCGTGGCCGACCTTGACACCGTCGACTTCTCCACCGGAGTGCTCGACCTGATGGTGGACCTCAGCCGCGAGGTCACGGGCGGCACGGTGGAATACTCCCTTTCCGACAGCCGTGGTTTTTCTGTCGACGGCATCGGACGTGGTGTCCGCCTCTCGCGTGGCGACTGGTTCGTCACCCGGCAGACACGCTATCCCGCAATCCGGCCTTGGAGCGACACCACCCCCACGCTCTACACTCTCACCGTCGTCCTCCGCGACCCCTCCGGACGTGAAACAGAGCGCATCACCAAGAAGATTGGCTTCCGCCATATCGACATCCACCATGGGCGGCTGCGCCTCAACGGGCATCCCATGGAAATACGCGGTGTCAACCGCCACGAGCATTCCATGCCTGGCGGCCACCACGTCAGCCCCGACGAGATGCGCCGCGACGTGGCCCTCATGAAGGAACTCGGCATCAATGCCGTGCGCACCAGCCACTATCCCGACGACGAACTCTGGTACGACCTCTGCGACTCCGCGGGCATATATATCTGGGACGAGGCCAACGTGAACTGCAGCGCCTTCGGCAACGACGACAAGACGGTGGCCATGGAAGCGGGATGGCTCAACCCTATCCTCGACCGCGTCTACAACATGTACAAGCGCGACCGCAACCATCCCTCCGTCATCGCCTGGAGCCTCGGCAGCGAGTGTGGCAACGGCTATTGCATGGAGGAAGCCTATCGTTTTCTCAAAGGCAAGGAGAACTCGCGTCCTGTGGTTTACGAGGGTGCCGGGCAGGGGCGCAACACCGACATTGTCTGCACCGTGTACCCCTCTGTCGACGACCTTGCAGCCTACGGCCGCAACCCTCGCAACCGACGTCCCTTCATCATGGCCGAGTACTGCCGTGCCAATGGCAACGGCATGGCAGGACTCAAAGACTTCTGGGACACCATCGGCAAATACCCCCTCCTGCAGGGGGGCTTTGTGGCGGACTGGATGGGCGGCAACCATCTTGTCGAGGCCGCACACCTCACCCCCCTCGCCTACGAATTGCAGGCCGTATACACCCATGGCCGCAGCAACATTGTGACGCCCGCGCCGCAGTCCATTGTGAAATACTGTCGCAAACCGTACGACATCCGCTTCTCCAACACCAAGGAGACTGTCAGAATAGAGAACGGAGAGTTCTCCCTCGTTGTCAACCTTTCCGACGGCAGCATCGCTTCCTATCGCTATCACGGACGCGAGCTTTTGGCGCAACCCTTACGATGGCACTTCTGGCGACCGCCCGCTGGAAACGACCTCGCCGCTCCCCAAGGCGGCAGCGCCTGGGTGGGGTTGGACAGACTGCAGGCCGAGTGTCTTGGATGGTCGCCCGTCGTCAGCCGTCGCGACGAGGAAGGCAACTTCGAGCTGCACACCTTCCACCGGCTCTCCGCCCCCGACGGAGCCACGCTGCGCGTCTGGCAGATTCTCGAGGTCAACCCCGACGGGCAGCTCCAGGCGAGTTGGCAGGTGGTGCCTGCCGGTCAGTTCCGCACACTGCCGATTCTCGGCTTTCAGTTCGGACTCGACACTGCCGCCTTCGAGGGCTGTTCCTTCTATGGCAATATCCGTGAGACCTACCCCGACCGCTGTGCGGCGCAGCGCGTGGGGCGGTGGTACAAAGGCCTTGCAGACCTGAGCAGGCCGCAGTATGCGGTGCCGCAGGAGGAGGGGCGACGCGAAGCGCAGTGGGTCTCCTTCGTCGGCAACGGTGTCAGACTTGCCGTCATCAGCCCCCACGAACAGGGAATGATGGGTTTCAGTGTGCGCCGCTGGTCCGACAGTGCTATGTCTCAAGCGAGGAGCCACATGGGAAGCCCTGACCCCTTCTACACTGTCACCATCGACTACCGCACTGCGCCCCTCGACCCCGGTGCGTCGCCCAGCCTTGCCATCAGCGGCGACAGCAGCTATGCCTACCGCTTCGTCCTCGACCCCACAGGTTCTGCGGTTGCAACCTACCCCTTCAGCCCCCATCCTCAGCTGGAGCAACAGTTTGCCCACAATATGGACACCCGTCTGGCCACAAGGAACATTGAAGCAAACCGTCAGCCCGAAGAGTCGTATGGCACAGGGTTCCCGGCGATGCTTGTCGATGGACGCCGTGCCGCCGCGGGCGACTGGCACCACGGGTGGGCAGGATTTCACGGCGTCGACACCCTGCTCCTTTCCATCAGTCTCGAACACTTCGCCACACTCACCGAGTTGAGCTTCGGATCCGCCCACAGTCCCACCGACGGGGTGGTCCGCCCTCTCTCCGTCGAGGCGCAGTGGAGCATCGACGGACGAAAATGGAGTCCGTGGCAAGGCCTCGAATTGCAGAATCCCCCCTCCGATCTCCATCGCGACAGCCGTCGCCTGCGATACCTCCTCCGTCCCCGCCGCGCCAAGTCGGTCACCTTTGTCCGCCTGCGTGTTGTCTGCCAGCCCGCCCTCCCCGTCTGGCACCCTTCCGCAGGCCAGCCTTCGTGGCTCATGGTGGACGAAATCGAACTCCGATAGACCTTCTCCTGCCAAGATTGGAAATCAGTGTTGCTTCGTCCTTGCTACGTCGAAATTCCCTCCAACGTCCTTTCTCCGGTGGGTGAACCATAATAATCATAAAAATATTTGGCCACCTCGTAAATCCTTCGTATCTTTGCATCGTTTTTTAGAGATGAAAAAATGACGCTACTCATTATTTTCCTGTTGGGTGCGATGTCGATATCGTTCCTTTGTTCTATATTGGAATCGGTGTTGATGTCCACCCCGTTGAGCTACATCTCCATGCGTGAGGACGAAGGCTATCGTCCGGCCACGTTGTTCAAAAAATATAAGCAGGACAATGCTCGTGCCATCGCTGCTATATTGAGTCTCAATACAATAGCTAATACGGTGGGTGCCGCCGGGGTGGGCCATCAGGTGGAGGCTGCATTTGGCAACCAGTGGTTCGGGGTGGTGAGCGCGGTGACGACGGTGCTCATCCTCATTTTCTCCGAGATAGTGCCCAAGACCATTGGCACCAACAACTGGCGCCGTCTCATGGGCTTCACCGCCAATACCATTCAGATTTTGATTTTTGTGCTCTATCCCGTGGTTATTCTCGTGCAGTGGCTCACCAAACTTATTTCGCGCAAGGACGAGGAAGAGGCTGCCGTGAGCCGCGAGGAGGTGGCCGCCATGGCCGACATGGGGGAAGACGAGGGCGTCATCGATGAGGACGAGAACAAAATCATACAGAATGTCATCAAACTCAACGACATCAAGGCCTACGATGTCATGACACCGCGTGTGGTGGCCGCCACTGCGCCGGAGAGCATGACGCTGAAGGATTTCTACAAGGAGGAGGAATACAGCCATTTTTCGCGTATTCCTGTTTATGCCGACGAAGAGGATTTCATCACGGGCTATGTGCTACGCAGCGAGGCTCTTGAGGAACTGGCCGAGGACCATTTCAAGAAAACCCTCGGCGAGATCAAGCGTGAGATACCGCTTTTCAACGAGGAGATGAGTGTGGCCGACATCTGGGACAGCCTCCTCAAGCACAAGGAACAGATTGGCGGCATCATCGACGAGTTCGGCTCCTTCCAGGGTATCATCACCTTGGAGGACATCATTGAGACTATCTTCGGCCTTGAGATTATCGATGAGAGCGACGAGGTGGCCGACATGCAGCAATACGCCCGCGAGCGCTGGCAGAAGCGCCAGAGCCGTTTCAAGGAAATCAAGCTTCCGGAGTAGAGGTTGCGTCAAAATTGCATATTGCAGAACCCGCCGTTTTGACGGCGGGCTACCTCAGGGGGTACCTAACGGCGCTTTTTTTTCTTCATGGTCGTCACATACAATGGAGGCTTTGGCATCTAAAGGGAGTGTGCCGTCGAGCCAGCGGATGGGGACGCCGTTACGCTCCATGCGGCGGAACCAGGTCATCTGGCGCTTGGCGAAACGGCGGATGTCGGTGAAGAGGTCGCGGAAGAGTTCATCCTCGGTACACTGGCCGAGAAGGAAACGGGTGACGTGGCGGTATTCGAGTCCATAGCGCATGAGTCTCTCGGGTGGCACCCCTTGGTTGAGCAGGTGCTGCACTTCGGAGGTCATACCTTCTTCCATGCGGCGGCGGAGGCGCCGTTCGATGCGGTCGATGACCTCCTGGCGGGGCAGGAGGAGACCGTAGATGCGGTGGTCGAGCGCAGGAGCCTGGGTGCAGGCTTCGGGATGGGCAAGGGCGAACTCCTGTATCTCAAGGGCGCGGACGAGGCGGTCGCGGCTCTCGGTGTCGGTGTGGTTGTGGAGTGGGCCGAGGGCGGCGAGGCGGGCGGTGAGCTGCTCATCGCTATAGGGTTCGAGGGAGCGGCGATAGTCGGCATCAAAGGGGGCGTCGGCCAAACGATAGCGGCGCACGACGGCATCGATGTAGAGACCCGTGCCCCCGCAGAGGATGGGTTGTCGTCCGCGATGCTGGATGTCGTTGAGGACAGTGTTGAAGCCACGGAGAAATCGATAGGCACTGTATTCCTCACCGGGCTCGCAGATGTCGATGAGGTGGTGGGGGACAGTGGTCCCGTGGAGTGTGTAGTCGGCGAGGTCCTTGCCGGTGCCGATGTCCATGCCCCGGAACACTTGTCGCGAGTCGGCGCTGATGATTTCGCCTTCAAGGCGGAAAGCCACTTCGGCCGCCAGGGCTGTCTTCCCGGTCGCCGTGGGACCGAGTATGGTGATGAGGCTACTCATCGAGGAAGATGAGTCTGGAGCGTTGCTTGTCGAACTCGTAGTCGCCGAACATCTGCAGACCCGTGCGGTTGATGATGAACTTGTAGTCGATGCCCTTGACGACGACCACCTCGACATTCTCTCGGCGCTGTTCGCCGATTTGCATGGTCTTGAAGATGATGGTGGTGCGGTCGAGGATGTTGCCTTCGGGGTCGAAGGATTTGTCGCGCAGAGGGAAGTCCTCCTTGGTGAGGCGCTGCTGATAGAGCAGGCTCATGGCCTCTTCCCACGATATGGCGATGGGCTCGGCGTAGCGTTCGTCGATGAGCATCGGAATCTGGAAGCCGTTGGCAATGCAGTAGAGTTCGCCGCTGGTGGAGTTGATCATGGTGACGTAGATGGTGCTCTCGTCGTGGACAATGGTGGGTTGGATTTCGGGTTTGTCATCGTTGGAGGGGCGGTCCACGAGGTCGACCACTTTGCCGTTGCCGCTCTTGCCGGACGCCTGACCTTCGGCAGCCATGTTCTCCACCAGTTTGCGCGACACGTAGTCTTCGCGGAGTACGAGGAATTCGATGCGTCGGTTGAGGGAGTGGGCGGCCTGCTGGCGGTCGCCGCTGAGGGTGGCGATATAGTCGCATTCCATCACTGTGCCGGCGGAGAAGTCGTAGCGGTTGCCGTTGTAGTTGATGGCGATGTCCTCGTCGAGCGCACGGGGTACACGGTCGGCGTAGCCTTTGGCCACGAGGCGTTCACGCTCGATGCCACGGTTGACGAGGTAGTCCACCACGCTTTGGGCACGACGTTGAGAGAGGGTGTCGTTGGTGAGGCCCACGTAGGGTTGGCAGTCGGTGTGGGCGCGTATTTCCACCACGAGGTTGGGGTTGTTTTCCATGACGAGGTAGAGGTCCATCAGCGAATCCATGAACTGCGACTGGATGTCGGTTTTGGCCAGTTCGAAATTGATTTGCGGCAACACGATGGGGCGTCGCGGTACGGGTTCCATGCGGAAGTCGTGGACGATGGTCTTGTTGGTGCTGTAGCCACGGGTGCTCTCCGAGCCTTCGAGGCTGTAGTAGCTCTGCTTGGAGAGGTACATCTTGTAGACTACATCGCGGCGGATGATGGTGCTGTCGAACTTGTAGAATCCCTTCTTGTCGGTGCGCGTCTCGGTGGTGGTGCCGTCGGAACCCACCAGTTTGATGCGCACGTCTTTCATGAGCTGCATCGACTTTTCGTCGCGCACGGTTCCCTGGATGGCGTAGTTGAGGCCGGGAATTTCAAAGTAGAAGATGTTGTCGTTGATGGGCGGTGTCTTGTCGCTGCGGTTCTCGTTCTGCTTGCTGCGGTTGTGGGGGTCGTCGTAGGGGCGGTTGGAGGAGAAGTAGCCGCGCTCAAGAATGTTGTTTTTCGACTCGTCGGGGTAGAAGACGATGGACATTTCGTCGTATGAGGAGTTGATGGGGATGCCGAGGTTTTGCGGCACTGACCATTTGCCGTTGGGGTTGAGCTTGGTGTAGAAGAGGTCCTGACCTCCGACGCCGGGGAGGCCGTCGGAGGAGAAATAGAGCAGCGAGTCGTTTCGGAGCACGGGCATAATCTCCTTTCCGGGGGTGTTGACGATGGAGGTGAGGTTCACCGGGCGGCCGAAGTCGTCGGCTGTGCTCTTGCGCGTGGCGCGCCAAAGGTCGTATTCGCCGAAGCCGCCGGGCATGTTGGAGGAGAAATAGAGCGTCAAACCGTCAGACGAGATGGCGGGATAGAGGAAGGTGTAGGCTGTGTCGCCGAGGTGGACGTATGTGGCCTCGGTCCATTCGCCGGGCTTGGTCTCTTCGGCGGCGGCCTCATCTTGTGTGCCACTGCCGTTCTTGGCACCTTTTTTCTTGGTGGTGCTCTTTTTGGTGGTGCTCTTCTTGGTAGTGCTTTTTTTCTTTTTGTTGTCGAGGGTCTGTGGGGCGCGGGTGGAGGTGTAGATGCGGCAACGCACCGTCTCGTTCTCTCTCACATCGCAACGCGAGAAGAACACCATGTCGCCGTCGGGGGTGAACGAGGGTTCGCCTTCGTTGACGTTGGTGTTGATTTTTCCGCTCTTATCCCACGGTTCGGGGGTGGAAATCCACTGGCCGTTGCGGTCCATGAACACTTGGTAGATGTCCGAGAAAGCCTGGTCGGTCCAGGGGTCCTTGCCTTGGCCCTCGCCTTCGGGGAAGCGGGCGGAGGTGAAGACAATCTTGGTGGTGTCGTTGCCCACGAAGCGCGGGGCGAAGTCGTTATAGTCCGTGCACCACTCCGACTTCTTGGTGACGGTGTGGCGAGTGCGGTTGTTGGCCAGCTCGTTCACATAGATGAGCGACTGCTTGCGCTTGGCGGCGTAGCTGTCCTTGGGTTCCATCTCGAGGTATTTCTGGTAGTAGAGTTCTGCCTCGTCGAATTTTTCCTGGAAGCGGCACATCTCGGCCAGGTTGAAGTAGAGTTTGCGCTCGCTCTTGTAGTATTCGTCGTCGGCCAGGCGTTTATAGATGCGCTCGGCGCGGGGATAGTTGTAGGTATAGCGGTAGCACTCGGCAATCTGGAAGTAGATACGGTTCTTCTCGGCCTTGTTGTCCTTTATTTTTTCGTATGCCTTCTCGTAGGCATCGACGGCCTCGATGAAGCGGTTTTGGTCGAAAAGGTCGTCGGCCTTGGCGGCGAGGCTCTTCGACTGTGCATAGGCACCGGTGGTCATCACCATGGCCGCCAGAAGGAGCAGGATTCTGTTTTTGAGTGTTTTCATATATATACCCAAATTTTCTTTTTGTTCGTACTAATATTGTAATCAACGCATTAAAGGGCTTTTTCGGCCGGTTCAATGTGTCGGTTCAGACTGCTAAAGTACGATTTTTTTCGCAAATGGCAAAAAAAATCTTTCCCGTACACTCTCCGATAGCCTTTCGCAGGGTCAGAGTTTCAGTTTTTCCCCGGCCATTTCGGGTGTGAGGGTGAAGGTGGAACCTTTGGGAAGCGTCGGCAGGTCGAACATGAGGTCTGTCATGAGGCTTTCCATGATGGAGCGCAGGCCGCGGGCTCCGAGGTGATACTTCACCGCGCGTTCCACCACCATGTCCAGTGTCGCCGAGGCAAATTCCAGCGTGACGTCGTCCATGCGGAACAATTCCTGATACTGCTTCACCAGGGCGTTCTTCGGCTCGGTGAGGATGCGGCGCAGGGCTTCGCGGTCGAGGGGTTGTAGGGCCGTCAGCACCGGGAAGCGGCCCACCAGTTCGGGGATGAGGCCGAACTTCTTGAGGTCCATGGGTTGCACGTATTGCAGCATGTTCTCGCGGTCCAACTCGGCGCGTGTCTCGTCGCCTTTGAATCCTATGACGTTGCTGTTCAGGCGCGAGGCTATGGCGCGTTCGATGCCGTCGAAGGCACCGCCGCAAATGAAGAGTATGTTGCGGGTGTTGATGGTGATGAGTTTCTGCTCGGGGTGCTTGCGTCCGCCTTCGGGCGGCACGGAGACGAGCGCCCCTTCGAGGAGCTTCAGCAGCGCCTGCTGCACACCCTCGCCGCTCACGTCGCGTGTAATGGAGGTGTTCTCGCTCTTGCGGGCTATCTTGTCGATTTCGTCGATGAAGACGATGCCGCGCTCGCAGGCTGCCACGTCGTAGTTGGCGGCCTGCAACAGGCGCACGAGCACGTTCTCCACGTCGTCGCCCACATAGCCCGCCTCGGTCAGCGTGGTGGCGTCGGCGATGCAGAAAGGCACTTTCAGAAGTTTCGCTATGGTTCGTGCCAGAAGGGTCTTGCCGGTACCCGTCTCGCCCACCATGACGATGTTCGATTTCTCAATCTCCACGTCCTCCTTCTCGGAGTGGGTGGCGTTGTAGCGCAGACGCTTGTAGTGGTTGTATACGGCCACGGCGAGGACCCGTTTGGCGGCGTCCTGTCCGATGACATATTGGTCGAGGAAGGCCTTGATCTCCGTCGGCGTGGGGATAGGCTCGTCCGCTGCAGGAGCCGGCGCGGCGGACAGGGCGGCCCCGTTGTGTTCCTTGAAAATATGTTCGGCCTCGCGCGAGCAGTCCGCGCAGATGAAGCCGTTGAGTCCGCTGAGCAGCATGCCTGTCTGCGAGGCCGGGCGTCCACAGAAGGAGCAGTGTTCTTCGTTGGTTGGTTTCTTTGACATTTACAACAATTGGTTTTTAGAGGCGTCTTGCCTGATGAATATAAAAAGGAGTATGGTGAAAGCCAGCATCGACGAGCCTCCATAGCTGAAGAAGGGCAGCGGGATGCCGATGACCGGCACGAGGCCGATGACCATGCCTACGTTGACGAAGAGGTGGAGGAAGATGATGCTGGCCACGCAGTAGCCGTAGAACCTCGCAAAGGTGCTGCGCTGCCTTTCGGCCATGGTGACGAGCCTCTGCAGCAGCCAGTTGTAGGCCAGCAGCAGCAACACACACCCAATCCAGCCCCATTCCTCGCCCACGGTGCAAAAGATGAAGTCCGTGTGCTGTTCCGGCACGAAGTCGGCCTTCGTGAGGGTGCCGCGGAGGAAGCCTTTGCCTATGAGGCCGCCGCTGCCGATGGCTATTTTCGACTGGTTGACGTTGTATGCCGCCCCCTGCATGTCCTCGCTTTTGCCCAGCAGCACGTTGATGCGCTCGCTTTGGTGCGACTCCAGCACGTGGTTGAACACAAAGTCCACAGAGAAGATGAACATTGTGCAAGCCACCACAATGCCTGCGGCACGCCAGTAGTCGCGTGAGCCGCGCTTGTTGAGCCACACGAAGAGGTAGAGCAGCGCCAGCGCCACCAGCGCGCCCACCAGTATGTATTTGTTCACCATCAGCGCCAGCACAAAGAGGGCTATGGCTGCCACGCCCACCACGAGTATGCCCCCCGAGAGGCCTTCCCTGTAGAGCGGCAGGACGAAGGCGAGAAACACGAGCGCCGACCCCGTGTCGTGCTGCAGGAACACCAGTGCCGCCGGTATGCCCACAATGGCCAGACAGACCAGTTTGGTGCGCGTCTGGCGCCATTCCACGTCGATGGCGCTCATGTATTTGGCCAAGGCCAGAGCTGTGGCGAATTTGGCAAACTCCGAGGGCTGGAACCGGAAGAAGCCCAGGTTGATCCACGATTTTCCGCCGTGCGATGTCACGGCGATGAACAATGTCACCACCAGCAGCGCCAGCACTACGCCGTAGATGATGTAGGCCCCGTTGGAGAACACCCGCGGCTCGCTCAAGACAATCACCACGGCTATCACCACCGCGCCGGCCATCCACAGCAGCTGCTTGCCGTGGAAGGTCTTCAGGTTGAAGACCGTCGCTGTCTCGGCACTGTAGGTCGAGGCGTAGATGTTAAGCCACCCGAACAGCATCAGGAAAGCCCATATCCCCACGGTAATCCAGTCTATTTTCAGTCGCTCTTGGTACATGATGTCATCTCTTCTTCGTCTTTTTCACCCTGCGCGTCAGCGGCAGTTTCTGGCAGGGCTCCACTTCTTTGTAGTATTTCTCCACGTCCTTGCGCTGCACCTCGCCGTTGAGGTACTTCTCCACCAGCAGGCCCGCTATCGGCGCCGCCCAGGTGCCGCCGCCGCCTTGCGCGTTCTCCACATAGACGGCCATGGCTATCTTTGGGTCGTCCTTCGGCGCAAAGCAGATGAACACCGAGTGGTCGTTGCCGTAGTTCTCCGCCGTGCCTGTCTTGCCGCAGATGTCGAGGCCGTCCACGCGCGCGCGTCGCGCCGTGCCGCCGGCCACGTGCACCACGTCGTACATCCCCGCTGCCGCGATGTCGAAGAATTCCTTGCGGATGCCGGTCTCATGGTGCTCGAGGTATTTTTCGTTGCGCACCGAGTCGGGACCGTAGAAGCGCACGATGTGCGGTGTGACGTAGTAGCCGCGGTTGGCCACGATGGCCGCCAGGTTGGCCATCTGGATGGGCACCACCGTCACCTCGCCCTGCCCGATGGAGTTCGAGTAGATGGTCGAGAAGGCCCACCGCTCTTTGCCGTACCACTTGTTGTAGAACGCCGTGTCGGGGATGTTGCCCTTCGACAGGCCGCTCTTCGGCAGGTCGATGTCCATTTTCTGGCCGAAGCCGAAGCGCAGCATGTAGTCGTGCCACACCGTCAGGCCGTACTGCGCGTCCTTGTATATGTTCCTGTTTTTGCCCTGCTGCACCACGCGGCGGTAGACCTGGTAGAAGTAGGGGTTGCAGCTCATCTTGATGGCCTCCTGCACCGAACGCGCCGAAGGGTGGTTGTGGCAGCCCACGAGGCTCTTGTCGCAGGCAAATCCGCTGCCGGGTGTGATCACCCCCAGGTCCAGCGCCACCATGCTCTGCGCCACCTTGAAGATGGACCCCGGCGGGTATTGCCCTATCAGCGCACGGTTGAGCATCGGCTTGGCAATGTCGCTGTTGAGCATCAGGTAGTTTTTGCCGCGTATGCGCCCCACCAGCAGGTTGGGGTCGTAGGTCGGCGCCGACACCATGGCCAGCAGCTCTCCGCTCTTCGGCTCTATGGCCACCACGCAGCCGCGCTTGTTGGCCATCAGTTCCTCGGCGTAGGTCTGCAGGTCCGCGTCGAGGGTCGTGTAGAGGTTGCAGCCCTCCACGGGCACTGTGTCCATCTCCCCGTTGCGGTAGGGGCCTATCTCGCGGTTGTAGGCGTCCACGTGCATCACCTTCTTGCCTTTCACCCCCCGCAGCACCTCCTCATAGCTCTTCTCCAGCCCACTCTTGCCTATGTAGTCGCCACGCTTGTAGTAGGGGTCGCGGTCCAGGTCGCCCTGGTCCACCTCGCCCACATAGCCCAGCACCTGTGCCGCTATCGGACGGTCGTAGATGCGCAGGGTGCGCTGCGAAATGTAGAATCCTTTGAATTTGAACATCTTGTTCTCGAATTTGGCATATTCCTCTTTCGAGATTTGCTTCATGAATATCGATGCCGAATAGGGCGAGTATTTCCGCGCTTTCTGCATTCGCTCCAGGAAGTCGTCGAGCGTAAGCCCCAGGCTCTGGCAGAAATAGGCTGTGTCCAGGTTCTTCACCATCTTCGGAATGACCATCAGGTCGTACACCGCCTCGTTGTGCACCAGCAGCTCGCCGTGGCGGTCGTAGATGAAGCCCCGCGCGGGATACTGCGTCACGTTCCGCAGCGACTGCATCTCCGCCTTCTCCTTGTATTTGGGATTGAACAGCTGCAGCATCGCCAGCCGCCCTATGAAAAGGACGGCGACGACGATGAAGATGATTCTCACCACAAGGCTCCGGTCGGCATACTTGTTGGACATAATGACTATTTAACGCCGGCCACCCCCTAATATTGTATTCCCAGGCCAAATTTTTTTTCCATTTTCCGCCCCTCTTTCCTTCCGTTTTCCGAGCTGGAAGGCCCTGTTGGAAATCAGTGAGTTATGTTCGTGAAATCCGATTTAACTGCCATGTTGTGAGTGTTTTATGTGAAAAGTGAATATATAATACGTTGATAATCAGTGTCAACTACCTACCAACACCGTATCAACATCGTACCAACGCCCTACCAAGTCCGACCGCAGTCGGACTTGGTAGGGCGTTGGTAGGGCGTTGGCAGGGCGTTGGCAAGGCGATGGGTCATCCTTCCTGTCTCGGCTCCGCGCGGGAGGCGACGCGGATGGAGAGCTCGTAGAGCAGCCACAATGGCAGCGCCACAAGGCACATGGTGAAGACGTCGGTGCTCGGCGTGATGAAGGCTGCGGCCACCAACACCAGCACCACCGCCACCTTGCGCCACTTCCGCAGATATGCGGACTTCAAAACGCCTATCTTTGCGAAGAAGTAGGCCACGATGGGCATCTCGAACACCAGGCCCATCATGAACAGCAGGCCAATGAATGTTCCGATGTATGAATTGAGGGAGATGTGGTTCGCCACCCTGGCGGAGACTTGGTATGTGCCGAGGAAGTTGAACGTCAGAGGGAAAATCAGGTAGTAGGCCAGCGCCATGCCGAGGAAGAACTGGAAGAAGAACGCCATTATCGCAACCACGGCAGGCTTGCGCTCGTTGCTGTACAGCGCGGGCTTGACGAACATCCATGTCTCGACTATCAGGTAGGGGAATGCGACCACCAAGGCAAGATAGAGCGAGATGCTGAGGTGCGTCGTCAGCTGCGAGGCCAGGTTGATGTTGATAAGGTCGATTTGCTGTACGTTGGCCACGAGGCCCATCTTGCCAAACAGGCGATAGGTGACGAAGTCGGCGTTGCACGGTGCAAGTATAAACTGCTCAAAGACGAAGTCCTTGAGGCAGAATGCCGCGACGGCCAGCCCGAACACCAGTGCAATGCAGCGTATCAGCATCCAGCGGAACACCTCGACGTGTCCCCAGAACGTCTTTCCCTCATTCATCTGGCATCGCCTTGTGTCTCTTGTTCGGGCGTTTCTTCGGTAATGTTGTTCATTTCTTCCTCGATGCCGTTCATCGCCTTTTTGTATTCTTTCACTCCCTTGCCAAGGCCCTTCATCAGTTCGGGAATCTTCTTGCCGCCGAACAGGACAAGGACGATGAGAAGGATGACTATGATTTCCGGACCGCCGATTACTCCTAACAGTTTCATTGTCTACTCCTCCGACAAAAAGATTTCACATGTCTCGAAGTCGATCTCCCAGTGTCCGTTGGGGGTGCGCTTCCAGTGGTATTGCGTGGCCATGCGGTCCCACCAGTTCTGGAAGCGGGTGCCGGTCTCGCCCATGTCTTTCACCAGTTTCTGGTAGAGGGCGTCGTTGTCGGGAGTGAGAACTTTGGCCAGCTCGTTGAGTCCGTTGCGGCGTTCGAAGAGCTGCTGTATCTCGTTGCGCTCCTCTGGGGTTACTTGTCCAATCTTTTCTTTCATCATGTTTTACCATTGTTTTCTGACCTCGAAAGGGTCGTTATAGTTGAGTTCGTTGATTTCCACTTCGGGCATAAAGTCGCCCGCTTCGCGGATGGAGGCCAGCAGTCTGCGTGCCGCCTCGCGCTCGGTGTGGGCCACCGTGCATTGCTCGTGGCTCGGGGTGTTGATGTCGAGGGTGGTCTTGCGGTTCAGTCACACGCAGCGGCGGCAGTGCAGCGCGTCGCAGTGGCGGCATATCGGGGCATGGTCGAGTCGCAGCAGTTGCTGGTTTTTGATGTCGTCGGGGTCGATGCTGCTGTCGGGGTTGCTGTAGTAGAAGGCCGGACAGAGGT
>JAFVAM010000120.1 GCA_017480525.1 Bacteroidales bacterium | reverse complement strand
CCCGCGGGGGAGTCGACGGCCTCGGTGGTGACGGTCTGGATGGAGTCGACGATGAGGAGGTCGGGCTGGAGGGCTTCCACATGTTCGAAGATGCGCTGTGTGACGGTTTCGGACACGACATAGAGTTCCTCTCCCACGCCGCAGTGCGCCGGCGACGGCTTCGCGTTGGGGGCGGGGATGCTGTTTTCCTGCCGCGTGGCGGGGTCGAGACCCAGGCGGTCGGCTCGCATCTTGATTTGCTGCTCGCTTTCTTCTCCGCTGACATAGAGGAGTTTGCGGTCGTGGATGGCCAGGGCTGTCTGGAGCAGGAGTGTGCTTTTGCCGATGCCGGGTTCTCCGCCAAGCAGCAGCAGGCTGCCGGGGACTATGCCTCCGCCAAGGACGCGGTCGAACTCGCCGCAGTGGGTGGGGATGCGGCGGGTCTCGCTGTAGGCGACCTCGTGGATGCGCTTGGGATGGGATGCTGTCTGGGCGGAGCGTCCGGCTGCCGGCATGGCAGCGGCTTTCACCACCTCCTCGGCGAAGGTGCCGAATTTGCCGCATTCGGGGCATCGCCCCAGCCAGGAGCTGCTCTGGTATCCGCACTGCTGACAGAAGAAATATGTTTTCGATTTTGCCATGTTTTTTAGAGTTGTTTTGTGGGGTTTTTATTTCATGGTTCAGGGGATTTCGATGAAGAACAGGGCAACGCCTGCTACGCTGATGAGAGCGCCCGTGATTTCCCTCGGGCTGATTTTCTGGTTGAAGAGCCAAGCCGCCGGAGCGAGGATGAGCACAGGGGTGAGCGCGAAGAGTGTTTGGGCGATGCCTGTGGAGGTGTATTGGGTGGCGAGGAGCGACGCGCTGACTCCCACGAAAGGGCCGAAGATGGTGGCTCCCAGGAGGCACCACATGGCTTTGCGGTCGTGGAGGGCATGTCCGAGCTTGGCTTTCCAGTCGCGGTTGAAAAGGGCAAGCATGGCGAAGAAGCCGACAAGGCCGACGGAGGCTCTAATCATGGTGGCGGCAAAGGGTACGGAGAGGAACAGCGGCATGGGCAGGGGAGCGTCGGCAGGGACAAAGTGCGGGTCGAGGGCGGCGGTGGAAAGGGCGGCGTCGTAGTGTTCCAGGCCTATCTTGCTCAACACGAGCCCGACCCCTTGGCAGATGCCGGCCATGGAGGCATAGAACACCCCTTTGCCGGGGAGTTTCAAATAGAGAGGGGCGGAGTGGCCGGTTTCGGAGGAAGTTTTTTTTGAGAGGATGGAGATGGCTATGCCGCTGAGGGTCACCATCATGCCGACGATGGCGAGGGGTCTCATCCGTTCACCGAGGAGAAAGAAGCCTGTGAGGGCTGCCGTGGGAGCGGAGAGGGTCATGAAGAGTTGGCCGAAGCGGGAGCCGATGAGGATATAGCCTTGCATGAGGCAGTAGTCGCCGATGACGTAGCCTACTATTCCGCTCAGCGCCAGCCATAGCCATGTGCCTCCATCGGCAAACCGAGGCCAGGGGGTCCCCATGACTATCCACAGCGTCAGGGCCAGGAGGATGAGCGACATGGACATGCGTATCGTGTTGAGCGGCAGCGAACCCATGCGTTTCGAGGCTACCTCGGCAAAGAGCGCCGTGGCTGTCCACGAGAGGGCTACGAAGAGGGCGATGGTTTCTCCAATAAACATTGCCCGGTACTAACGCATGGGGCATCTTTTTATTGTGTGTGTACAATAAAAGTCTGCTTGTCTCGTTTTGAGAATGGATAATGTTTATAGTTGTATTATGAAAAGAAAGCTGTTTGTGGTTCTTCTGTGTGCCTTGGCTGCGGTGGTTCCTACGTCGTGTACTATTTATCACCCTCAGGCAGTGGATATTCCTCTGATTAACCATGCGGAGGATGTGCGCGTCGACGCCTCCGTGGCGCTCTCCACGTGGCTGCTGCCCGATGTCTTCACCGTCAACGGCACGGTTTCCTATGGGTTCAACGACTGGCTTGCCGGTCAGGCTCACTTCAACTTCGGGGGAGACAATGTCTACGGCCAGCTGGCGCCGGGAGCCTATTTCCCGCTGGGTGCCAAGTCGGTGGTAGAGACATACGCCGGTCTGGGGATGGGAGGTTCGTGGCGCGACAACGTGAGTTCCTCGCATGCGCGTCATTCGGACAATGAGGCTTTCAGCTCCTACAGTTTCTCGGGCCACTATATGTTGCCTTTTGTACAGGGCAACATCGGGTGGCACGACCTCACCAAGGCCCATATCGACCTGGCTTTCGGCCTGAAGCTCGGCGCATTCCTGCCCGACTTCGACTACAAGGAGTTTGACGAGAACGACGACATGGTCGACGGCAGCCAGTTCAGGTACACCACGGGGAACTTCCTTGTGGAGCCGCAGCTGCTCTTCCGCATCGGTGGCGAAAAAGTCAGGTTCAATATCAAGGCGGGTATGGCATGGCTCAGCGACATCTACGATGACAACGGCAAGTCGGGCAAGTTCACCGCCGACATTTTCACGCTTTCCTGTGGTTTCACTTTTTCATTTTAAAAGGCTATGAAAAGATTGTTCGCAACGGTGCTGATGCTTGCGTGTGGCGTCATGGCTGTGGCGCAGGAAGTGAAGACCTACGCTTTTGTGGAGCGCGATTCCACGCTCTATCTCGATGTGTGGACACCGGCCACCCCCCGTGCGGACCGTGCCGCTGTGCTGGCGGTGTTCGGAGGTGGCTTTGTCAATGGCGAGCGCGACAACGGTTTGCAACGCTCTATTGGCCAGTTGCTCAGCAAGCGTGGCTTTACAGTCGTCAGCATCGACTATCGCTTGGGGTTGAAGGACACTGCGCGCACAAAACAATATCATGGCATCAAGGGTCTGCAGCAGATGTTCCAATATTGCATCGACATTGCCGTGGAGGACTGTGCCGCAGCCGTGGCATGGGTTTGCGCCCACGCCGACAGCCTCCAAATCGACACTTCGCGTCTGGTGCTCACAGGGTCCTCGGCTGGAGCCATCACCGTGCTGCAGCTCGACTGGTGCCGTGCCAACGGCATGGAGCAGGCCTCGGCACTGCCCTCAGGGTGGCGTCCCGCTGCCGTGGTGTCCTATTCCGGAGCCATCATGAGCCACGGAAAACCCACTTGGAAGACCCCTCCGGCTCCCACCATGCTCATGCATGGGACCAAGGACAAGATAGTGGCCTACAAGAAGTTCCCGCCGGTGTTGAGCTATGGCATCTATGGCGCAAAAAAAGTCCACAAGCAGATGCTCAAACAGGGGTTTCCCTGCTGGTTCGTGCGTTTCGAGGGGTTGGGACACGAGGTGGCCTCATGGTTGCCCGGCAGTGTGGATTTCTTCTGTGGATTTGTGAACCAGGCCCTGGAGGGACGAGTCACGTCCCTCGATGCCACCATGGAGGATTCCAGGCTGGTACCCACCAAGTGGTCTAATATGAACCTTAAAGACTTATATGCAGAATAACCCGATAGAAATCATGAGTCCCTGTGGCTCGTGGGAGAGTTTGCGGGCGGCCCTGCAGGGGGGCGCCAACGCCGTCTATTTCGGCGTTGGCAAACTGAACATGCGCTCGCGCAGTGCCGCCAACTTCTCGGCTTCCGACCTTCCGCGCATCGTCCAGACCTGCCGCCAGGCAGGGGTGCGCACCTATCTCACGGTGAACACCATCATATACAACGATGAAATCGCGGAGATGCATGCCCTGCTGGAGGCGGCCAAGGCTGCGGGCGTCAGCGCCATTATTGCCAGCGACATGGCCGTCATCGCCTATGCCAACAGCATCGGCCTTGAAGTGCATATCTCCACGCAGTGCAATGTCTCCAACACCGAGGCGGTACGCTATTATTCGAGATTTGCCGACGTCGTCGTCACCGCCCGCGAGCTGCCCCTGAGGCAGGTGGCGGAAATCACGCAGTTCATCCGCGACAACGACATCCGCGGCCCAAAGGGCGAGCTGGTGCAGGTAGAGGTTTTCGCCCATGGCGCCCTCTGCATGAGCGTAAGCGGCAAGTGCTACCTTTCGCTCGACAACTACAATTTCTCCGCCAATCGAGGCACCTGCCTGCAGCTCTGCCGCCGGGGCTATATCGTCAAGGACAAGGAGAGCGACCTGGAACTGGAAATCGACAACGAATACATCATGTCGCCCAAGGATCTCTGCACCATCGGCTTCCTCGACAAGATTGTGAAGGCCGGGGTCAGGGTGCTGAAGATAGAAGGGCGGGGGAGGAGCGCCGACTATGTGCGCACCGTCACGGAATGCTATCGCGAGGCCGTGGAGGCCATCGCCGACGGCACCTACACAAAGGAGAAAATCGAAGCCTGGACGCAGCGCCTGGCCACGGTGTTCAATCGCGGATTCTGGGACGGATACTACCTTGGCCGCCGGCTGGGAGAATGGAGCGACCGCTACGGCTCGCAGGCCACGGAGCAGAAAGTCTATCTTGGTCCGGTGCACAACTTCTTCGGGCGCATCGGCGTGGCCGAGGTGCAGCTGCAGACCAGCGAGACGCTCCGCGTGGGCGACGAGGTGATGGTCATCGGCGAGACCACCGGCGTGTATCGTGCCACGATAGAGGAACTCCGCACCGACCGCGACCCTGTGCCTGAAGTGCATCAGGGCGACCGCTTCTCTTTTGCCACCGCCACACCCCTTCATCGTGGCGACAAGGTGTATCGCATAGACAAGACTGAAGATGAATTCTGACCAAGAGAAAGCCTTGCAGCTGGCCACCGAGGCTGGCCACATCCTCCTCGAAAACGGGGCGGAAATCAGTCGTGTGGAGGAGACCATGGAACGCATCGCTTCAGCCTATGGCGTCGAAGACGAGAGTTTCTTTGTCCTCAGCAACGGCATCATCGCCACAGGGCAGCACTATGCCCGTGCCGAGTTCATCCCCATCAAGGGAACACAGCTCAGCAAGGTTGTGGAAGTGAACCAGTTGAGTCGCGATGTGAACGGTGGGCGGCAAACGGGTGGAAGAAATGACAAGGAGGGGCTGATGCATGTGGCCGAGTTGGAGCGGCGAATTGCGGCCATACGCATGTCGCCGGGCAAACCCTCCTGGGAGGTCGTACTGGGCATCGCCTTGGGAGTCTCGCCGTTCTGCATCCTTTTTGGTGGCAGTCTTTTCGACGCCGCAGCCACTTTTGTTTGCGGCCTTCTGCTGGGTCTCTTCATGGCTTATGTCAGCCCCCACCTCTCGCGCCTCATCGGCAATGTCCTCGGCGGTCTCGTTGGCGGCCTGCTGTGCATACTGTCCGTGACAGTCGGTTTTGGGGAACATTTGCCCAATATGATTATCGGCACCATCATCGCTCTCGTTCCGGGGGTGCCGTTCACCAATGGCATCCGCGATCTGGCCAACGAGGACTATATCGCTGGCACCACACGTCTCACCGACGCTTTCCTGGCTTTCCTCTGCATCGCTTTGGGCGTGGCCCTGGCATTCATCGCAGAAGGTTTTCTCTCGGGCGGCATCATGCAACTGGGACGCCCGACGGTCGATGCCGTGGCGTCGGCGTGGTATGTGCAACTGCCGGCGGCTTTCGTCGGCACCGTGGGCTTCTCGGCACTCTTCGGAACACCCCGCAGGTATTATGTCGACTGTGGCCTTGCCGGCATGGTGGGGTGGGCGGTATACATCCTTCTGGCATCGGCGGGGTCCACCCATGTCGTCGGTGCCGCCTTCCTCGGCGCTTTGGCTGTGGCAGTGATGGCACATCTGTTGTCGGTGACGCGGAAGTGTCCCGTAACGGTCTTCCTCATCTGCGGCATCATCCCGCTGGTGCCCGGCGGCGGCATCTTCTGGACGGCCTACTACATTGTCACCGACCAACTCCGTCTCGCTGCCACCACGGGGTTCACCGCCCTCAAGGTCACCATTGCCATCGCCGGAGCCATCATCCTTGCGGCAGCTCTGGCTGCCCGTCTCCACCGTCGCCATTTCTGAGAATGAAACAAAACTGCAAGGTTGGCACACAATTTGCTTTCGCTATCTATAAAAAACAAATATGATACAACAATGAATACATGCACCATCCCCGTCCTGCTGCTCACGGGTTATCTTGGCAGCGGCAAAACCACCCTCCTCAACCGCATACTGAACAACAATCGCGGCATCCGCTTCGCCGTCATCGTCAACGACCTCGGCGAGGTGAACATCGACGCCGACCTCATCGAGAAGGGCGGCATTGTGGGCCAGAAGGAAGAGAGCCTCGTGGCCTTGCAGAACGGCTGCATCTGCTGCACACTGAAGATGGACCTCGTGGAGCAGCTGCGCGACATCACCAGCCAGCGCCGCTTCGACTACATCGTCATCGAAGCCAGCGGCATCTGCGAACCCGCCCCCATCGCACAAACCATCTGCTCCATCCCCACCATGGGACCGGAGTACATCGCCGACGGCGTACCGGTTGTCGACAGCATCGTCACCGTGGTCGACGCCCTGCGCATGAAGGACGAGTTCGGCAGCGGCAAGAACCTCATCAAGCCCGGCCTGGCCGAGGACGACATCGAAAACCTCGTCATCCAGCAGATTGAGTTCTGCAACATCATCCTGCTCAACAAAGCCTCCATGGTGGCAGCCGACGAACTGGAGCGCATCCGCCAAATCATCCGCGCCATCCAGCCCAAAGCCGAAATCATCGACTGCGACTACTGCGACATCGATTTCGACAAGATTTTGAACACACAGATGTTCGATTTTGACCGTGTGGCTACCTCGGCTGCGTGGATCGATGCTATCGAGGGTCACCACGACGAAGACGAGGATGACGATGATCATGACCACCACCACCACGACCATGACGACGACGACGAACACGGTCACCATCATCACGAACACGACAGTCATGGACACCACCATCACCACCACCACGGCGAAGGCGAAGCCGAGGAATACGGCATCTCCACCTTCGTCTACTACCGTCGCGAGCCGATGAACATAGGCCGCTTCGACGAGTTCGTGGCGCGCCACTGGCCGGCG
Organism: Bacteroidales bacterium; assembly: GCA_017480525.1. Classification (GTDB taxonomy): domain Bacteria; phylum Bacteroidota; class Bacteroidia; order Bacteroidales; family P3; genus Colimorpha. The sequence goes on along the minus strand of JAFVAM010000120.1, from coordinate 2,923 downwards.
GGGGTGATACGTGCCAAAGGCATCTGCTGGTTCCTCTCCGAACCCGACACCTGCTACCTCTTCGAGCAGGCCGGCAGCCAGGTCTCCCTGCGCGACACCGGCCAGTGGTACGCCACCATGCCCGACCGCGAGCTGCAGGACTTCATGCGCCGCAACCCCGACCTCCTCCGCGACTGGGACGACACCTATGGCGACCGCATGCAGAAGCTCGTCTTCATCGGCCAGCACCTCGACCGCGCCGCCATCACCGCCGCCCTCGACGCCTGCCTCGCCAAAAGCGTCTGACCACCGCATAAGTACAATACAACGACGGAAGCGCACCCTGCATTGGGCACGCTTCCGTCGTTTTCATGCAATATCGCCACGCATCATCGCAAAACCGTGTCGCAGCACTGAAAACTGCCTTCGCATCGATGCGGAGGCAATTTCCGGACTGAAAATCGACTTCGCATCATTGCAAAACGCATTCCGAGCATTGAAAAACGACCTCGCATCGCTGCAAAACGCATTTACAGCACTGCTTCATCATCCCGCATAGATGCGAGACCGTTTTGTAGCTCTTACAATGCACCCCGCATTATGCGGGGTGCGTTACACGATTTATCGGCCTAATGGTCCCCTTCCCTTTGTTTCAGTATCCTCCTCGTACCTTACATTGTTCATGAAGAAGTTGTCGCCCTTACCCATAAACTCGAGCATCCAGAGGTCGTCTTTTGTCGCAGGACGAAGTCTTTTGTATTTCGCAGGGTAACCAGAGACAATTACATAGCACGTCTTCCCATCCTCACTAGTGAAAATTCTGAATGAGGGATAGACAATGACATCACAGTCATGTTTGATTACTGCGTTTTCAAGAGCTTCTTTTCTAAAACCGATAAGCATGCTTTGGGTAATTCTTTGGTACGACTGGCTGCTCGGATAACGATAGCTGTCCACGTCAATAATTGTCGTGTCCGTAATCTTTTGTTGTGGAATTTCACCTAATTCCATCACAATGGGAGTCGCAACGGTACCCACTTCTGGCTCTTGTACCCGAACCATAGTCTGATTAACTTTCTCGAAGGTCGAGGCGCAACTGGAACTGATTGCAGCAACTGCAACAATTGCTAATAGAACATTTACTTTTCTCATGATACTATATTAATTTAGTTGATATGTTCATAAAAGAAGCGTGGCCTGTGCACCGCATCTTCATGTAGAGGTTGTAGGAAAGACCTTGTATCGAGAGGGTGAATTCAGCCCACGCTAAACAGCGCGAACCGTCACACAAACTCTGCGATACGTGGGAGGTTCCTACATTCCTACATGCAGAAGCAAGCATAACGCTTCGACGATTTCCTTCCGAAATCGGCTGCAAAGATACAAAAATAAATCGGACCGGCAAAATCTTTTTCGCCAGCCCGCAGAAAATGGTGCAAATTCACAAGGGAAGTGCGCTAGCGTGAGGCGATGGCCTGCTCCAGTGTCCGCTCGTCGCGGCGGTTGTTCCAGAGGGCTATCAGGGTAATTATTTCTTCGTCGAAACAATACACGGCAGAGACCTGCCGGAGATGCAGCATGCGTACCTCGTTGCCGTTGTACATCAAATTCTTGTAGCGTACACCAGAACGGGGAAACATGCATAATCGGGAGATGCCTTCGTATACTCTGTTTTCGGCTTTGCGCGCCGCTCTTGTGCCGAACTCTCGCTTCACATAGCCGATTTCCTCCGACAAGTCGTCGAGGGCCTGGCCGAGCCAACGGTACTTATAGGCCATAGCGTGCTCGAATCTGGGCAAATCCTTCTTCGCCGCCGATGTATTTCGCTTTGCCAGACTCCATCAGTGCGAGCCGCTCCTTTACGATGGCTTCCATCTCTTCCTCGGTGTAGGCTATGGGGGATTCCGGGCGAGAGGCGGTGGTCATGTCCTCCACCAACTCGTCCACATGGCGCTGCAGCCAGCGCCCGAAAGCCTCACGGCTGAACGACGGATGCATCTTCCTCAGCGCCGCCTCATCCACGGTGATGTTGTATGTGCACATGTCTTTTCTCTTTTTATTCCGGCTGCAAAGATACAAAAATAAATCGGACCGGCAAAATCTTTTTTGCCAGCCCGCAGAAAATGGTGCTTTTATTATTTCGCTGATGGCTACATCCCGAACAAATCGGTGTGGGAGCCGGTGCGAATCAACACGAGTTGAAGCTGGAGGTCGTCCTTGCGGTACATCAGTAGCCAGTCGGGCTGGATGTGGCACTCGCGGAAGCCGCGGAACTCGCCTTTCAATGCATGGTCTTTGTTGGCAGCGGGCAGCGGCTGGTCGGTGGCCAACAATCTGATGACCTCGTTGAGCTTCTCCTCGGGCAGGTGGTGCCGCAGAGCATGCTTGAGGTCGCGCTTGTACTGCGAGGTGAAGACAATTTGCCTCATTCGTGAACTCGCTTGAGATAGTCCTCGAAACTATCGCACACCGTGACGTTGCCCGTGCGGAAGTCGTTGATGGCCTGCAACGTGTCATCGTAGCCTTTCTTCTCTTTTGCGCCGAGGGTGATCAGCACACCGATCAGTTGCTTGATTGCGCTGTTCCGTCCGTCGTATTCAAGTGTTATTGTTGCCATAATCGTTGTCCTTTTCCTGCTGCAAAGATACAAAAATAAATCGGACCGGCAAAATCTTTTTCGCCAGCCCGCAGAAAACGGTGCTTTTATTATGTCGGCGATGGCTACATCCCGAACAAATCGGCGTGGGAGCCGGTGCGAATCAACACGAGTTGAAGCAGGAAGTTGTCCTTGCGGTACACCACCCGACAGTCGGGACGTGCCTGTTTGATGGTGTGGCTCACGAGGCCACTGCCACCGAATAAATCGACGAATACAGTTCCTTTCTTTGCTTCGCATGCTTTTATTCATCCCGGCAAAGTGCAGTCTGCGACTGACCTCTGCTCT
>JAFVAM010000119.1 GCA_017480525.1 Bacteroidales bacterium | reverse complement strand
GCTCTCCTGCCATTCGCCACCGGCTACGCGGTAGACGACCTTGGCGTTGGCAATGTGGTCCACATTGGTGATGAGTGTGTGGATGGCGGCATCGCCGTTCTCCTGGTAGTTGCCGTGGATGTCGGGGTGGAGGATGCGGATGGGATGCTCGGCGGGGATTTGTTTGGTGATGCAATGGATGGCTCCTCCGCTACCATCGAACTCGCGCACATCGACACAATAGATTGTATAGCCGGGGTAGGCCTGTTTCACCAACTCGATATTATCGCGGTCCCACTGGGCGGTGGGCATTCCGTCGGCGCCCACGGCGGAGAAGCAGGGCTGAATGATGAGGTTGTTGACGAAGGTATGGTTGGAATAGGTACGGGTGTAGCTTCTGTTGTATTCGCTCTGCGAGGAGAAGTTGCTGCCGTTGTTCTTGGAGGGGAAGGGAATGCCGGTGGCGTAGTAGTTGCGGTCGAAGACGCTGCGGTAGGAACACAGGGAGTCCATGTTGCGGGTGCCGGTGCGGTAGTCGGTCCACGAGGAGTAGTTGTCGGGCATGATGGAGAAAACGAAACGGTTCTCGTCGAACATGTCGGCGTAGAGGTCCACGTGTCCGGTGCCACCGTCATATTGGAAGGCAGGGAGTATGTAGGTGGCACGGGGACCTATGAGGGCGCGAAGGCTGTCGCGAACCTGTGCGTTGGAGAGTCTGCGTTTGCTGGAGAAGTGGATGGATTCAGGGTCGCTTCCGTCCCAAGTGTACTGTCCGTAGGTGTCGGCGTTGTTGCTGTAGATGGCGTCGGAGGAAAACACCATTCCGGCACCGTCGACAAGGCAGTTGCCGCCTTCCCATTCAATCATGGTGGTGAAGTTGGGCAGGCCGAACTGGCGCTCGATGAATACGGGCAGCGAGTCGTCCAGTGCGCGGCCGGGGTAGTACTCGAAGTCGAGCATTCCGACGGTGTCGCCCTCGCCATAGTAGAAGCAGATGGGACCGCAGTCGCGATACCAGAAGCTATTGCCTGGAGCTTCGAGGAAGCGGATGTTGTCGTGGCGGAGACCCTTGTTGGAAAGGTGTTGGAGGACTATGGCACTGTCGGAGAAATTCTCAACGCGCACCCAGGCTTCGGCACCACCTTTCTGGATGGCGTCCATGAGGTAGAACGCCACTTGTCCGAAGTTGCTTTCGATGTCCATCTCGGCGGTGTAGGGTCCATAGATGTGCATGCTCTGCCAGCCTTGGGTGTTGCTGTACTTCAGGTATTCGCCATAGCCGGTCACCATGGGGTCGGCAGAATAGTAATTGTTGTCGTCGAAGTTGGTGTCGGGCATATAGTAGTAGTAGGGGGTGACCACAATGGCCTGCACCTCCTCCCACTCGCCGGGGAACCAGAAGCTGTCGTTTGGCATTCCCGTGCTTTTTTTGACGGCGTCTTTGGTGGCGGGAGCCTGTGTGATGTTGCTGGAAAGGTGGCGTTGGGAGATGTCGCGTTTCTGCACAGTCTGGCGCAACTCGCGGAGCATCTGGTCCGTCGGTCTCTGCATTTGGGCCGAAGCACTGACAGTCATCAGTATGCCAGCCAGCAAGAATATTGTTTTTTTTGTTTTTCTCATTTGTGTGTTTGTTGTTTTAATGAATGATTATTTTTTCTTCAGGCTGAGGATTTCGCGGGCTTCGTCGCTTGTGGCGATGGGGCGGCCGAGGAGTTTGGCCATGCGGACCACTTTGTCGACGAGTTCGCCGTTGCTCTTGGCAAGGACACCGCGCTCCAGGTAGAGATTGTCCTCGAAGCCGACGCGCACGTTGCCGCCCATGACAATGGCGGGAGCGGCGAGGGTGAAAGCGTTGCGGCCGATGCCGGTGGCGGTCCATGTGCTGCCGGCCGGGATGTTCTTCACCATCCATACGAGGTTGTCAACGCTGGCAGAGGCGCAGCCGAGGACACCAAGAACGAAGTTGAACTGCATAGGCAACAACGGCAGCGGGTTGCCGTCGGGACCGTTGACACCGAATGCGCTGGGCACCTGCCCCTTCTTGGCCATGTGCACGATGGTCTCCAGATGGCCCATTTCGAAACATTCGTATTCGGGCTTGATGTTTTTCTCAATCATGCGTTTCCCGAAGGCGCGCATGGTGGGCATGGTGTTGTCGAAAATGTCGTCGCCGAAATTGCAAGTACCGCAGTCAAGGGTGGCCATTTCGGGTACCGGCGTGGTGTTGGTGCTGTCGAGACGCTCGTCGGGTGTCATGCCTACGGCACCACCTGTGGAGGGAATGAGGATGACGTTGGGGCACTCCTTGAGGATGGCCTCTGTGCACTCTTGGAAGCGCACGTGGCTCTGCGTGGGGGTGCCGTCGTCCTCGCGGACATGGAGGTGGACGATGGCTGCGCCGGCGTCCACGGCACTCTTGGCCTCGCGCACGATTTCCTCAACGGTGTAAGGCACGTTGGGATTCTGCTCTTTCGTAACCTCTGCGCCGCAGATGGCGGCGGTGATGATCAGTTTGTCCATAGTTGTCTTGATTTTATTATGTTTTGTTTGATTTCCTTTTTTTCGAGGGGCATTCCCGTTTGGGATTTCGGACTTCGTCTACTCTCCGATTCTCAACTGTGTCCACCCATCTTTGTAGCGTCCGCCGGCGATGCCGGAGATTTCCTGCCATTTGTTTTGGAGGGCGGACTCCTTGTTGAGCTTGCGTTCCACGGCCTCGTAGATGTCCTGGTAGGTGAGGTTGAAGAAGCGGTCCTTCTGGCTTTTCACCTCCTTGAGGAGGAAATAGGTCAGGAAGCCGTGCTCCTGGGCGTCGAAAGCAAAAGCCGTCTTGTCGTATTCGGCAGCCAGCAACACCACGGCATCCGTGCGCAGCGAAGCCTTGCGGCGTTTCTTTTTGCTGTCCGTGTTGCGGTCGGCGCGGACGAGGGGTTTCCCGTCGCGGCCCGTGCCGTTGAAGGAGGCATCGAGGATGACCGTCACGTTTCTGACAGGGACGCTCTTGCTGTTGAACGCGGCGCAGAGGGCTTCCACGGAGATACATTGCTCGGCGAGCCTCCGGGTTTCCTTCTTCGAGAGTACGATGTCGTAGTTCACCGTGTCGGCCGCCTTTTGCTTTTTCTTCTTGCAACCGAAGAGACTGCAGCTGCCGCCCTTGCCGGGGCGCAGAGCGTCGATATCCTCCGTGTTGATGCCTGTCGGCAAGAGGTAGGCCACGTTGTCGAGGTCCTGGAAGCCGTGTCCGGCGTAGTAGACCACCACATTGGCTCGCGGCACTCGTTGGTCGCCATTTGTCGTTGCCGTGGCGTTGGCCAGGTCGGTGAGCCAATGGATGCCTTCCTGCTCAATGGTGGCACGGGAGGCATCGCGCAGCAGCTTGACCTGCCGTTCCGGCACACCCAGGGCTTTGACGAAATACTGTCGGACCACCTCGCCGTCGTTGCCCGCAAAAGGCACGTCGGGAATGAGACCTTCTCCGTAGTGTTCGTTGGCTATCACCAACACATAGGTGTCGCCGTTGCGATGGCTGGTGACGGGGATGTTGTAGTCTACATAGTCGTCCTCCATACGTGCCGCCTGCATGGCCTCCACCGTTTCAGCGAAGACGTTGCTCACCCGCATCTCGATGCTCGAACGGCGGTAGTAGTGGGTGTGGATGGAGTCTTTGAACGACTGTGTGACAAAGCGGAACGTGTTGTCGGTGCCGCCGAGGGCAGCCACATTTTCCTCCAGATAGGTCTTCACGGCCTGTGCCCGCAGGTAGGCCAGCTGGCAGTTGTTGCTGATGCCGGTGGCTCGGTCCACAGAGATGCGCAGCCGCTCGCCGTTGAATACCACGGGGCAGTAGCGGAACTCACCGTAGCGACCGTCGTAGGGCACTGCCGTGCTGAACTCCGTTCCGTCGGCTGTCGAGGAGATGATGACCTCCACCTCGTGGCCCCGCGTGAAGACATCGCGCAAAACACCCTCCACAAAGGTCTTCGTCAGCCGGCAGATGGCGCGGCAGGAGTTCGACGAATCGACGTCGTAGGTGCCCAGGGGATAGTCGTCGGTGTAGCCCTCAAGATGTTTGCAGTTGTACGACAGGCGGTACACCAGATCCAGCCTCATTCGACCATCCTCGTAGAACGTGTCGATCAGGTCGGCTCCCACCGAGATATAGCTCTCGTCGTAGAGCTTCTCGTCGTTGGGCAGCGACGCCAGTGTGCGCTCCGCGTAGCGTTGCATCTCCTTCTGCCGTTTCATCACCACCTGCGACAGCGAGTCGCGTATCTCGTTCTGGTAGCGGCGGTTCAGCAGTCGCTCGCCCGGTTGGCCGATGGCCGTGACCGTGAGCATCAGAGTGATCATCAAGGGTATGAGTCTCTTCATATTATCGTTTTTTATCCGTTGAAATAAAATGCAAAGATACAAAAAACTCTCCACATGGCAAAATTTTTCTTTTCTGGACAATAGGAAATGAAAGCGGCTATGGGCGGTCGCCGCGATCGGTGCCCTGCGGAGCAAGAGGGTCGTGGGAAGGCAACTTCCCGCCGCCATCGTCCTGCCAAGACCCTGTCAAGACCCTACCAACTCCTACCCAACTCCTACCTCAGTAGAACTTGATAGGGTGTTGGTAGGGGCTTGATAAGGCGAAAATGGGGAGTATGGTGCCTCCTGTCGGTGTCAGTTGATAGGCTGGACAATCTGGCGCAGCGTCTCGATGTCGAGTTGCTGGAAAGAGGTGTTGGTTGGGTCGGCGAAGTGCTGGCGGTTGGCGTTGTGCGTCTCCTGGTTGTAGGTGGAGGCTTTGTCGAAAAGGGAGCGCGAGAGGAGGAGTAGGAGTTGGTCGGTGGTGATTTTCCGCTCGGCATAGTCCTGCAGCTGGCGCGTCGAGAGGTATTTGGATATCTTCTGCAGCTGCTCTTCGGGGAGATAGCCATCCTCGTCGAGGTTGCGGAGGAGGTCGGGATAGTTGACCCACGAGGTGACGGTGGTTTCGAGCAGGGCTATGTTCTTCTGTTTCTTGTCGGTGTAGTAGCCGAGGTAGGCGTGGCAGGGTTCCACGAAAATGAGGGGGCGGAGGCCGGTTTTGCGGAGGATGGAGGCGAAATAGACGCAGGCGTCGATGCAGTTGGCCTGGCGTGTGCGCCACACCTCGTCGAAGAAGCGTATATGCTGCACGTTGGCGCGCGAGGAGGGGTTGGCGGTGCAGGAGATGGAGGAGTATGAAATGCCACGGAGGAGAGTGTTGTGCCAGACGGCGAGTACCTGCTGGCGCACGTCGTCGGATTTGCCCGACTGGTAGCCCTTCAGGGAGGTGACGAGGCCTTGCGAGAGGATTTGCTCGGCTATCTGCGGGATTTCGGGGTGCTCCTCGTTGACGTAGGCAGCGAAGAGCCAGCGGGTGTCGACGAGCGGCGAGGCGGCACCCTGCGGCTGTTCACCGTCAGGGTAGCGCAGAGAGAGTGGACATTCGTTGACGGAGCGCAGCGTGAGATGGAGGTTGCGGATGTCGGTCTCCTCGTCGTTGATGTAGCAGGTGAGGGTGAGGTCGAGGGGGGTATTCTGCCGGTTTTGACGCAGGCGGTCGTATTTCCACTTGATGGCAGGATGGAATGTGTAGGTTTGGCCGCGCGAGGGCAGGATTTCTTGGAGGATTGTGACGTAGTTGTAGGCAGAGGAGTCGACGACGATGCGGAGGACGGCGTTGTTGGCCGGGGCGACGAGGGAGGCGGCGACGGGGGAGGGCAGTGTGGCCAGAGGCGAACTGGCGGCGGGTGCGGGACTGTCGATACTGGAGAGGGCGAGGAGGAGGGAGGGGTAGAGCTGCCCGTCATAGAGAGGGTCGACATGGGCGGTGAAGGCCACCTTGGCGGGATCGAACTGTTTGCCGGTCTTCGGATGGCCGCATGAGGCGAGGAGCAGGAGGATTGAGAGGCCTATCAGCCGAATGGTTTGATGGTGCATTTTTTGAGTTTTTGACTATGGGTGTTGAGTTATTGCTATGTGTGTTGGGTTTTTCATCCGTGAGGTTTAAGCGATATGTTTCAATCGGGGGTGTGTCAGAATGCAGGGTCAGAATCCGGTTCGGTCGGGATTTTGTGCCACGAAGTCCGCCCATTGCTGCTTGGCGGATTTGCGGCTTTTCTTTTTCGCGGGTGCGAGTTGCTGCTGGATGTCGGCAATGGGGTTGGTTAGGTGCAGGTGGCAAGTGTAGGCCACGGCGAGGGCGTCGGTGGCGTCGAGGTAGCGTGGGGTCTGGTCGAAATGGAGGATGGACTGCAGTATGGCGGCTACTTGCTGTTTTGTGGCGTTGCCGTTGCCTGTGATGTGTTGTTTGATGACAGAGGGTTCGTATTCGGTCACGGAGAGGTCGCGCGAGATGGCGGCGGCGATAGCCACGCCCTGCGCTCGGCCGAGTTTGAGCATGGACTGGACGTTTTTGCCGAAGAAGGGGGCCTCGATGGCGAGGTGGTCGGGATGGAAGGCGTCGATGAGGCGTGTGGTGGAGAGGAAAATCTGGCGTATGCGGAGGTTGAATTCGGGAATCTTCTCCAGATAGAGGACATCCATGGCCTCGATTTTGAGGTTGGAGCCATCGGTGTCAAGAATGCTATAGCCGAGGATTTGGGTGCCGGGGTCGATGCCGAGGATTAGCATGGAGGGGAGAATGTCAAACTGTGAACTTTGGGTATTTTTGTTTTTTTAAGTGGCGGGGGAGAGGGTGAGGGTGAAGTGGTTGTCGAGCGGACGGCGGAAGAGGTAGAGGAGGAGAGTGTAGAGAGCGAGGGCGGCGAGGGCCACGAGAATGACGAGTGGTTCTGGGATGCCGAGGAGGGAGAGCGTCACGACGACGGCAAGGAGAATCAGTGCTGGGAGGAGATAGGCGAAGAGTGTGGCGAGGAGGCCGCGGGAGGGGTCGATGGTGACGACGACGGCATCGCCGACGCTGTAGCCCCTGTCGGCAGCGGCTGTGGAGCGGCTGAGGGGTATGTCGAGGGTCTTGGTTTTCGACTCGGCAAAGCCGCAGCGTGAGTGTGCCTGGCAGGAGGCGCATGCACTGACGCTCTCTATTTGGACGGTGACGAGGCCTTTCTTGGTGGCGACGACGGTGCCGGGGTGGGTGACGGGCTGGGCCATTTCTTTTGAGTTTTGTTTTTTTGTGGGCTTTACAGGTTATTCCGACGTGTCGTCATTCATTTCCGGGAGTCTTCGGAAAGAGATGATGCCGTGGCAGTTTTGGACACATCGGCCTGTGGGGTCTATTTTGAGGGACTGTCCGTTGAAGACGACGTCGGCGCGGTTGTGCTGGAAGGGTGAGGCAAAGTCGAAGATGAGGGGCAGGTACAGGTCGCCGTGGATGTCGATGTAGCCCCAGTATCCGTCTTTGTTCACAGGGGCAAGGTTCTGGGAGAAGTGGTAGGCCTGGTCGAGGATGAGGGGGACGACGAGGCGGCCCTGGAGGTCGACGAAACCGAGGCGTCCGTTCTGTTCCACGAGGGCGAGGTCGTTGTAGTAGACATATTTGTGTCCTTTGATGGACTTGTCTTCGTATTCGATGGGAAGGATGGTGTCGCCGAGGGTGTCAATAATGCCGTAGCGGTCGCCTTGGCGCACCATGGCGCGGCCGCGCCGGAAGGTGCCCACCTCGTCGTAGACGCAGGGGATGACCTCGTTACCTTCGAGGTCGAGAAAACCGTGTTTGCCATCTCGGTAGACAGCGATGCGGTTGTCGGATGCATTGCTGAGAGGGATGTAGATGAACGGGGATGCCGGGGCTATCTGTCTGCGTGGGGAATGCTTCGGGAGGAGGAATGCGGCCATGTCTTCCTGATCGCCGGCGAAGACGATGCGGTGGTCGGGAGCTGTGAGGCTCTCAAATGCGAAGGGGACAATTTCGTTGCCCTCGAGGTCGATGACGCCCCAGCGGTCGTATAGTTTGGCGGGGGCATAGCCGTCGATGTAGGGGAGGGTCTGCTGGTAATGAGGCGGGAAGACCTGTCGGCCGAGGGTGTCGATGTAGGTGTAGAAAAGGAAGAAGGAGTCGACGACGACGGCCACGGGGGCGCGGCCGCAGGAGAAGATGCCAGCATCGCGGAACTGGAGGGGAATGACCATGCGGCCGGAGAGGTCGGTGTAGCCGAAGAGGCTGTCGCGCTTGACGGAGATGCGTCCCTCGTTGGGGATGCCCACGGCATGGTAGAGACATGGGACGACCTGGCGGCCTGTGGAGTCGATGAGGCCGCAGAGGAGCGGTGGTTCCGAGGCGTTGGTGGCTTCGGCGGTGGTGTCCTCCATCCACACCATGCAGTAGCCATTGGTGAACTGCCCCACGTAGCGGTAGATGTTGGGCGTGAGGACGGTGCCGTCGTAGCGCCGGAAGCCGTAGAGGTCGCCTTCTCGGGTGGTCTGTATGCCATCGACAAAGAAAATGTCGCATCCGCATGTGCTGTCGACGGCATAGCCGGTGGTCTGGGCCCCGAGGGGCAGGGTGGTGGCAAGCGCGAGCAACAGGAGGGCCGTGTGGTGTCTTCTTCTTTTCATTTTGTTGTGTTTTTTTGGGGGAGGCTGGCATGCTCCGGGAGGTCATATTTTTTCTATCGCATCGGTCTCGCACCAGCCTGTTGTGCCGTCGGAGAGGGTGATTTTGTACCATCCGGAGAGTTCCTCGGAAAGTGTCACCTTGGTGCCCTCGTGGAGGATGAGTTTGTCGACACTTTGCACTTCGGGCGAGCTTTTGACCACCATGGAGGGCTGAATGACGATGGCCTGTGAGTGGCTGTTGAAACGGCGTGTGGAAGCCGTGAGGAGGACTATGGCAAGCAGCAAGAAGATGGCCGTGACGATGAGGGCCGCGAAAGAGCCTTTGCGCCAGCCTAAGTCGCGGGCAAGGATGAGGACAACGAGTGCGGCGACGGTCAGGGCGAAAAACACGATTACTATTATCTGCCATGAGTGAGGGCCGATGCGGGTGATGAGGGATTCATACCACTGGATGAAGAACAGGCGTGGCAACTCGGCGATGCGGTCGACGGTTTTGCTGTTGGCGAGGGCCAGGTTCTCGCGGGCGTCGCCCATGGAGGGTTTGAGGCGTAGGGCGCGCTCGTAGTTGAGGATGGACTGTCCCATTTGTCCGAGCCGGTAGTATGCGTTGCCGAGGTTGTAGTGGAGGTCGGCCGAGGTAAATCCTTCAGCGAGGACCTCTTCGTAGATTTCGACGGCTTCTTCATAGTTGCCTGCACGGTAGGCGCTGTCGCCCTTCTGGGCATGGTGGGCATTCTGGAAATCCGTGGTTGTCCCCTGCGCACCTATGGCCGTCAGGATGGCTATGGTTAAGGTGATGTATCGTTTCATTGTCGTGAGCGTTTTTATAAGTTGGCAATCATCTGGAGGGCTTCGTTATAGATGCTTTGCTTCTGCGCCTCGGCATCGCCGGGGGCGAAGCGAGCCATGTCCACATCCTGCAGCACCTTCATGATGTTCTCCTGCTGTACTTCGGACACCTGCTTGTCGACGAGACATGCACTGACGGTGTCGCGGTTCAGCTGCGAGAGGGGTATCGTGTACTTGTCGGAGAGGCAGCCCCAGATGGCTTTGTAGATTTCCTCGTAGAAGCGCATGGTGTCGCCCGAGCCGAGGAACGAGGCGGCGGTCTTGAGGCGGCGGCGTGCCATTCGCGTGGCGCGTTTCATACGGGTGCCGGCCACGTCTTTTTCGTCGGACTGTCGTTTCTTCCCAATCACTACGGCGGCACCACCGAGCAGAGCCACGGCGACCAGTGCCAAATAGAAGCCCAGCGAGGTGTGCGCTTTGTCGCACAACGGTGCGACTTTGGCGATGGAATGGATGTAGTTGATGTCGTGATTGAGGAGCTGGACATCGTCCTTGCTCGAGGCGGCGGCGGATTTGCCTTTGGCCACCTCGATGGTCTGGGCGGGAATGGTGAGGGTGACGTATTTCGCCGAGGAGGGATCGAAGAAAACGAAGCTGTATTCGGGAACGGTGAAGGTGCCTTGGGTGCGGGGAATGGCTACCCACTCGTAGGTGCGGCTGCCGCTGATGCCGTTGTCGCCTTTGTTGATGTTGTCCTGCATTTGAGGGTCGTAGACCTCGAAGGAGGCGGGAAAGTCGGGCGTGGTCGGCGTGACAAGCATGAGGTTGCCGTGTCCGCTCACGGTGAGGCGGTAGGAGAGGGCTTCGTTAGACTTGACTTTGTCAAGATTGACACCTCCCTTGATGGAGAACGAACCCACGGCACCGGAGAAGTTGTCGGGGGAGGGTGGAAGTGGCTTCACGTTGACGCTGACGGGTTTTGTGTGGAGCGTATATTCTTCGGGCTGCCCCATGCTGAAGAACGGATCGTCGAAGAGGTCGAGCAGTGTCCCTGTGCGGCGGCGCGGAGCCTGTACGATGGCCATGACGTTGAGGTCGAGAGGGTCGATGGTCAGTTTGCCACTCTCCTGGGCGAAAAGGGCACCTTTGCGTATCTCGGCCACCAGGTAGCGTTGGCCGTTGACCGTCTCTTCATACTGCTTGATCTGCTTGCCGGCCCCGAGGTCTTCTGCCCAGAATCCTTTGTTGCCGGGGAGTTTGTCGATGCCCACTTGGTTCAGAGGCACCTGGGTGTATACCTTGTAGGTGATGAGTACCTGCTCGCCTTGGTAGGGGTTGGTATTGCTCACCGAGGCACGGGCGAAGAGCTTGGAGTCGTTGATTTGCGAGGCGGGTTGGGGTTGCTGAGCCCATGGGTCGTAGGCTTGGCGCTGCTGTTGTTGCTGCCGCTGCTGTTGTTGCTGTCGCTGCTGCTGTTGTTGCTGCATTTGCGACTGGCTCATTTTCACCACCTTGATGGTGACAGCCTCAGAGGATATTCGTTTGCCTCCGACGATGCATGAGGCCGAGCCAATGGTGGCGGTACCCTCGGCATCGGCGGTGAAGGTGTAGGAGATGGTGGTGTTGATCGAGCGCGATGACTGACCGTAGCCGAAACTCATACTCTCATACGAGGAACTGTTGGGTCCCGACCGGCGTGTCAGTCCGTTGACGGATGGGCTTTTGAAGTCGGATATGCGCTCGTTGACGGTGAAACTCACGGGGAAGTTTTCTCCGACATATACCTGCGATGGCGCTTGGACGGTCATCTCCTGCGCCATGAGGGTGGGGGAGAGGGCTGCCGAGAGTGTCAGGAACACTCCTATGCGGTTTAGTATGTGGATGAGTTTGTTCATAGGTGTATTCAATAAAAACTTAGTGTCCACTTTCAATAACTCGAATTTCAATATTTCTCCTTCATCGTTTTTTTCAGTCTGCTTTTGTCTCGACTTTTGTTTCCCACACACTCTTGTCAGACCTACCAGTCCTTGTCGCTGTGTTTGCCGGTGACGGGCTGCATTTTTTTGATTTGGTTCTTAAGGCTCTGTCGCTCGTTGTTCTTCATGGCCTCGAGCATGCGATCGGCATCCTGTTTCCGTTGCTCCATGGGGTTGGCGCGCTTCTGCTTTTGCGAGTTCTCATTCTCCTGGTTGTCGTCATTGGGGGTTGGCTGCTGCTGGCCTTTGTCGTTGCTCTGTTCTTGCTTATTCTGTTGGTTCTGTTGGTTCTGTCCGCCGTCTTGTTTGTCCTGCTGGTTCTGGTCTTTCTGTTGCTGGTTTTGTTCGCCGCCTTGTTGCTGTTGCTGTTGGGCTTGCTGAAGGAGCCGGCGGGCATAGGCCAGGTTGTAGCGTGTGTCGTTGTTTTTGGGGTCTATCTTCAGGGCCTCTTGGTAGGCTTGCACGGCTTGTTGTAATTGCGGCATACCCTGTCCTTGGTTCTCCATGCCTGCTTTGAGGTAGGCGTTTCCTTTGTTGTGCAGTGTCTTGGCGCGTTGTTGGTCGCTGATTTGGGGTTGCTGTAGAGCCATGTCGTAGTGTCGGGCTGCCTCGTCGTATTTTTTTTGGCGGTAGAGGTTGTTGCCGAGGTTGTACTGGCCTCGGTAGTCCATGCTGTCGCTCTCCAGGGCGCGGCGATAATGCACCTCGGCATTGTCGTAGTCCTCTTTGTTGTAGCTGCGGTTTCCGTAGCGAAGCAGATGGCGGTTGGCCTGTCCCCAGGCTCCGCAGCACATGACGATGAGTGTCAGCAGTGTCAGTGTCCTTTTCATTGTTCGAAGAGTTTCCATTTCTTGTTTCGGCGTTCAAAGAAGAGCACTTCTGTCAGCAGGCAAAGCAGTCCTGCCATCAGGGGGTACATGTAGCGGCTCTCGTATGAGCTGAAGACGGCTTCGCCGAATTCCGACTTGTCGAGCTTTTCGATGAACGTCGTGATGTCGTTCAGGCCGCTGCCGGCGTTGCTGGCGCGTACATAGATGCCGTTGCCTGCCTGCGCTATGTCTTCCAGCATCTTCTCGTTGAGGTGAGTCATGATGATGCTGCCCTTGTTGTCGCGTTTGTAGTTGTTGGTGCGTCCGCGAGGATTGTATTCCGGGATGGGTGCGCCGTCGGGGAGACCCATGCCGATGGTGCATACCCGTACTCCCTGTTTGGCTGCATCGCGGGCTTTGTCGACAGCCATGTCCTCATGGTCCTCGCCATCGGAGATGACGATGATGGCGCGTCCTTTGTTGACCTCCCAGGGGCGGTCGGGGTCACCATAGCCAAAAGTCTCCATGCTTTTTTCTATGGCGTCGCCAATGGCGGTGCCCTGTGAGGCTATCATGTCGCAACTCACCTGGTCGAGGAAGAGCTTGGTGGCGCTGTAGTCGTTGGTGAGGGGCATCTGGATGAAACTGGATCCGGCGTAGATGACCAGGCTCACCCGGTCGCCCGTCAGGGTGGATAGGAGGTTGCTGATGACTTTCTTGCTGCGTTCCAGTCGGTTGGGCTGTATGTCCTCGGCCATCATGCTGTTGGAGACATCGAGACAGATGGCTATGTCGCTGCCCGAACGTTTGCCTTTCTCTATCCTTGTGCCGAACTGGGGGTTGGCCAGCGCCACCACCAGCAGCGACAAGCCCAGCAGCGTCAGCCCCGTCTTCAGGGCGGGACGCCAGCCCGAACGGTCGGGAATGAGTCGTCCGAACATCGACCGATCGGCCCATTGCTCCAACCGACGGCGTTCGCGCCAGCTCATCAGTCCCCACAGCAGTCCCAGTGCTCCCACAGCCAGCAATAGCCACAAATATTCAATATGTTCAAAATGTATCATTGCCTATTTCTCGTTCTTCATTCTTCTATTTCTTCATCCATCCCCATCGGACCAGACCCTCTGCCAGCAGTGCCAGCACGGCTATCCAGAGCCATGGCGCCTGCTCGTCTTTGGTCTGCGCGTATTGCGTCACATCGATTTTGCTCTTTTCCATCTGGTCAATTTGGTCGAAAATGTCCGCAAGGGCCTTCTTGTTTGTGGCGCGGAAATAGCGTCCTTCGTTGGTCGATTCGGCCATCTGGCGCAGCAACGCTTCGTCGATTTCCACGTCGATGTTCTGGTAGTGCAGACGTCCGAATTGGTCGCGAACGGGGACCGGTGCTTTGCCGAGGCTACCCACTCCGATGGTGTACAGGCGTATGTTGTAGAGGTCGGCAATTTCGGCGGCGCTCAGAGGGTCTATGCTACCCTGATTGTTCACTCCGTCAGTCAGAAGGATGATGACTTTGCTCTTGGCCTCGCTGTCCTTGATGCGGTTGATGGCTGTGGCCAGACCGTCGCCCAAGGCCGTGCCGTCACGCATGGATCCGCTTTTGAGGCTACCCAGCTGTTTGATTAGCACTTGATGGTCCACTGTCAGTGGCACCTGTGTAAAGGCTTCGCCGGCGAATACCACCAGACCCATGCGGTCGCTCTTGCGGCCGTTGACGAATTCGGCAGCCACATTTTTGGCGGCCTCCAGTCGGTTGGGTTTGAAGTCCTCGGCAAGCATGGAACCCGAAAGGTCCATGGCCATCACGATGTCGATGCCTTCCACCGTCATCTCCTGGCGGCTCAACATGCTTTGCGGACGTGCCAGCGCCACCACGGCGGCACCCACGGCCACCACTCTCAACGCATAGGGCAGCCAGCGCAGTCTGGCGCGCAGGCTTTGCTGTACGCCGTCGAACAATGCGATGTTGGAATGCTGCAGTGCGGCCTCCTGCTTGCGGTAGCGCCACAGGTACCAGCCTGCCAGCAGCGGCACCAGCACCAGGCCTGTCAGAGCCCACGGATGGGCGAAGACGATGTTATGCATCTCCTGCCTCCTTTCCGTTTTCCGCAGAAGACTCCTGCGGTTTCACGGCCTGCCACAGCTGTTTCACAAATGCCACAGCCTCGCTCATGGAGCGGTCGTGTTCGTGGGGCAGGGGATTGTTCTTGGCGAATTTCACCAGGTCGGCGGTGGTGAAGATGTCGCGAAGCAGTGTTTTGTCAATGTTCAACGCCAGGTTTTCGATGCTCTCCATGGTCTCGTCGCTCGTCATCTCGGTGGCGTGGATGCCTGTGGCCTCTTCGATGAAGACGCGTACAGCCTCTGTCAGTTCGGTGTGGTATTCTTTTGTTTTTCCACCCTGCCACAGGTGCTCTTCGCGCAGTTTTTCCAATCGGTCGAGGGCGCGTTCCTCGGGCGTGCGGGTGTCGGTGGGGGTGTCAGAAAACCATTCTTTTACCCTGCCGCTGCGCCATTTCCACCAGAGCCACCATCCCGCCAGTGCCAAGACCACGATGGCCATCCCCAGCAGTACCCAGCGGAAAATCTCCCAGAAGGTGTAGGGAACTTTCTCGATGGGTGCAATGTCGCGTATCTCGGCTTTTGTTGTGTCGATGTCCACGTCTGTCACGGTCAACACCAGCGAGTCGTCCTCGCTTAGGCGGATGACATGCGCTCCGGGTTCGAAACTCGTCAGCACCGTGTATTGCGTGTGTTTGGCAGTATCAAATTCCTGAGTCAGGGCCAGGATGCCGTCTTGCGACAG
Source organism: Bacteroidales bacterium (assembly GCA_017480525.1). Classification (GTDB taxonomy): domain Bacteria; phylum Bacteroidota; class Bacteroidia; order Bacteroidales; family P3; genus Colimorpha. Next base: position 1,091 of record JAFVAM010000119.1, on the reverse strand, counting down.
CTGGTCTGTCGAAGGGTAGACGTGGGCGCGTTGTATGCTCAGCGTTGTTTGGTCGCCCAGGGCGATGGTGTCGACACTCAGCTTGGCAACGGCTTGAGCCGAAGCCTCTTGAAATCCCATTAGCCCCATGATGGCTATAATCCCTATTGTTCTATATAGTTTCATCAGGTTGTCTGTTGTCGGTTCTCTCGCGCTTTGTTTCTCTATTCTTCCTGGTGTGTACGCCGATTGCGGAATGGGTTTCAGCTCCGTCTTCCCAGCAGCCCTTTCAGGGGCCTTACAAAGTCTTCTCCTGTCCAGAGCGTTGCCATATCGACGCCGTAGCGCTTCATGGCGTTGTCCACTTTCCGCTCGTGTTCGGCATAGCGGGCGTCGGCCTTACGGCGCACTGCCGCGCTGCCAGTGTCCACCCATACCGTCCGCGAACTTTCGGGGTCGTACATCTTCACCAGTCCAAGGTCCATCATTTGGGCTTCGCGGCGGTCGGCGAGGCGCAGCGCTACCAAGTCGTGTTTCCCGGCCACCAGCTTCAGGGCTTCTGTCCACCCTTCGTCGTAGAAGTCGCTGAGCAGGAACGTTGTGCAGCGTTTTTTGATGGCGTTGCTGAAATATCCCAGTGCCATGCCCAGGTCGGTGCCGTTGCTCTCCGGTCGGAATGTAATCAACTCACGGATGATGCGCAGGATGTGCGTCCGTCCCTTTTTCGGCGGGACGAACTTTTCAATCCTGTCGCTGAAGAGTATCATGCCCACCTTGTCGTTGTTGGCTATGGCGCTGAAGGCCAGTGTGGCGGCTACCTCGGCGGCCAGTTCTTCCTTGAACTGGCCTTGTGTGCCGAAACGTCCGCTGCCGCTCACGTCCACCAGCAGCATCACCGTCAGTTCCCGCTCCTCCTCGAACACCTTCACATAGGGGTGTGCCAGACGTGCCGTGACGTTCCAGTCGATGTTCCTCACATCGTCGCCATACTGGTACTCCCTCACCTCGCTGAACACCATTCCTCGCCCTTTGAAGGCCGAGTGGTACTCGCCGCTGAACATCTGCTGGCTCAGTCCCCGGGCTTTGATTTCAATCTTGCGAACCTTCTTTAT